>NZ_JBITJH010000005.1:0-46736 GCF_044459745.1 Micromonospora sp. NPDC050187
TATCCGTGCGGTTTACAAACTAATACTGGTTGTGGGGGCACACCCGCCCAACTATGTTTGTTTGCGGGGGGTTTGCGCGGTGTTTTGTGGGGACATTCGGGTGCGGGGGGGGGGGGGGGTTTAACCCCGGGCCCCCCGGCCGTCGTAGCCGTGGACGTGTCAGGTCCAGGCGAGCAGCGCCGCCTCCGGATCGGTCAGGAAGTCACCGATGTCCCGCAGGAACTTCGACCCGAGCTCGCCGTCGATGATCCGGTGGTCGAAGGAGAGCCCCAGCGTCGTCACCTGACGCGGCTTGACCTTGCCCTTGTGCACCCAGGGCATCTCGCGCACCGCGCCGAACGCCAGGATGGCCGACTCGCCCGGAGGCAGGATCGGCGTACCGGTGTCCACCCCGAACACGCCCACGTTGGTGATGGTCAGCGTGCCGCCGGACATGTCGGCCGGAGAGGTCTTCCCCGCCTTCGCCGTCTGCACCAGGGCGGTCATCGCGTCGGCCAGCTCCCGCAGCGAGAGCCGCCCGGCGTCCTTGATGTTCGGCACGATCAGGCCGCGCTCGGTGGCCGCCGCGATGCCCAGGTTGACGTACTCCTTGACCACGATCTCGTCGCCGGCCCAGGTCGAGTTGACCATCGGGTGCCGCTGGACCGCCAGCAGCACCGCCTTGGCGACCAGCAGCAGCGGCGAGACGCGGACGTCCCGCCACTCCCGCCGGGCGCGGAGGCGGTCCAGCGCCTTCATCGCCCGGGTCACGTCCACGGTCAGGAACTCGGTGACGTGCGGGGCGGTGAACGCCGACGCGGACATGTTCTCGGCGGTGAGCTTGCGCACGCCCTTGACGGGGATCCGCCGTTCGCGATCCGCGCCGAAGGCCGCCGCCGTGGTCGCCGGGGCGGCCACCGCGGTCGACGCCGCCGTCGTGGCCCCGTCCGCCGCCTGCTGGACGTCCTCCCGGGTGATCGAGCCGAGCGGGCCCGACCCGGTCAGCGTGGTGAGGTCGACCCCGAGGTCTCGGGCGAGCTTGCGTACCGGCGGCTTGGCCAGCACCAGCGCACCGGCGGTCCCGTGCCCGTTGGCCGCCGGGGCGGTGCGGGGCGCGGCCGGGGCGGTACGCGCGACCGGCGCCGTCGGCGCGGCGGCCACGGGCTGCGCCGACGCGGTCGGTGTGGCCTGTGCCGGAACCTGGCCGGTCGCCTTGCGCGGGCGGCGCTTGGCTGCCGTGCTGCGTGGCCCGTAGCCGACCAGCACGGCGGTCCGGCCGCCCGGGGCGGGGCCACCGATCAGGCCGGGCTCGACCGCACCCTCGCTCGGGGCCACGTCCACCGCCGCCAGCGCCGCGGCCGACGGGGTGGGGGTGGGCTCCTCCTCGATCGGCCCGGCGCCCGGGTCGGTGTCGATCGCGATGATCGGCGTACCGACCTCGACCGTGGAGCCCTCCGGGTGGAAGATCGACTTCACCTGTCCGGCCCACTTCGCCGGGATCTCCACCGCCGCCTTGGCCGTCTCGACCTCGACGATCGGCTGGTTCAGCTCGATGGTGTCCCCGACCTTGACCAGCCAGGCCAGGATCTCGCCCTCGGTCAGCCCCTCGCCCAGGTCGGGCAGGTTGAACTCCTTGATCCGCGACATGCCGCTCACCAGCCGAAGGTGCGGTCGACGCCGTCGAGCACCCGGTCGAGGTCGGGCAGGTACTCCTCCTCGACCCGGGCCGCCGGGTAGGGAGTGTCGTAGCCGGTCACCCGCAGCACCGGGGACTCCAGGGAGTAGAAGCACTCCTCGGTGATCCGGGCCGCGATCTCCGCGCCCAGGCCCAGGTTGCCCGGCGCCTCGTGCACGACCACGCAGCGCCCGGTGCGCCGCACCGACTCGTACACCGGACCCAGGTCCAGCGGGGAGAGCGTGCGCAGGTCGACGACCTCCAGCTCGCGGCCGTCCTCGGCGGCGGCGGTCGCCGCGTCCAGGCAGGTCCGCACCATCGGGCCGTACGCCAGCACGGTGACATCCGTGCCGGGCCGCACCACCCGGGCCGCGTGCAGCGGGTACGCCTCCGACAGCGGGGCGTCCAGCTCCACCGGACCCTTCTCCCAGTAGCGCCGCTTCGGCTCCAGGAAGACGACCGGGTCGTCCGAGGCGATGGCCTGCTGGATCATCACGTACGCGTCCTGCGGGCTGGCGCAGGAGACCACCTTGAGCCCGGCGGTGTGCGCGAAGTACGCCTCCGGCGACTCGGAGTGGTGTTCCACCGCGCCGATGCCCCCGCCGAACGGGATGCGGATCACCATCGGGATGTTCAACTTGCCGCGCGAGCGGTAGTGCATCTTCGCCACCTGCGACACGATCTGGTCGTAGGCGGGGTACACGAAGCCGTCGAACTGGATCTCGCAGACCGGCCGGTAGCCCCGGATGGCCAGGCCGACCGCGGTGCCGATGATCCCGGACTCGGCCAGCGGGGTGTCGATCACCCGCTGGTCGCCGAAGTCCTTCTGGAGCCCGTCGGTGATCCGGAAGACGCCGCCGAGCTTGCCGACGTCCTCGCCCATGATGACGACCTTGGAGTCCTGCTCCAGGGCCCTGCGCAGGCCGGTGTTGAGGGCCTTGCCGATGGAGAGCGTCTCCGTGGCCATCAGTGGGCACCCCCCTCGAACGAGGCCTCGTACTTCGTGAACTGCGCCCGCTGCTCGTCGAGCTCGGGGGACCCGTTGGGGTAGACGTGGTCGAACATCGTCACCGGTTCCGGATCCGGCATGGCCAGCACCCGTTCCCGCAGGTCCACCGCCTCGCGGCGGGCCTGCTCGTCGACCTCGGCGAAGAAGTCGGCGTCGGCGATCTTCTGCTTCTCCAGGAACGCCTTCATCCGGGCGATCGGGTCCTTGGCCTGCCAGGCCTCGACCTCGCTGGCGATCCGGTACCGGGTCGGGTCGTCGGAGGTGGTGTGCGCGCCCATCCGGTAGGTGTACGCCTCGATCAGGCTCGGGCCCTGCCCGTTCCGGGCGTTGTCCAGCGCGTGCCGGGTCACCGCGTACGAGGCGAGCACGTCGTTGCCGTCCACCCGTACGCCGGGGAAGCCGAAGCCGGCGGCGCGGCGGTAGAGCGGCACGCGGGTCTGCCGCTCCAGCGGCTCGGAGATCGCGTACTGGTTGTTCTGGCAGAAGAAGACCAGCGGCGCGTTGAACACGCTGGCCCAGACGAACGCCTCGTTGACGTCGCCCTGGCTGGTCGCCCCGTCCCCGAAGTAGGCGATCACCGCCTCGCCGTCGTCGCCGCCGGTCCGACCGTCCATGGCGACGCCCATGGCGTACCCGGTCGCGTGCAGGGTCTGCGCCCCGATCACGATCGTGTACATGTTGAACTTGAACTCGTTCGGGTCCCAACCGCCCTGGTCGACACCACGGAAGAGGCCGAGCGGCATGATCGGGTCGATGCCCCGGCAGTAGAGGACACCGTGCTCCCGGTAGGTGGGGAAGGCCATGTCCTGCGTACGCAGCGCCCGCCCGGAGCCGACCTGGGCCGCCTCCTGGCCGAGCAGGCTGGCCCAGAGGCCCAGCTCGCCCTGCCGCTGCAACGCGGTCGCCTCGGCGTCCAGCTTCCGCACCAGCACCAGGTCCCGGTAGAGACCGCGGTACTCCTCGTCGGAGAAGTCGACGCGGTACTCGACACCGTCCGGACCGGTGACGCTCTCGATCCGCTCACCCTCGGGGGTGAGCAACTGCACCAGCTCCGGGTCGGCGCCCTTCGCCGCGGCCCGCTTGGATCTGGGTGCCGCCCGTCTGCTGCGGGTGGTGACCCCGGGGTCGCCCTTTGCCATCCGTCTCTCCCTGTCGTGTCTGCGCCGGCACCGGGGATTGCCCGACCGCGCAACTCGTGCGCCCGCCCGGCAGGTGCCGGGGGGTCTCCTGGCAGCCGCCCCTGGCCCCTTTGTGGGGGTTGCCGTGCGGCGTGAGCCGGATTCTGGCCGAACCCGGTTCGGGAGCGACGGCAGCCGGCCGAGCCTCCGCGGGTGTGCGGGGGCCACGGCTGCGTCGCCGTCGTTGGTCCATATTCGCAGAACGAGGTGAGCGGGCCCACACTACGCCCGCCCTGATCGACGACAGGCCGTCCGATCGCCGGGTCCGGGCGGCTCCGGCGCGGGGACGACACGGGTGCCGGGCGAAAGGGTGTGTCGACACGCTGTGCAGGGTGGCGGACGGAGGGTGACTGGTCCAGGCTGATCCGGGGGAGAGACGACCGCCGGGGAGCGGCTCGTCCCGTTTCGCCCTGCGACCCGACCAGGAGGAGGGGCCACGGTGTCCGAGAACGACGGTTCCGGTCCTTCGCTGCCCGGCCGGCGCCGTGCCACCGGTGAGGTCCATGGTCGGGCTCCGGGATCGGTGTCGGGCTACCGGCGGGTCGTCGGCGCGCACCGCGCCCCGGGCTTCCCCGGGCCGACGCGCGGCTACCTGTTCACCGTCGCCCTGCTCGCCGGCACCGCCTCCATGCCGATCCTGGCCGCGATCAGCGCCGGATCGGCCACCGTGGGGGGCACCTCGTTGCCGAACGCCGACACCCCGTTCCTCCCGACGCCCTCGCGAGGACCGGTGGTTATCGGGCCGCCCCGCCCGGCGTCCCCGGCCGTCGCCGCCCCGATCCACTCGCCGGTCGGTGGCACCCCGTCCACCGTCCCGGTCGGGGGCGTGCCACCGTCGGCGCACCAGCGGACGGCACCGCCGGCCCGGCCGCCGGCTCCGTCCAAGCCCGCACCGACCCGGACGCCCCGCCCCACGGCGGCGCCCACGCCGACGACGCCGGCCCCGACCGAGTCCCCGGGGCCAGGCCAGGAACCCACGCCGTCCCCGGATCCCACCCCGACACCGAGTGACATCTGCGCCGAGGCGACCGGTGCGACCTGCCTTCCGTCGCCGGCCGCCCCGTCGCCGTCTCCCGTTCCGCCGCCGTCCGCTCCGGGCGGTCCGGTGACCGGACCCTGAGCACGTCAGACGACCGGACCGCGACACCGGACGGTACGTCCGGCGCGGGCGGTTGGCTTGCGCGGGTCGTCACCGAGGCCACCGCCCCGGCGGTGCTGGTCACCGTCCTGCTCGTCGCGGTCGGCTGGCACAGCGCCCGCAGCGGTCCGGGCGGTCTGGTCTGGGGGCTGCTCGCCACCGTCTTTGCCAGCGGCATCCCGATCGCCTACATCCTCGGCGGGGTGCGCCGGGGCCGGCTCACCGACCACCACGTCCGGATCCGCGAGCAGCGCCGGATCCCACTGCTGGTCGGGCTCGCGTCGGCGGCCGGCGGACTCGCCCTGCTCGCCGCGCTCGGCGCGCCCCGGCCGGTGCTCGCCCTGGTCGCCGCCGGGGTGGTCGGGCTGGTGGTGGCGGTGTCGGTGAGCCACTGGTGGAAGATGTCGATCCACTCGGCGGTGGCCGCGGGGGCGCTGGTCGTCCTGGCGTCGACCTTCGGACCGGGACTGCTGGTCGGCTTCCCTCTGCTCGCTCTGGTGGGCTGGTCGCGGGTACGCCTGGGCGACCACACCGTCGGCCAGGTGGTGGCCGGCGCCGCTCTCGGTGCCCTCGTCGCGGTCACCGTCTTCATGCCCCTGCACTGAGCCCCGTGCCCGGTGGGCGGAGCATCGGCGGGTGCAACAGGGTGGCGGGGCCGCGCCGGAAGAGTTGGGCCGGACGGCCCCGCTCGCCCGCCGTGCTCCGCCCCACCGACTCGACGAACCCGGGAGTGCCGGTCACCTTGCGGTGGAAGTTGCGCGGGTCGAGTGCGGTGTCCCAGACCGTCTCGTAGACCGCGCGCAGTTGGGCGACGGTGAACTCGGGCGGGCAGAACGCCGTCGCCAGCGGGGTGTACTCCAGCTTGGCCCGGGCCCGTTCCAGCCCGTCGGCCAGGATCCGCCCATGGTCGAAGGCGAGCCGTTCCCGGTCGAGCCGGTTGACCGGCACCCAGTCGGCGGCGGCCGCGTCCGACCCGGCGACCGGGGCCGGCAGGTCCGGGAGGAGGGCGAGCCAGGCGACGGTCACCACCCGGCCGCGCGGGTCCCGGATCGGGTGGCCGTACGTGCCGAGCTGTTCCAGGTGCCCGGCCGGTTCGGGTAGGCCGGTCTCCTCGGCCAGCTCGCGGGTGGCCGCGTCGGGCAGGTCCTCGTCGATGCCGACGAACCCGCCGGGCAGCGCCCAGCAGCCCTCGTACGGCGGGACTCCCCGCCGTACCAGCAGCACGTTCAGCTCGTCGGCGCGGACGGTCAGCACCACCAGATCGGCGGTCACCGCGAACGGCGGGTACTCGGTCACGTGTTTATCACCACCTTGACGATAATCTACCAGAGACTTTATCGTCGTAGAGACGAAAAAGGGGAGGACGATCATGGCTGACGTCTCGCGGCGACTCTTCCTGCGACACCTGCGCGGCACCCCGACGAGCTGGGTCCGGCACTCCGCCGGCGGCCGGGTGCGCAGGGAGGGCACCGGGCTGTCCTTCTGGTACCGACCGCTGCACGCCGTGCTCAGCGAGGTGCCGGTCGACGACCGGGAACTGCCCCTGCTCTTCCACGCCCGTACCGGGGACTTCGCGGACGTCACCGTGCAGGCCACCGTGACCTACCGGGTGGCCGACCCGGCGCTCGCCGCCACCCGGCTCGACTTCTCCGTCGACCCGCGCACCGGCGCGGCGCGGGCACGACCACTGGACCAGGTCGCCACGCTCCTCGCCGAACTGGCCCAGCAACCCGCCCTCGACCTGCTCGCCCGGGTCCCGCTGGCCGAGGCGCTCACCACCATCGCCCCGGTGCGGGAGGCGGTCTCGGCCACCCTCGGCACCGAACCCCGACTCGCCGACATCGGGGTCGCCGTGGTCAGTGCCCGGGTGGTCGCCATCCGTCCCGAACCGGAACTGGAACGGGCCCTCCAGACCCCCACCCGCGAGGCGGTGCAGGTCGACGCCGACCGGGCCACGTACGCCCGCCGGGCCCAAGCCGTCGAGCAGGAACGCTCGATCGCGGAGAACGAACTCCAGAACAAGATCGAGCTGGCCCGCCGGGAACAGCAGCTCGTGGAGCAACACGGCGCGAACACCCGCCGCCGGGCCGAGCTGGACGCCACCGCCGAACTCGCCACCGCCCAGGGCAAGGCGGAACGCGAGAAGGTCGCCAACGCGGCCGCCGCCGAACGCGCCCGGGTGCTCTCCACCGCCGAGGCCGAGAAGGAGCGCGTCCTCGCCGCCGCCAAGGCCGACGGGGTACGCGCACTCGGCCAGGCCGAGGCCGAGTCCGAGGCGGCCAGGCTGGCCGCGTACGCCCAGCTGCCGGTCGAGGTGCTGCACGCCCTCGCGCTGCGCGACCTGGCCGGTCAGCTGCCGCAGATCGGTCAGCTCACCGTCACCCCGGACCTGCTCGCCGACCTGCTGACCCGCATCGGTGGGAGTGACCGGTGAGCGCCACCCTGGCCCCCCGGGTCGTGGTCGTCAGCCGGCGCAGTGAACTGGACGAACTGCTCGCGCGGCACGGCACCCGCGCCGCGGCGGCCTGGTACCTGAAGGCCCGCGGCGCTGACCTGGCCGAGGTCGTCCACCGGCACGAACTGCTCCAGACGGCGCTGACCACGGTCGGCGCTGCCGTACCGGCCGACTGGCGGCGCGGCTCGGTCGACCGGGACGACCTGCCCCGCTTCCTCTTCGCCCCGGAGGACGTCGTGGTCGCCGTCGGCCCGGACGGGCTGGTCGCCAACGTCGCCAAGTACCTCGACCGGCAGCCGGTCGTCGGGGTCGATCCCGATCCGGGGCGCAACGCCGGGATCCTGGTCCGCTCCAGTCCCGACGCGGTCGCCGGCCTGCTCCGCGCGGTCGCCGCCGGGCGCGCCGCCACCGAACGGCGGACCATGGTGCGCGCCGTCCTGGACGACGGCCAGGAGCTGGTCGGCCTCAACGAGGTGTACGTCGGGCACGTCTCCCACCAGTCCGCCCGCTACCTGCTCGCCGAGACCGCCGCCGGTCGGACGCGACAGGAGCGGCAGTCCTCCTCCGGCCTGGTGGTGGGCAGCGGCACCGGGGCGACCGGCTGGTGCGCGTCGATCGCCCGGGACCGCCCGGGACCGCCCCGGCTGCCCACCCCGGACGAGCCGGCGCTCTGCTGGTTCGTCCGCGAGGCCTGGCCGTCCCCGGTCACCGGGGCCGACCTCACCGCCGGTCGGCTGGGCACGGACGGCAGCCTGGAACTGACCGCCGAGTCCGACGGCCTGGTCGCCTTCGCCGACGGCCTGGAGTCGGACCGACTCACCCTGGCCTGGGGGCAGCGGATCACCCTCTCCGTCGCCGCCCGCCACCTGGCACTCGTCACCGGAACCGAGTAGCCGCGCCTAGCCGCGCCCGGTGTCGGCAGAGCGGCGGGGGCAGGCACCTCAGTCGTCGGTGAGGTGGTGGCGGTTGGCCTCGATCCAGGCGTCCAGGGCCTCCGGATCGTCGGGGTCGACGCCGTCGGCCATCAGCTGGGCCACCGCCGCCGTCGCCGGACTGCGCCGCTCGCCGGTGCTGTAGAGGCGGGCGAACTCCGGGACCATCTCCTCGATCGCGGTGTCCGTCTGGCTGGCCGCGGGCTCGGGGAGACCACGCCGGCGGGCGGCGTACGCGGCCCAGCCGCGCAGCACCCGGGGAAGCATCGCCGCGTCGTCCATGTCCAGCACGGCCCGCCGGTGCACCCAGTCGAGCAGGAACAGCTCGGCCACCGTCGGGCTCCACCGCAGCGGGTCGGCGTCCGGGAAGCTCGCCGCGTGGTCCAGCAGCAGGCTCAGGCAGAAGTGCAGGGACGCCAGCTCGGGGCCGTCCATGGTGTCGAGGCCGAACCGGGCGGCCTCCGGCGAGGCGAGGAACTGTCGTACCAGCGCGGTGCGCTCCGCCGGGGTGAGCGGTTCCGGATCCACCGACGCCCGGACGGGGCGGGGCAACAGGGCCAGCCGGGCTCCGGCGATCGTCCGGTCGGTGGCGAGTGATCCCTCGCCCGGCAGGTCGCCGATGTCGTCGGTGATCGCCAGGTGGCGGGACACCTCGCCGTGCAGCCGGGCCGGGTCCTCCGTCCGGAACCAGGTCAGCTCGTCGGTGGCGCACATCTGCCGGACCTGCTCCAGGATCCGTTCGGCCGGTCCGCCGACGAAGATGTCCTTGGTGATGCCGATGTTGTGGTCGACCAGGGCGACCACGGCGTGCTCCGGCCCGCCGGCCGCCTCGTCGTACGCGAAGGTGGCGAGGTAGGAGGTCTGGTCGCCGTACACGTCGCCGTAGGCCCAGCAGCCGGTGAGGTGCACCCGGCCGAGTTGGTCGGACCAGGACGGGGCCTGCGCGCCGGGCTTGACCCGGTCGGCGCCCTCGGCGTCCGGCACGAGGCGGGCGAAGACCCGCCGGATGGTGGTGGCCGAGGCGGTCCGCCGACGGGTCGTGGCGGCGAGGAAGCCGCTCACGAACTCCCGGACGGCCGTGCTGCGGTCGGACTCCGCGACCGCGTAGACGCTGCCGAGCAGAGCCGTGCCGAGCATCTCGGCGTCGAGGGCGCAGTCGAGCCGGCTCACGTCGCGGGCTGCGTGCAGTACCGCGTCGTAGGGGGTGTGAGGCGTGGCCATGGATCGACCCTACGCCGCCGGAACCCCGGTGGGAGGAAGGCCGGGATCACTTCTTTCCGGCCGCCACCCGCAGCGCGTCCCGCGCGTCGGTGTACGAGGTGAGCACCGTGCGGACCGGGGTCAGCACGTGCTCCTCGCCGACCCCCGCGACGGCGGCGGTGAGCCGTCGCTCCGCACGGAGCCGGGTGCGCCGGGCCGCCCAGCGGACGACCGGCCGGGTCACCGCCGCGACCAGCAGTCCGGCGAGCAGCCCGCCGAGGAACAGCAGCGTCGGCAGCGGCACCTCGCCGACCATCGGCTCGTCCGGATCGGGCAGGCCGAGGGCACCCAGCGCGTACCCGAGCACCAGCCAGGCCAGCCCGGCGACGGCGGTGAGGGTCACCAGCCACTGGAGCGCGCCGACCAGCCGCCACCACAGGGGCTGCTCCGGCACGCCGAGGTCGGTGCCGGCGACCGCCCGGTCCAACGCGTCCGGCACGTCGCCGAGGCGGGACCGCGCCGCACCGGTGACCGCCGCCGGCCACGGCACCGGCAGTTCGCCCCCGGCCTGCTCGGCCACCGCCCGGACGGCCAGCCCCAGCGCCGAGCGCTGGGCGGCCGTCGGGTCGGGCACGGAGGTCGCGGCGACCGGTCTCGCGGTCGGCTCGTCGGCCGGCCCGCCCGAGCCGACTGGCCCGCCAGAGCCGGGCAGGTGCAGACGACGCAGCGGGTCCGGTCGCAGGTGCCGCCAGCCACGGACCAGCGGCCAGCCGGTGGCCCCCGTCGCCCGGTGCCGGTACGCCTGCTCGACCGCCGTGGTCACCGCCGGCACCCCGGCCGTCCCGGCCAGCGCGTCGGTCAGGGCACGGGTGCCGGCAGCGCCCGGCCCGGTGCCGGCCGGTTCCGGGCCGACCAGGTCGGCGAGGCGTTCCACGACGGTGTCGACGTCGCCGGCCAGCCGTCGCAGGGACGCCTGCCGCTCGGCGACCGTCGACTCCAGGCTGGCCCGCAGTTCGGTGGTGCCGGAGGGGTCCACGGCGGTGGTGGCGAGCAGCGGCACCCCGGTCAGGCCGTCGGCGTCGAGCAGCCGGCGCAGGTCGTCGAGGACCCGGGGCACCTCGGCCGGGGGCAGCCGGTCGGCCTGGTTGAGCACGACCAGGGTGACGTCCCGGTGCCGGTGGAACTCGCGCAGGTAGGCGGTGTGCACCAGCCGGTCGGCGTACTTCTGCGGGTCGACCACCCAGATGACCAGGTCGACCAGGCCGAGCAGCCGGTCCACCTCCAGCCGGTGGGCGTGCTGCACCGAGTCGAAGTCGGGCAGGTCGAGCAGGACGAGACCGTGCAGGGCGGACTCGTCGTCGCCGTCCAGGGCACTCTCCCGGATGAACCGGTGCCGGGGCAGCACGCCGATCCAGTCGAGCAGCCGGTTCGCGCCGTCCAGCGGCCCCCACACGCAGGCGTGCGCCACGCCGGTGGTGGGTCGGCGCACCCCGACCGGGGAGAGGTCCAGCCGGGCGAGCGCGTTGAACAGGCTGGACTTGCCACTGCCGGTCGCCCCGGCCAGGGCGACCACGGTGTGGTCACGGGAGAGGGCGAGCCGGGTGCCGGCCCGTTCGACCAGGGTGTGCGCCGGGACGAGCCGTTCGTCGGGAAGATGCCCGTCGACGGCGGTGAGGAACCGGCGGACCGCGTCGAGGCGGGTGATCAGGTCGTCCGGGTCGACCCGCTGCCCGCCCCGGAGCGCCTCCCGCATCCGGCCGACGATCCCGGTCACCGGGTCACGTCCAGGTCGCCGCGCTCCCGGGCGTCGGCCACCCGCGCGGCGGCGGCCCGCAGGTCGGCGGCGGTGTCCGCCTCCGGCCGGGCGCTCGCGGTACGGGCGAGGAACCGCGCGGCCTCCTCGTCGAGCAGCGTGTCGACCCGTTCCAGCAGGTCGGCCCGGGCGCGGCGGGCGAGGTTGCGGACCGCCTGGTCGCCGAAGATAGCCTGGAGGACGGCCTGCGCGGCGACCGTGGTGCCCGCCCCGGTGGCCACCTCCAGGCCGGTCGGCACGAAGGCGGTCGAGGCGAACACCGCGATCATCACGGCGAGGCCGGTGGCGTTGACCGCGTACGCCGCCGTCCGGGCGACGAAGCGTTTGTCCCCGCCCTCGGTGCGGACCAGGTCCAGCACGCCCCGCTGCCAGTCACGGACCATCCGCTCGGCGCGTTCGGGCAGGTCGGCGGAGGCGTGCGCCAGGTCCGGGTCGAGCAGCGCCGCGCCGGCCGGGTGGGCCCGCCACCCGGTGTACGCGTTCTCGGCCGCCTCGGCGGCCACCCCGCGCAGCAGGGTGACCAGTTGGGACTCGATGGCGTCGCGCAGCTCGTTGGCGGGGGCCGGTCGCCCGGTGACCGCCGCCACGACGCGGTCGCGGAACCGTCCGATCCGCGCCTCCAGGGTGCGGAAGAACTCACCGGTGCCGACGAACTCCTGCCAGCGGGCCAGCACCTCACCCCGGAGCAGCCGACCGTCGGAGAGGCCCTGCTCGACGGTGCGCCGGGCACCGCGGTACGCGCCGCGTACCCGGTCGTCGAGCGCGTCGGCGGCGGTGGCCTGCTCATCGGCGGCCTCGGCGAGCGTTTCGGTGATCGGGCCGAGCGCGGCGAGCGCGCCGTCGAGGGTCTGCCGGACCACGGCGGCGCGGGCCTCCGCGTCGGCGGCGAGCCGGGCGAACCACTCACCGAGGGGTGCGGTCACCCGTTCCGGCAGGAGTCCCTGCCCGTCGACCTGCGTCTCGGGCAGGACGAAGAGGGGGGCCGCGCCGAGGTCGTGGGTGGCGAGCATCTCGGCGAGGTGGGCGGAGACCTCCTCGGTGGCCTCCGCCGGCACCCGGTCCAGGACGAGGGCGATGGCCGCTCCCCGGGCCCGGGCGTTGTGCAGCAGCTCCCAGGGAACGGCGTCGGCGTACCGGGCGGCGGTGGTGACGAAGAGCCAGAGGTCGGCGGCGGCGAGGAGCTGCCCGGCCAACGCCCGGTTGGCGTCGACCACCGAGTCGATGTCCGGCGCGTCGAGGAAGGCCAGCCCGGCCGGGAGCGCGGGCGCGGTGACCAGTTGCAGGGTGCGCGGGTCCTCGCTGGGCTCGCTGGTCCGGGTCAGCCCGGGCAGCAGCTCGCCCTGGCGGAACCAGCCCGAGTCGGCCGGGTTGCAGACCAGCACCGGCGACCGGGTGGTGGGCCGGAGCACCCCGGCGGCGCTGACCCGGGCCTGGACCAGGCTGTTGACCAGGGTCGACTTGCCCGCGCCGGTGGAACCGCCGACCACCACCAGCAGCGGGGCGTCGAGCCGGGCGAGCCGGGGCAGGAGATAGTCGTCGAGCTGGTCGGTGAGGGCAGCGGTGTTGCGCCGGGCCGGCTCGGCGGTGGGCAGGTCGAGCGGGAAGCGGGCGGCCGTGGTCGCGGCGCGCAGACCGGCGAGGGCGACCGACAGGTCGCCCCCGGGTGTCCCGGTCGGGTCCTCCGCGGCGGTGGCTGGTCCGGTGCGGGCGGCGACGGCGGGCGCGCCGGAGTGGGTGGCCGATTCCCCGTGCGTCGTCACCGCTAAAGCGTGCCCGACTGGTGCAAGGGAAGACAACAGCGGGGTCCGGTGTTAAGGGTTGCGTCGGGTCGGCTCAACCTCGACTTGACGATCGCGACGGGCATGGCACTATTGAGTCAAGTCCACTCAACTTGCGGTGGGTGTTCTCCGGGCGGTGCCCGTCACCTGCTCAACGTAACGAAGCGAGGAAGCGAAGATGGCACGTGCGGTCGGTATCGACCTCGGCACGACGAACTCCTGCGTCAGCGTTCTCGAGGGCGGTGAGCCCACCGTCATCGCCAACGCTGAGGGCTCGCGTACGACCCCGTCGATCGTCGCGTTCGCCCGTAACGGCGAGGTGCTCGTCGGTGAGGTCGCCAAGCGTCAGGCGGTGACCAACCCGGACCGGACCATCCGGTCGGTCAAGCGGGAGATCGGCACCAACTGGACCGTCGACATCGACGGCAAGAAGTACACCCCGCAGGAGATCTCGGCCCG
This sequence comes from Micromonospora sp. NPDC050187, assembly GCF_044459745.1. Lineage (NCBI taxonomy): Bacteria > Bacillati > Actinomycetota > Actinomycetes > Micromonosporales > Micromonosporaceae > Micromonospora > Micromonospora sp. NPDC050187. The sequence continues at coordinate 13,617 of NZ_JBITJH010000005.1, forward strand.
GACGCTGATGAAGCTCAAGCGGGACGCCGAGGCGTACCTGGGCGAGCAGATCACCGACGCGGTGATCACCGTCCCGGCGTACTTCAACGACGGCCAGCGCCAGGCCACCAAGGAGGCCGGCGAGATCGCCGGCTTCAACGTGCTGCGGATCGTGAACGAGCCGACCGCCGCCGCCCTGGCGTACGGGCTGGACAAGGGTTCCAAGGAGCAGACCGTCCTGGTCTTCGACCTCGGTGGTGGCACCTTCGACGTCTCCCTGCTGGAGCTGGCCGAGGGCGTCGTCGAGGTGAAGTCCACCAGCGGTGACAACCAGCTCGGTGGCGACGACTGGGACCAGCGGATCATCGACCACCTGGTGAAGACCTTCCGGGGCGAGCACGGCATCGACCTGGCCCAGGACAAGATGGCCCTCCAGCGGCTCCGCGAGGCCGCCGAGAAGGCCAAGATCGAGCTGTCCGCCGCCACCAACACCAACATCAACCTGCCGTACATCACCGCCGGGTCGGCCGGCCCGCTGCACCTGGACGTGACGCTCAGCCGCGCCGAGTTCCAGCGGATGACGCAGGACCTGCTGGACCGCTGCAAGGGCCCGTTCGAGCAGGCCGTCAAGGACGCCGGGATCAAGGTCTCCGACGTCGACCACGTCATCCTGGTCGGCGGCTCGACCCGGATGCCGGCGGTGACCGACCTGGTCAAGCAGCTCACCGGCCGGGATCCCAACAAGGGCGTCAACCCGGACGAGGTCGTCGCGGTCGGCGCGGCGCTCCAGGCCGGCGTGCTCAAGGGCGAGGTCAAGGACGTCCTGCTGCTCGACGTGACCCCGCTGAGCCTGGGCATCGAGACCAAGGGCGGCATCTTCACCAAGCTGATCGAGCGGAACACCACCATCCCGACCAAGCGGTCCGAGGTGTTCACCACCGCCGACGACAACCAGCCGTCCGTGCTGATCCAGGTCTTCCAGGGCGAGCGGGAGATCGCCGCCTACAACAAGAAGCTCGGCACCTTCGAGCTGACCGGCCTTCCGCCCGCGCCGCGTGGCGTGCCGCAGGTCGAGGTCACCTTCGACATCGACGCCAACGGCATCGTCAACGTGCACGCCAAGGACCTGGGCACCGGCAAGGAACAGAAGATGACGATCACCGGTGGCTCCTCGCTGCCGAAGGACGACATCGAGCGGATGCGCCGGGACGCCGAGGACCACGCGGAGGAGGACAAGCGCCGCCGCGAGGAGGCCGAGACCCGCAACGTGGCCGAGGCGCTCCAGTGGCAGACCGAGAAGTTCCTCGCCGAGAGCGGCGACAAGCTGCCCGGCGAGAACCGCGACCAGATCAACGAGGCGCTCGGCGAGCTGCGCGGCGCGCTCGGCGGCCAGGACATCGAGAAGATCAAGTCGGCCCACGAGCGGCTCGCGCAGGTCTCCCAGCAGGCCGGTTCGCTGCTCTACGCCCAGCAGCAGGGTGAGCAGGGCGAGCAGCCGGGTGCGGCCGGAGCCGCCGGTGGCGCGCCGGGCGGTGCCCAGGCCGGTGCCGACGACGTGGTCGACGCCGAGATCGTCGACGAGGACGGGAAGAAGTGACCTCCCACCCCGTCCCGAACCCACGGCAGAGGGATTGAGGTAGCCGCATGACGGACAAGCCACGAGCCGCCGACCCGGAGGAGACCCCCGGTTCGGTGCCGGGTGACTCCGGGACGCCGGCCGGTTCCACCCGGGACGGAGCCGAATCCGCGGCGGGCCTGGTCGAGGAGGCCGAGGTGGTGGTCGACGAGGTCGAGTCGACCATCGACGAGACGGCCTCGGACGGCGCGCCGGTGGTGGACGCCCCGGCGCGACCGGCCGACGGCGGTCCGGCCGCCCCGCTCGGAGCCGAGCTGGAGGCGCTCCGGGCGGAGCTGGAGGAACGCACCCGGGACCTGCAACGGGTCTCGGCCGAGTACGCCAACTACCGCAAGCGGGTGGAGCGGGACCGGGCCCTGGTCGGCGAACAGGCGACCGGCGCGGTGCTCACCGCGCTGCTGCCGATCCTCGACGACCTCGACCGGGCGCGCGAGCACGGCGATCTGGTGGGCCCGTTCGGCACGGTCGCCGAGCAGCTCACCACGGCACTGGGCAAGTTCGGCCTCACCGTCTTCGGCGAGCAGGGCGACCCCTTCGACCCGACCCGGCACGAGGCGGTCGCGCACCAGACCTCGGCCGAGGTCAGCGAGCCGACCTGCGTCCAGGTGATGCGTCGGGGCTACCAGCTCGGCGAGCGTCTGCTGCGGCCCGCGATGGTCGCGGTCGCCGATCCGGAGTAGTACGAGACCGTGACCGGGTCCTCCTGTCCACCGGCACCGGGTGGACGGGAGGCCCGGTGCACGTCGGGTGGAAGGGGGTGGACCGGTGAGTTCCAAGGACTGGCTGGAGAAGGACTTCTACGCCGTGCTCGGCGTGGACAAGTCCGCCTCCTCGGACGACATCAAGAAGGCGTACCGGAAACTGGCCCGGGAGTCCCACCCGGACCACAACCCGGACGACCCCAAGGCCGAGGAGCGGTTCAAGGCCGCCTCCGAGGCGTACAACGTGCTCTCCGACGACAAGCGGCGTCGGGAGTACGACGAGATGCGCACGCTCTTCGGCTCGGGCGCGTTTCGGCGCAACGCCCGGGGCGCGGGCGGTGGCGCGCCGTTCGACGTCTCCGACCTGTTCGGCGGCGGCGCGGGCGGCGGTGACCGGAGGTTCGGTGGCTTCAACCCCTCTGACCTGTTCGGTTCGATGTTCTCCGGCGGTGGTGGGGGCGGCCCGGCGCGACCGCGTGGTCCGGCCCGGGGCCGGAACGTCGAGGCCGAGGTCGCGTTGGACTTCCCCGACGCGGTACGCGGGGTGACGCTCCCGCTGACCCTGCGCGCGCCCGGGGTCTGCGACACCTGCCACGGGGACGGGGCCAAGCCCGGCACCCGACCGGTGACCTGTGCCCAGTGCCACGGCTCGGGGATGGTGACCCGCAACCAGGGCTCGTTCAGCTTCGCCGAGCCCTGCCGCAACTGTCAGGGCGTCGGCACGATCGTCGAGGAGAAGTGTCCCGAGTGCCGGGGCACCGGCGGGGTCACCAAGACCCGCACGCTCAACGTCCGGTTTCCCGCCGGAGTGGCCGACGGGCAGAAGATCCGGCTGGCCGGCCGGGGCGAGCCGGGCGAGCGAGGTGGCCCGGCGGGGGACCTCTTCGTGCACGTGAAGGTGCGTCCCGACGACCTGTTCGGGCGGACCGGGGACGACCTGACCCTGACCGTGCCGATCACCTTCGCGGAGGCGGCGCTCGGCACCGACCTGCGGGTGCCCACGCTGGACGGGGCGGTGACCCTGCGGGTGCCACCGGGCACGCCCGGCGGTCGGGTCCTGCGGGCCCGGGGCAAGGGTGTGGTCCGCCGCGACGGGCAGGCCGGTGACCTGCTGGTCACCCTGGACGTGGTGGTCCCGGCCCGGCTCTCCGACGAGGCCCGTGCGGCGTTGGAGGAGTTCGCGGCGCAGACTCCGCCGGCGGCTCGGGAACATCTCGACGCGCGGGTGCGTCGCTTGGGTTAGCAGTGCGTGGGTTCGGTTGGCACGGTGGAGTACACGCGGAGGTGAGCGGGATGGCGGACGGGTTCGTCGGCTCGGGTGACCCTGCCTACGACGCCAAAGTACTGATGATCTCGGTCGCGGCGCGGATGGCGGGGATGCACCCGCAGACGCTGCGGCAGTACGACCGGCTCGGGTTGGTGCAGGCGGGGCGGGCGGCCGGTGGCGGTCGCCGTTACAGCGTCCGGGACGTGGTGCTGCTGCGTGAGGTGCAGCGGCTCAGCCAGGACGACGGGGTCAACCTGGCCGGCATCAAGCGGATCATCGGCCTGGAGCAGCTCCTGGAGCAGGCCCAGGCGCGACTCGCCGAAACGGAGGCGGAGCTGGACGCCGCGTACCGACGGATCGCCGAACTGGAGGCGATGGCCCGCTTCCCCGGCCGGGAGATCGTCCCCACCACCCGCACCTCCACCGCACTGGTGGTCTGGCGGCCCCGCCGCTCCACCGACCGCTGATTCTCAGCTGGCCCGGCCCGGCCGCGCGGCACATTCGCCGCCGGCCGGGCCGGTCGCGTTTCCAGGGCGCCACCGGTGGTAGCAGGGGTCCCCTGTTACCGCTTCTTGATGAGCAGGGGATCCCTGCAACCGCGGCTGGCGTCGTGTTCCGTGGAACCGCCGTGCCGGCCGGCTCCGCCCGGCTAGCCTCTGAACAGGACCCGTCCGCACCAACCGGGCCACCGTCGCGGCCGAGCGAGGCCCGGCGGGTGGCGGCGAGGGGGAGGCATGGCGGAACCGGCGAAGAAGGTAGCCCAGCAGGCCGAGGAGCGCCTGGACCGGGTCGCCGAGACGGTGCGGGAAAAGTTCGACGCGATCACCGGGAGCCGGTTCGCCGGCAAGCCCGGCCCGGTCGTCGAGCGCCGGGACGCCGCCGAGGGCGACGAGACCGGGCCGGACCGGACGGCACCGCCACCGGGGCCGGGCGAGAAGGGCCGGAAGAGCGGCTGAAGCACCTGAGCCACGGGCCGGGATCCACGGGGGGTCCCGGTCCGTCCCCCTTTACTCCAGGGCCGGACCGGGTCCGGCGACCACCGACCCGGCGCAGGCCCGCTGAGCCGATCCGGCGTGGGTCCGCTCAGCCGATCCGGCGGTTCTCCCGGACCAGCCCGCCCTCGCACCAGTCGTGATAGTCGAAGAGGTCGGGCCGGTCCATGAGCACCCGGGCGTTGTAGGCCCAGGTGCGGACCAGGTGGTCACCGGTCAGCTCGGCCTGCTCGACCAGCTTGCGCAGCCGACGCTTCGGGTGGGCGCGGAACTGGGTGCGGATGCCGTCGGCGGCGTAGATGTAGAGACAGTGCAGGGCGAACCGCCGGGCCGGGCAGGCCGGGTCCATGGCCAGCTCGAACAGGGTCGGGACCAGGTGGTCACCGGCGACGAGCAGGTCCCAGTCCGGCGGCATCGACGTCAGCGGCACCGAGTCCGGCTGGTAGGCCCACGTCCGCAGCTCCGCCGCAGACGGGTCGACGGGATTGGCGAAGCCGGGGAACGTCGACTCGGGCACGTACCGGCAGCCTTCCGCTCGTGCCCGCGGGGCGTACCGGGTGTCCGCGGGAACCTGGTGTGCTGGGGCGAAACGGTAGCGCGGGCCGCTGCGACGGCGGAAGACCTCGGCGGGACGGATTCAGCGACCGCCGGCCGGGCCGGTTCCCCCTTCCGGGCGACCGGCCGGCCGACGTCGACTCAGTCCGGGGCCGGGACCGGTTCCACCGGTCGGGCCGCCGCCCGACGCCGCAACCACTGCTTGAACCACGCGAAGTCCGGCAGGCGGGCCAGCATCGGCCCGGTCACCACGGTGATCAGCACGTACGCGGTGGCGAGTGCGGCCAGCCCCGGTGGGACCTCGCCGCTGGCCACCGCCAGCCCGGCGATGACGATGGAGAACTCCCCCCGGGGCACCAGCGCGAGCCCGGCCCGCCAGCGGCCGGGTTCGGCGATGCCGGCCCGGCGGGCGGCCAGGTAACCGGTGATCGTCTTCGTCCCCATCGTCACCACGGCCAGGGCGAGCGCCGGCAGCAGGACGGGCGGGATGTCCCGGGGGTCGGTGACCAGGCCGAAGAAGACGAAGAAGACCGCGGCGAAGAGGTCCCGCAGCGGGGTGAGCAACTCGGTGGCGTGGTGCGCCACCGGTCCGGAGAGCGCGATGCCGACCAGGAACGCGCCGACGGCGGCCGAGACCTGGAGCTTCGCCGCGATCCCGGCGACCAGCAGGGTCATCCCGAGCACTCCGAGCAGCAGCGCCTCCGGGTCCTTCGCGGACATCGCGGTGGAGATGAGGTGGCCGTACCGGATCGCCACGACCAGCACCAGCAGCACCGTTCCGACCGCGACGGCCAGGGCGATCCCGCCGCCGAACAGCCCGACGCCGGCCAGCAGCGCGGTGACCAACGGCAGGTAGAGCGCCATGGCCAGGTCCTCGATGACCAGCACCGAGAGGACCACCGGTGTCTCCCGGTTACCGACCCGGCCCAGGTCGGCGAGGACCTTGGCGATCACCCCGGACGAGGAGACCCAGGTGATGCCGGCGAGCACCACCGCCGCGATCCAGTCCCAGCCGAGCAGCAGCGCGAAGGCCGCGCCGGGCAGGGCGTTGAGGACGGCGTCGATCAGGCCCGCCGGGGCCGCCGAGCGCAGGTTGCCGACCAGCTCGTTCGCCGAGTACTCCAGGCCGAGCATGACCAGCAGGAGGATGACGCCGATCTCCGCGCCGACGGCGAAGAACTCCTCGCTGGCATGCATGTCCAGGATGCCGCCGTGTCCGACGGCGAGGCCGGCGAGCAGGTAGAGCGGGATGGGGGAGAGGCCGATGCGGCGGCTGAGCCGGCCGAGGAGGCCGAGCAGGAACAGCAGCGCCCCGACCTCGATGAGCAGCGTCGTGAAGTCGTGCATCCGCGCCTCAGCCGTCCGGGTCGCTGTCGGCGAGGATGGCTGTGACCCCGTCGAGTCCCTTGCGGTTGCCGACCACGACCACCACGTCACCGGCCTCGAAGCGGAAGGTGGGGGCGGGCGAGACGATCACCTCGCCGCCGCGCAGCACCGCCACGATGGAGGCGCTGGTGCGGGTGCGGGCCTTGGTGTCGCCGAGCCGGCGGTTGACGTACTTCGACCCGGCCGGGATGGCGATCTGCTCGGTGAGCAGCCCGGCGGCCTGCTCCCGCAGCCCGGTGAGCTGACCGAGCATCAGCGACGCACCGAGGATGTCGGCCAGCGCCTCCGCCTCGTCGTCGGTCAGCGGTATGTCGTGCTGGCAGGAATCGGGATCATCTGGGTCATAGAGGACAAGGTCGCGTCGGCCGTTGCGGTGGGACACCACGCCGAGCCGGCGTCCGGATTCCGTCAACAGGTCGTGACGTACACCGATTCCTGGTAGGGCAGTCTGTTCGACACGTACTCGCACGGCGGTCACGGTACGGTACCGGCGCGAAGGAGGGCCATGGTCGAGCGGAGTTGTCGGTGGCTGGTCACACTGTTGCTCGTGCCCGCCCTGGCGGGTTGCTCGATCGGCGACGTCCGGCGCCGACCACCGGCTCCACCGACCCCACCGGTCCCGTCGACACCGACGACGACGCTGCCGCCGGCCTCCTTCGACGAGGTACGCCAGGTGCGGGTCACCGTGCCCGAGCGGTACGACCGGCCGTACGTCGAGTTCACCGACGCGCGGCACGGTTACGCCCTCTTCGCCGCGTGTGACGGGACGCCGCCGGGTCCCACCTGCCCGGCCCTGCTCTACGGCACCGCCGACGGCGGCAAGTCCTGGCGGAAGCTGCGGCATCCCCGCCCGACCGCTGCCGACCAGCAGCTCTACACCGCCCCCAATCTGCTCGTGCTGCTCAGCGAGCCGCACGGCTGGTACACCTCGACCGACGGCGGCACCACCTTCACGCACTCCCGCTCCGCGCCCCCGGTCTGGATCGGGGCGCAGGGTCGGTTCCAGGTCGTCGAGGCCACCGGGAAGGTCGCCGAGTGGGACGGCCGCCGGCTGCGTCCCCTGGCCACCCAGCCGGACGTACCCGGAATCAACACGGTCGCCTCGCGGGACGACCAGGTCGTCGTGGCCGGGGTGCACGACGGCCGGCCGTCCGCCGCGATCTCGCCCGACGGCGGCCGGAGATGGTGGCGGCAGGCGGTGTCCCCGCCCGACGGCGAGGTGTCCGTGCTCCGGGCGGTGATCGACTCGTGGGGTACGGCGTGGCTGATCGGGGAGCGCCCGGACCGGACGTCGTTTCCGGCGCTGTGGCGGCAGGGCGGCTCCGGCTGGGAACTGGTCCACCCCGACGGCGGCCCGGAGCGGATCCGGTCGGTCGTTCCCTTCGGCGGCAGCATCCTGGTGGTGACCGGGCCGGGCGGGGCCGGGATGGTGACCAACGACCGGTACCACCGGATGGCCTGGCCGCTCACCCCGGAGCACCACCTCACCGTGCTCGCCGACGGCACGCTCTGTGCCCGTGGACCGGACGACGTCGTGCTGACCACCGGCTGGGGGGATCTGCACTGGGTCCGGGTCGTCCTCGACCACTGACCCGGCTCTCCTGTGACGGGCCTCACACCGTCGAAGTTGAGTGGAATAGGCTCAACTCTGGTTGTGTCTCTCTCAGTGGACACGCCGATTCCGGGGGAGCCCATGAACACGGAACGCCTCACCACCAAGAGCCGCGAGGCCATCACCGGTGCCGTCGCCGTCGCCAACCAGCGCGGGCACGCCACCGTCGAACCCTGGCACCTGCTGCTGTCACTGCTGGACACCGCCGGCTCCACCGCTGCCGGTCTGCTGCGCGCCGCCGGGGCCGACCCGGTCGAGCTGCGCCGGGCCGCCGTACGGGCGATCGACGCCCTGCCCGCCGCACGCGGCTCCAGCATCGCCGAGCCGAGCCTGTCCCGGGAGTTCGTCAACGCCATCGGAGCCGCCGAGCAGATCGCCCGGCCACTCGGCGACGAGTACACCGCCACCGAGCACCTCCTCGCCGGCCTGGCCCGGGTCGGTGGCGCGGTCGCGGGTGCGCTCCGGACCGCCGGGGCCACCGAGGAGAACCTGGTCGCCGCCTTCCCGACGATCCGGGGCGGGGACCGGCGGGTCACCACCGCCGACCCCGAGCAGACCTACCAGGCCCTGGAGAAGTACGGCGTCGACCTGACCGCCAGCGCCCGCGACGGCAAGATCGACCCGGTCATCGGCCGGGACTCGGAGATCCGCCGGGTGATCCAGGTGCTCTCCCGGCGTACCAAGAACAACCCGGTGCTGATCGGCGAGCCCGGCGTCGGCAAGACCGCCATCGTCGAGGGCCTGGCCCAGCGGATCGTCGCCGGGGACGTGCCCGAGTCGCTGCGGGACAAGAAGCTCGTCTCGCTCGACCTCGGCGCGATGGTCGCCGGGGCGCAGTACCGGGGTCAGTTCGAGGAGCGGCTGAAGTCCGTCCTGGAGGAGATCAAGAACTCCAACGGGCAGGTCATCACCTTTCTCGACGAACTGCACACCGTGGTCGGCGCGGGCAAGGGCGAGGGCTCGATGGACGCCGGCAACATGCTCAAGCCGATGCTGGCCCGGGGCGAGCTGCGGATGGTCGGCGCGACCACCCTCGACGAGTACCGCGAGCACATCGAGAAGGACCCGGCCCTGGAGCGACGCTTCCAGCCGGTGCTGGTCGGCGAGCCGACCATCGAGGACACCATCGGCATCCTCCGCGGCCTGAAGGAGCGCTACGAGGTGCACCACGGTGTGCGGATCACCGACGCCGCCCTGGTCGCCGCCGCCTCCCTGTCGGACCGCTACATCACCGACCGGTTCCTGCCAGACAAGGCGATCGACCTGGTCGACGAGTCCGCGTCCCGGCTCCGCATGGAGATCGACTCCCGGCCGGTCGAGGTGGACGAGATCGAGCGGGCGGTCCGCCGGCTGGAGATCGAGGAGATGGCGCTGGCCAAGGAGCCGGACGCCGCCTCCGCCGAGCGGCTGGACCGGCTTCGCAAGGAGTTGGCCGACAAGCGGGAGCAGCTCACCGCCCTCTCCGACCGCTGGAAGCTGGAGAAGGACCACATCACCAGGCTCTCCACCGCCAAGGAGGAACTGGAACGGCTCGGCGGCGAGGCGGAGCGGGCCGAGCGTGACGGTGAGCTGGAACGCGCCGCCGAGCTGCGGTACGGCCGGATCCCCGCGCTCAAGGTCGACCTGGCGAAGGCGGAGGAGGAACTGGCCCGGCTCCAGGCCGACGGCGCGATGCTCAAGGAGGAGGTCGGCGCGGACGACATCGCCGCGGTGGTCGCCTCCTGGACCGGCATCCCCGCCGGCCGCCTCCTCGAAGGCGAGACCGCCAAGCTGCTCCGGATGGAGGAGTCGCTGGGCACCCGGGTGGTCGGCCAGCCCGAGGCGGTCGGTGCGGTCTCCGACGCGGTCCGCCGCGCCCGCGCCGGGGTCGCCGACCCGGACCGCCCGACCGGCAGCTTCCTCTTCCTCGGCCCGACCGGCGTCGGCAAGACCGAGCTGGCCAAGGCGCTCGCCGAGTTCCTCTTCGACGACGAGCGGGCCATGGTCCGCATCGACATGAGCGAGTACGGCGAGAAGCACTCCGTCGCCCGGCTCGTCGGTGCCCCGCCCGGCTACGTCGGATACGAGGAGGGCGGGCAGTTGACCGAGGCGGTGCGCCGCCGGCCGTACTCGGTGATCCTGCTCGACGAGGTGGAGAAGGCCCACCCGGACGTCTTCGACATCCTGCTCCAGGTGCTCGACGACGGTCGGCTCACCGACGGCCAGGGTCGCACCGTCGACTTCCGCAACGCCATCCTGATCCTCACCTCCAACCTCGGCTCGTCGGTGATCAGCGACCTGACGCTCGCCGAGGAGCAGCGCCGGGAGGGCGTGCTCGCGGTGGTCCGGTCGCACTTCAAGCCGGAGTTCCTCAACCGACTGGACGACATCGTGGTCTTCGCCGCCCTGCACGGCGACGACCTGCGGGCCATCGTGGACATCCAGTTGGAGCGGATGCGCCGACGGCTCGCTGACCGCCGTCTCGGCCTGGAGATCACCGAACCGGCCCGCGTCTGGCTCGCCGAGCACGGGTACGACCCGATCTACGGTGCCCGCCCCCTGCGCCGTCTGGTCCAGTCCGCCATCGGCGACCAGCTCGCCCGGGCCCTGCTGGCCGGCCAGATCCGCGACGGCGACACGGTCCGGGTCGACCTGGCGGACACCAAGGAGGCGCTGACCGTCACCTCCACCGCCTGAACGGTGGTGCCCGGGGAGGGATGGAACCCGTACCCTCCCCGGGCATGACCCCCTCCCCGGCCGAGCCGGTCCGACCGGCCCGGCCCACCGCCGTCACCGTCGCCTTCTGGCTGCAACTGGCGACCGTCGTCGTCCTGCTCGCGATGGTCGGCCTGACCGTGGCCGGGGCCGTGCAGTTCGACGGCCAGATCGACCGGGCGGCGGCGAGGGTGCCCGACGCCGACCCGGACGAGGTGAGCGGCGAGCGGTTCGGCAACCTGTTCATGACGGTGCTCGTCTGCCTGCCGGCCCTGGTGCTGGCGGGATGGCTCGCCGCCACCGCCCGGCCGGTGCTGCGGGGTGGCGGCACCGCCCGGGTCCTGGTCTTCGTGGCCGGCGGGGCGCAACTGCTGTGCTGCTTCGGCCAAGGATGCCTCGGCTTCGCCTTCCTGCCGTTCTTCCTGGCCGGCGACGAGTGGGTGGAGCCGACCACCGGCCCGGACGGGGAGCCGGTGTGGGAGGAGTCGGAGTTCTTCGAGACGCTCTACGGCGCCACCGACGTCAGCAGTGATGTGCTCGCCGCCGCCGGTGGCCTAGGTGGGGTCGTCGCGTTGCTGCTCACCCTGGCGGTGGTGCTGCTGCTCGCCCTGCCGCCGGGCAGCCGGTACTTCCGGCCCGACGAGGAACGCCCCCCGACGCAACCCGGCTCGTGGCCCTGGCCGGCCGCCCCGGTCGCGCTGCCCACGTACGCCGGGCCGCCGTCCGGACCGGCGAACCCGGTCGTCCCGCACTTCGTGCCGGTCGTGCCGCCGGGTCATCCGGTGCCTCCCGTGTACTACACCGTGCCGCCGGGGTACCTGATCTGCCCGGACCCGTCCCGCCACCTACCGCCGTCACAGTCCGAGGGCCCGCCGGAGACACCCCCGGCCACTCTCGGTAGCTGACCAATCGCTCGATGTCGCTGCTGTTTGCGCAGGTGCGTGCGGTTGTTACCGTCAGGCGCCGACGCGGACGAAAGGCGGGGTGAGGGTGAGCGGGACACTGGCGTACCTGTTGACGGCGGTTGGCTGCCTGGCCGGGGTGGCCGGGGTGGTCGTCGCCCTCGTCGCCCTGCGCCGGTCCCGGCAGCGTCCGACCGCTCCGACCGCGCCGACGGCCACCGACCCGTTCCGCGACCACGACGCCGACGCCCTGCGCGGCGACCCGCGTCGGCTGCGTCCCGGCGACCTCGTCGAGATCCGGCAGGTGACCTACGCGGTACGCGGCTCGCTGCACCTCACCGAGGGCGGCTGGAGCTGGGACGAGCACCTGCTGGACACCGCGGACGGGACCAAGCGCTGGCTCTCCGTGGAGGAGGACCCGGACCTGGAGCTGGTGCTCTGGACCGCCGAGCCGGCCGCCACGGTCACCCCCGGCCCGCCCACCGTCGACTTCGACGGCCGGCGGTACCGCAGCGACGAGTCGGGCAAGGCCCGCTGGACCGCCACCGGCACCACCGGGCTCGCCCCCACCGGCAGCGTCCGGTACCACGACTACACGGCGCCCGGCGAGGCCCGGCTCTCCTTCGAGAAGTACGGCGACGCCGACTGGGAGGTGGCCCGGGGCGAGCTGCTGCGCCGGCCCGAGGTGATGGTCTACCCGCAGGCCGGCCCGGAGAAGGTGGGCTGAGCATGCTGGTCAGCCTCGATGCGCCGTACGTCGACACCAGCGCCGCCGACCTCAGCCTGGCTCTCGGCGGCCCGGAACTGCCCGCCCTGTACGTGCTCGACCTCGACCTGCCCGGCGGGCCGCGGATCCGGCTGCGCCTGCTCGGCGCGTCCCATCAGGTGCTCCTGGGCGGGTCCGCGCCGGACGGCACACCCGGTCCGGTGGTGCTGGCCGAGACGGTCGCCTGCCTGCCGGGGCGGCGACCGGACCTGCCGAGTACGGTGCACCAGCCGGCGGAGGGCTACTCGTTCACCGCGACGGTGCTCAGCCCGGAGCCGGGCGGGCTGAGCAGCCGGGTCGCCGCTCTCCGTGCCGACCTGGCCGACGACCCGCGTGCCCTGGTCGGCGTCTTCCCCGGTGACCCGGACGCGGTGACCGCCCTGGCGGTCGTTCCAGATCCGGCATCGGACACGGTGCGCTGGCGCACCTGGCACGCGTACCCGCAGACCAATGAGCTGGTCCTGACCGAAACGGTGGTGACACTGTGACGTATCGACGGTGGTTCGTGGTCGGCGCGGCCTTCGCCGTGATCGGCGTACTGGTCGCCGCCTTCGCGATCTTCTACGGCAACTTCTCGCCCCGGGGCTACGTCGAGGACCGGTACACCCGGGCCACCAGCCAGGACATCGGCCGGGACGCGATCGCGTACACCTCCACCAAACGGCCGAGCGAGGTGGCGGACGAGGTGACCGACGCCTGGAAGCCGGCCGACCAGTACGTCGACGGCAGCGGGGTCTACCTGCGCTACGACGACGACTCGGTGGTCATCCTGCCGGTGGCGGCCGGGTCGCTGATCCTGCTCGAACGCGTCTCCACCGCCTATCCCCGTTACCACTCGACGGTGGGCAACAGCTGGGGCTGGGGACGTGGCAGCAGCGTCCGTGGCGGCGGCCCGGGCAGCGGCAAGTGATCCCTCCGCCGGTCCACCCGCCCGGCTGACCGTAACGCCGCTGGTGTGCCGGCGGCCCGCGATCTCACTGTCGCCGCTTCGGCAGCGGCGGTGACCGACGACAAACCCCTCATCCTCGGAGTCCCACCGTGCAGACCCTCGTCACCGATCTGCTGGTCACCCTCGCCTACGGGGTGGTCGGCGTCGTCCTCATGGGCATCGGCTACGTCCTCGTCGACGTGGCCACCCCCGGCCGGCTCAACGAACTGATCTGGACGCAGCGCAACCGGAACGCCGCGCTGCTGCTCGCCTCCAACCTGGCCGGCGTCGGCATCACCGTGGTCGCCGCCATCGTCGCCAGCGAGGACGACTTCGTCCTCGGCATCGTCGGCGCCGCCTCGTACGGGGTCCTCGGCCTGGTCATCATGGCTGCCGCGTTCGTCCTGCTGGACGTGGCGACGCCCGGCAAGCTCGGCGAGATCCTGGTCGACCCGCAGCCGCACCCCGCCGTCTGGGTCAGCTCCGTCATCCACCTCGCCACCGGCGCGATCATCGCCGCCGCGATCAGCTGATGTCCCGTCCGAAGCCCGCGAAGAAGGGGTCGTCGACCGCGGCGGCCGTCTGGACGGTGGTGGTCACCGTCGTGGTGGTCGCCGCGTGCGTGCTGCCCGCCGTCCTCAACCGGGGCTCCAGCGACGTCGTTCCCCCGCCCACCGCCACCGAGCGGGACGACACCGTGGCCGTGCTCAAGCGGGCCACCGAGGCCCAGGACATCTGCTACGGCTGGGTGCTGGAGGAGCTGAGCCGCACGGTCAGCGTGGGGTCGAACCTCGGTGTGGACACGCCGGTCGACGACCCCCGGTGCCTCCGCTGGGTCCAGGTCGTGGCGGACGTGTACTGGCCGTCGGACAGCAGCGAGTCCAACGACTCCGCCACCATCTACCTCGAGAGTTCCAGCGACTTCGACCGCACGGACCTCATCCTGCTGCAGCGGGGCCTGGAGCGGTTCGGACTGGACGACAAGGCATTCATCGACGAACCCGGCTGGGCGACCACCCGGGCCGCGGTCGTCCTGCCGCTGCTGCTGGCCGAGCGGGGCCTGGCCGACCCGGCCCCGGTGACCACTGCCGCCCCGGACGCGGCGGCGCCGTCGTTGCCGGACACCAGCAGCGACATCTGGCGGGACCGCTGGGGGTACTTCGCCGCCGTCGCCGGCCTGCTCCTGATCACCGCGCTCCTGTTCACCGTCGGCTTCGTGCAGCGTCGCAAGGAGCGGCGGACGACCGCGCAGGCCATGGCGGGGATGAGCGTCCGGCACAACCGGAAGAGGCCGTGAGCACCGAGGCACCGGAACGCCCGCGCTGGCGACTGGCCCGCGCGGCCGTCCTGGTCGCGGTCTTCGTCTGCGCGGCTTGCGGTCTGGTCTACGAGCTGGCCCTGGTCGCGTTGGGCAGCTACCTGATCGGCGACACCGTCGGTCAGGCGTCCATCGTGCTCGGTGTGATGGTGTTCGCGATGGGCGTGGGCGCGCTCGCCGCGAAGCCGCTCCAGTCCCGGGCCGCCGCCGCGTTCGCCCTGGTCGAGCTGATCCTGGCGCTGCTCGGCGGGCTCTCGGTGCTCGGCCTCTACGCGGCCTTCGCCTGGCTGGACCTGTACGGTCCGGCCCTGGTCGGCACCGCGTTCGTGCTCGGGCTGCTGATCGGTGCGGAGATCCCGCTGCTGATGGTGCTGCTGCAACGGATCCGGGAACAGTCCGCCGGCAGCGCGGTGGCCGACCTGTTCGCCGCCGACTACGTCGGCGCGCTGCTCGGCGGGCTCGCCTTCCCGTTCCTGCTGATCCCGGTCTTCGGGCAGCTCAAGGGGGCGCTCGTGGTCGGCGCGGTGAACGCCGTGGCCGGCGTGGCCCTGGTGGTCACGGTCTTCCGGCGGGAGCTGAGCCGCCGGGCGTACGTCGCGATCACCGCCGGGTCGGTCGTGGTCGCGCTCTGCCTGTCCTACGCCTGGATCACCGCCCGGGACTTCGAGCTGACCGCCCGGCAGCAGCTCTACCGGGACCCGGTGGTGCACGCCGAGCGCAGCCGCTACCAGGAGATCGTGCTGACCCGGTCCGTGACCGAGGCCGGCCACCAGACCTCCGACCTGCGCCTCTACCTCAACGGCGACCTCCAGTTCAGCTCCGTCGACGAGCACCGCTACCACGAGGCGCTGGTGCATCCGGCGCTGGACGGTCCACGCGGCGAGGTGCTGGTGCTCGGCGCCGGGGACGGGCTGGCCGTACGGGAACTGCTGCGTTACCCGGACGTGCGCCGGGTGACCGTGGTCGACCTGGATCCGGCCGTGGTGGCGCTGGCCCGCACCGAGCCGCAGCTGCGCCGGCTCAACGACGACGCCTTCGCCGACCCCCGGGTACACGTGGTGCACGCCGACGCGTTCGGCTGGCTGCGGACCGCCGGGGAACGCTTCGACGTGGTGGTGGCGGACCTACCCGACCCGGACGAGACGGCCACCGCGAAGCTCTACACCGTCGAGTTCTACTCGCTGGTGCACGCGGTGCTCGCCGACACGGGACGACTGGTGGTGCAGTCCGGATCGCCGTACTTCGCACCCCGGTCGTACTGGTCGATCGAGGCGTCGGTCCGGGCGGCCGGCTTCGCCACCCGGCCGTACCACGTGGACGTTCCGTCGTTCGGCGACTGGGGGTTCGTGCTGGCCGCCCCCGGCCCGACCCCGCCCCCGCTGGAGCTGCCCGCCGACGTGCCGTCGCTGCGCTTCCTGGACACCGGCACGCTCGCCGCGGCCGGGAACTTCCCCGCCGACCGGCGCCGGGTCGACGTGCCCGCTTCCACCCTGCTCCATCCGAAGGTGCTGGAGTACGCCCGCGCGGAGTGGCGCGGCTACTGACCGGATTGCGGGTGTGCGCGACTGGGTAGGGCACGTCGAGCGTCGCCCGGCGGGTCCGTCCCGTCCGTCCCGTACGGCTGGCGGAATGCCGTTACGGTGTGGTGGCGATCCAAGGGAAGGAGAGTCGTGGCCGAAACCCACAGCACCCCGGCCCGGGTGCGCCCGGGCAGCGTGACGATATCCAGCTACCTGTTGATCCTGGTGGCCGTCATCCAGGTGATCAACCTGATCCTCACCCTCGCCACCCTCGGCGACACCCGTCGAGTGCTGGAGGAGGCGTACCGCGACAGCTCGGTCAACGGTATGGACGCGGTCGCCGACTTCGCCACCGTCGTCGCCGTCGGGGCGGGCATCGTCACCCTGCTCCTGGCGGTGGGGCTGGTGGTGCTGGCCATGCTCAACAACCGGGGGAAGAACGGTGCCCGGATCACCACCTGGGTGGTCGGCGGGATCCTGCTCTGTTGCAGCGGCGGCACCCTGGTCAGCGGCGCGGCCGGCTCGGTCAGCGGTCCGGTCGGCGGTTCCAGCGCCGACATGCCGAGCCAGGAGGAGATCGCGCGCCGGCTGGAGGAGGTTCTGCCGTCCTGGTACTACCCGGTCAGCAACCTGGTCAACGTGGTCGCGGTGCTCGCGCTGATCGCCGCCCTGGTGCTGCTGGCCCTGCCCGCGTCGAACCAGTTCTTCCGCAAGCAGCAGCCGGCCTGGGAGCCCCCGGTTCCCGGCGCCTACCCCGGCTACCCGTCGGCGGGGACGCCGGGCTACCCGCCCCAGGGTCAGCCGGGCTACCCGCCCGCCCCGGGCTATCCGGGGCAGACCCCCTCGGGCCAGCCGGGCTACCCGCCGACCCCGGGCTACCCGGGGCAGACCCCGTCCGGTGAGCCGGGTTACCCGCCGCCCTCGGGTACCGGCCAGCCGGAACAGCCGCCGGCCGGCGGATCCGGTGGCCCCTCCGGCGAACAGAACCCGCCAGGTGACCGGCCGCCGTCGGCAAGCTGACCGCCGATAAGCGGGACGTACGACGATCCCTCCGAGTAGGTTGCAACGCGACGCCTACCCGGAGGGATCGCTCGTGTCGGAACAGCCGCCCCGACGGCCGCCCGTGGTCAGGTTCGCCGCCGGGCTGCTCGTCACCATGGCGACCGTCGGGGGCGCGTACGCGGTCGCCGGTCTGTTGACCCTGGACGGCACGGTCGCGCGGTTTCGATCCGCCACCACGGACGCTCCCGACCGGGGCGCGGTCGACGGTGTGGTGACGCTGGTGCGGACGGCCACCGTGCTGACCGCGGTGCTCGCGGTGGCGGTCGGCGCGCTGCTCGTGGCGCTCGCCCTCGGCCTGCTCGCCGGGCGCGCCGGGGTGCGGGTGGCGGCCTGGGTCGTCTGCGGACTCGGCCTCCTCGCCGGCTGCGGTGCGCTGGCTCTCGTGTTCGTGCAGCGGTCCACCCCGTTCCGGCTGGACGCCGACGAACGCACCGCCGCCGTGCTGCTGAACGCCCTCACCGACGCCTATCCGAACGGGTGGATCGCGCTCAACGCGGGGCTTTCGGTCGGTCAGGCGCTCGGTTACCTTGTGGTAGCCGTGCTGCTGGCCCTGCCGTCGGTGAACGCTCACCACCGGCAGCGGCCGGTGTCCCGGCCCGCGCCACGACAGTTTCCCGCCCACCCCGTGCCGCCCAGATGAGGATCCGCCCGTGCCCGCGACGCCCGATCCGGTTGCCCCCGGCCGTACCGACCTGCTCGCGGTGGTCACCGGGGCGACAGCCGGCATCGGGGCGGCATTCGCCCGGCGGCTGGCCCGGGACGGGTACGACCTCGTCCTGGTCGCCCGGGACGCGGAACGGCTCAGCGGGTTCGCCGCCGAGCTGACCGAGCGGCACGGCCGGACGGTGGAGACCCTGCCGGCCGATCTCTCCACAGAGGACGGCTGCATCGCCGTGGAGCGGCGACTGACCGAGGGCCGCCCGGTCGACCTGCTGGTCAACAACGCCGGGATCGCGCTCACCCGGTCCTTCCTGCGGACCACCGTCGAAGACGAGGCCCGGCTGCTGCGGCTGAACGTCACTTCGGTGATGCGGCTGACCCACGCGGTGCTGCCGACGATGATCGCCCGACGCCAGGGCGCAGTGATTAATGTCTCTTCCGTGGCGGGTTTCGGTGCGCTCGAGGCTGGCTCGACCTACTCCGCGACGAAGGCCTGGGTGACCAACTTCAGCGAGTCGGTGGGGCAAGCCGCCCGTCCCAACGGCGTGCGGGTGATGGCTCTCTGTCCGGGGTTCACCCGCACCGAGTTCCACCAGCGGGCCGGCATCGACATCTCGTCGATGCCCGGTTGGATCTGGCTCGACGCCGACGCGGTCATCGACGAGGGCCTACGCGACCTGCGGAAAGGTCGACTGGTGAGCGTTCCCGACTGGAAGTACAAGCTGGCGGTGGTGGCGTTGCGGCACACCCCGCAGCGGCTGCTGCACCGGCTCACCCGGAGCACCAAGGTCCTCGTTGGACGCGGCGGCCGCTGACCGGAGCCGACCCGGGCGGAACAGGCACAACCGGCCGGTGGTCACCTGGAACCGCAGGGTCGTCGCGCAGAGTAAGTGAACATCGCCACTCGTCGTCGCCCACAGGGCTGACGGGGGGTGGACCCAACCCACGGCTCCCAGACTTGAGCAGTACCCTTGTGCGCCATGGGGGACCGCGACGACCTGCGTAAATTCATCTCCGACCTGGCCGTGGTCCATGGGCGGGTGGTGCTCTCCTCGGGGCGCGAGGCAGATTGGTACGTCGATCTGCGTCGCGTCACGCTCCATCACCAGGCCGCTCCGTTGGTGGGGCGCGTCCTGCTGGATCTCACCGCCGACTGGGAGTTCGACGCGGTTGGTGGCCTGACCCTGGGCGCCGACCCGGTCGCTCTGTCGATGCTGCACGCCGCAGCGGCGACGGAACGATCGCTCGACGCCTTCGTCGTGCGCAAGGAAGGTAAGGCGCACGGGCTCCAACGCCGCATCGAAGGGCCTGAAGTATCCGGGCGCCGGGTATTGGCGGTCGAAGATACCTCAACGACCGGTGGGAGTGTACTCACCGCAGTTGAAGCGTTACGTGAGGCGGGGGCCGAGGTCGTCGGAGTAGCGGTTATTGTTGATCGAGGCGCCGGTGACGTCGTGCAAGCAGCCGGACTGGCCTACCGGGCGGCCTATACGTTGGCTGACCTCGGCCTTGTGGCCTAAAAGTTTGCCGATTCGGATTGCGGATATGCAGGCGTTTCGATGCTGCTGGTGGAAGGATGGAAAACGTGGGAACTGCGTTGGCTGAAATGACTATGCCTCAGATCTCGCCGCTTGCCGGCGAGCCGATCGAACGTGCCGATGCCGAGCGGCTGGCGGGGGTCCTCAAGGCCCTCGCCGACCCCGCGCGGCTGCGGCTGCTCAGCCTGATCCAGTCGGCACCCGAGGGCGAGGCGTGCGTCTGCGACCTGACCGCGCCCCTCGGCCTCTCGCAGCCGACGGTCAGCCACCACCTGCGTATCCTCACCGAGGCCGGCTTGCTGGAGCGGGAGAAGCGCGGCGTGTGGGCGTACTACCGGCTGGTGCCGACCGCGATCGCCACGATCGCTGACCTGTTGACCCCGCCCCGTAAGCGCGCCACCAAGAAGGCTCGCTGACCGTTCCGGTCGTCTGGTGTCGCTCCTGAGGGAGGGACACCAGACAGCCGGGAGGGTTCGACCGGTGCGGTACCGACCGGCCGTCGGAACTCGGCGGCCGTCGTCGGAATGCCCGCCGCCGGTCGGGACGGTCCCCGGCCACCCGTAACGAACGGGTGTGCCCGACGGGCCGACGTCCCGACCGGCTCGCGCGGCCTGCTCCGTGCGCTGTGCGGGTGCGCCCCGACCGAGCGGGCGCGGCCTGCGTTCTTGCGCGGTTCAGAGTGCTTACCCCCCCGACTCGCGTGACGGCGTGGTTCGGGGTGCTTGCCCGCTGGCTCGCGTGACCGACTCTTCTGCGCGCGGCCTGGGGTGCTTGCCCGCTGGCTCGCGTGACCGCGCTGCCGTGGGCGGCGTTCCCGTGCGCCAGGGTTCACTGACGGGCGGCAACCGGTCCGGAGCGCCTGGCGTCCAGGTGGCGCGGACTCAGTGGCGCGAACTCGCCCGGGCCGCAGCGCGGCAGCCAACTGACCTGATCCGGGAGCCGGGCCTCACCGGTGGCCGTTCCCGGTGCCGGCCGCTACGGCGCGACTCCGGGAACGGCCGTACGCCGCTCAGTGGCGGCCGTACTGCTGACCGCCGTGGTGGGGCTGGCCGCCGTAGGGCGGCGGTGCCGGCCGGTCCTCGTACGACTGCCCGTGGCTCGGGGGCTGCTCGTCGCGGTAGGACTGCTCGCTGCCGTAGGGCTGACCGGTCCACCGCTGCTCGTCACCGTAGGACCGGGTGGTGTCGTAGGACTGCGGGCTCCCGCCGTATCCCGGCTGCCCGCCCCCGTAGGGCTGCTGCGCGCCGTACCCGGGTCGAGGGCTGTCGTACCCGGACTGCGGGCCACCGTGGTACTGCTCCTGCCCGCCGTACGACGCGCCGCCGTAGGGCTGCTGACCACCGCCCTGGTACGGCTGGTCGCTCTGGTACTGCCCGCCCCGGTACGGTTCGCCACCCTGGTGCGGCTGGCCACCGTAGGGCTGCGGGTCCTCCGGGTACGCCTGACCGCCCTGCTGCTGGCCGCTCCCGTAGACCTGACCGCCCCGCTGCTGCTGCGCGCCGCCGTGGACCTGACCGCTGCCCGGCTGGGACCGGTCACCGTACGGCTGCGCGCCCTCGGCCGGATACGGCTGCCCGCCGTACGGCGACCGCTGGTCCGCGTAGTGCTCGCGGGTCTCCCGGATGGCCTCCTCGGCGGCGGCCTTCTCCTCGGAGGTGGTGCCCCGCTTCGCCGCCAGGCGCGCCCGGAGCAGCTCGATGACGATCGGGACCACCGAGAGCACCACGATGCCGATCAGGATCATCTCGATGTTCGCCTTGACGAACGGGATCTGCCCGAGGAAGTAGCCGAGCACGGTGACCCCGGTGCCCCAGAGGATGCCGCCGACCACGTTGTAGATCACGAAGGTGCGGTAGTCCATCCGGCTGACCCCGGCCACGATCGGGGTGAAGGTCCGCACGATCGGCACGAACCGGGCCAGCACGATCGAGCGGGCGCCGTACTTCTCGAAGAACTCGTGTGCCTTGAGGACGTTCTCCTGCTTGAACAGCTTGGAGTTGGGCCGGCGGAAGAGCGCCGGCCCGACCTTGCGCCCGAAGGCGTAGCCGACCTGGTCACCGGCGATCGCCGAGAGGGTGATCAACAGGCAGACCAGCCACAGTGGGTAGGTGATGTACTTGCCGTCGGCGGTGAGCAGTCCGGCGGTGAACAGCAGCGAGTCGCCCGGCAGGAAGAAGCCGATCAGCAGGCCGGACTCGGCGAAGACGATGGCCAGGATGCCGAGCAACCCGAACGTCGAAATCAACCACTCCGGGTCGAGCCATTCCGGCCCCAGGGCCAGGGTGGTGGTGGGTGTCGGCACGAGGTGACCTCCGGGATCTGCCAGTTGGGGGTGGCGAACACGCCACCGGCGACGGCTCCGGTAAGTCTAGGTGGCCTCCGACGGTCCCCGGTGCTCGACGTCACAGGCCCGCCGGACGGCGGCCGACGTCGGCCACGCCCATGGCACCGGCACCCGATGCCGGTGCGGAGACGACGGTGCCCCACCGACCCGACAAGGTCGGTGGGGCACCGGTGGCGCGCTGGGGGATCAGGCCACGAACCGGGTCCGGCGACGACGGGCCAGGGCGAAGCCACCGACGCCCACGGCGAGCAGGAGCCCGCCGGCGCCGGCGATCAGGCCGGTCTGGGCGCCGGTGATGGGCAGACCGCCGCCATCCCCGTCTTCGCCTCCGCCGCCTTCGCCGCCCGCCGCGTTCACCAGGATCTCGGCGGTGTCGTTCGCCGGCTTCAGGTCGTCGTCGAAGCCGCCACACGGGCACGGCACGTTCACCTCGACCTTGCCCTCGGCGTTGGCCAGGACCTCGTCGATGCGGAGCGTGAACTCGTAGGTCTCCTCCTCGCCGGCGATGCTGCGGATGCTGGAGTAGCAGTGATAGCTGCTCCCGCCCGCCTCGCCGGGCTGGCCGAGCCCCTCACCCTTGATCGGCTGGCACGACCGGGACGCGCTGATCACCGTCGTACCCGGCGGTACGTCCACCCGCAGGTAGGTGATCGATGCGCCAGACGGGTCGTTCAGCGTCGCCGGGCCGTTGTTGCGGAAGCCGACGTTCGCGGTGACCTCGTCGCCGGCCGCTCCGGTCAGCTTGTCGCCGACGGCCGCCAGGTCGGTGCCGTTCGAGCCGGTCACGGTGACCGCGTAGGAGGACCAGTTGTTCTCGGGGTCGGTGTCGACCTGCGAAGCGCGTGCCCTGTCGTCGACCGCCAGGGTCAGCTCGGGACCGGTGCCCGGCGTGCCGGGGGAGACGCCGACGTGCTCCAGGTACTTGGCGAAGTCCTCGTACTCGGCGCTGGTCATCCAGCTGACGCCAGCGGCGACGCGGCCCGGGGCGTAGGTGTCCCTGCCGAGCACGAAGTCGACCGAGGCCCGGTAGCTGGTGCCGGGGGCCAGTTCCTGGTCGAAGCGGCAGGTGCGCAACTCGTCGCCCTCGTAGGTGCAGTTGCGGTACTTCTCGCCGGCACGCAGCGCGTAGTCACCGGAGAAGATCACGGTGCTGCCCGTCACGGTGGTGGCACCGGCGTTGCGGGCGATCAGCGGCAGGGTGAACGCCTCGCCGGGCCGCGCGGAGAGTTCGGTCCTCGTGCCGCCGGCCAGGTCCACCCCCTCGCCGACCCGAATTCTGGATTCCCGGGTCACCGGGTCCACGCCGGCCGCGGAGAAGGTGACCTTCAGCGTGCCGGCGGCGTCGTCGGTCCCGTCGGTCGCGGCGATCTCGACCGGGAAGAGACCGCCGAGGCTCCTCCCGTGGACTGACCGTTGGGTCGTTGTGGAGCGTAGGTGCCCACAGATGTCCAGAGGTGCCCGCCGGGCGAGACCGAGCCGAACGGATGAACGAGATCAGTTCGTCGTGCCGATTCGCGGCGTCGGACGAGGCGGAAGTGCCGCTGAACTCAGCGGTAGTCGTCCTCGTCCACGGTGACCACGCGGGACTGCTCCACCGCGTCCCAGTCCGCGACCTCCAGGCCACGGTGCGGCTCCGTGTCGCCGTCGACCGGACCGGCCGCCGTCGCCTGTTCGACGGCGTCGGCGGGTGGGGCCTCGGGATCCCGCTCGTCGGGGGTGAGGTGGTCGCCGGGGGCGAACTCCTCGTCGGGCTGACCCATCGTCCCTCCTTCGCGTCGTGCCGGCTCTACTTCCACACCGTACGGGCTGACACTCCTGCCCACGGGCGAGCCGTCCCAAACAATCGCCACCGCTGTCAGCGCGTTTCGACGGCTGCCCGCCGGTCCCCGGCGGGCAGCCTCCCTGCCGGCCGTCGGTGCGGAGTCGGCGGTTGGCCCACCCGGGGGCGACGCCCGGTGCCAGGATGGGACCGTGGGCTTCCTGATCCGCCTCGTCACCAGCGCGGTGGCGCTCTGGGTCGCCACCCTGATCGTGCCCGGCGTCGAGGTGGGCGGCCGGTCCGGTGTGAACAGCGCGTTGACCCTGCTCGTGGTGGCGCTGATCTTCGGTCTGGTCAACGCGGTGCTCAAGCCGGTCATCCAGATCGTGGGCTGCGTGTTCTACCTGCTGACCCTGGGCCTGTTCGCGCTGGTCGTCAACGCGCTGCTCTTCCTGCTGACGGACTGGATCGCCGGCCGGCTCGACCTGCCGTTCCAGGTGGACGGGTTCTGGCCGGCCTTCTGGGGAGCGATCGTGGTGGCGGTGGTCAGCTGGCTGATCAGCATTGTCGTCCGGGAGCGGTGAGCGGTGCCACCGCCCGGTGCGACGGTGGGCCGTGGGACGGGACAGGTCCGACGATCCGGGCGCCTTCCGGGTCGGTTGTGTCCGCACCGGCCGGCTACGGGATACTTTCCGCGGAGGACAGCGCGGTCTCGCAGCCATGGAAGACAGTCGGCCGACACGGCCGAGAGCGGTAGTTAGGAGCGTTTGACATGCCCATCGCTTCCCCTGAGGTCTACGCGGAGATGCTGGACCGCGCCAAGGCCGGTCGGTACGCGTACCCCGCCATCAACGTCACGTCCTCGCAGACCCTCAACGCCGCGCTGAAGGGCTTCGCCGACGCGGGGAGCGACGGCATCATCCAGGTCTCGACCGGTGGCGCCGAGTACCTCTCCGGGCCGACCGTCAAGGACATGGTCACCGGTGCCGCCGCGTTCGCCGCGTACGCCCGCGAGGTGGCGAAGAACTACCCAGTCAACATCGCCCTGCACACCGACCACTGCCCGAAGGAGAAGCTGGACAAGTTCGTCCGGCCGCTGATGGCGATCTCCAAGGAGCGGGTGGCCCGGGGCGAGGAGCCGCTGTTCCAGTCGCACATGTGGGACGGCTCCGCCGTGCCGGTGGCGGAGAACCTGGAGATCGCCGAGCAGCTCCTCGCCGACGCCGCCCAGGGCAAGATCGTCCTGGAGATCGAGGTCGGCGTGGTCGGCGGCGAGGAGGACGGCGTCGAGAACGCCATCAACGACAAGCTCTACACCACCGTCGAGGACGGCCTGGCCATGGTCGAGGCGCTCGGCCTCGGCGAGAAGGGCCGCTACATGGCGGCGCTGACCTTCGGCAACGTGCACGGCGTCTACAAGCCGGGCAACGTCAAGCTGCGCCCCGAGGTGCTGAAGAACATCCAGGAGGCGGTCGGCGCCAAGTACGGCAAGGAGAAGCCGCTCAGCCTGGTGTTCCACGGCGGCTCCGGCTCGCTGCTCTCCGAGATCCGCGAGGCGCTCGACTACGGCGTGGTCAAGATGAACATCGACACCGACACGCAGTACACCTTCACCCGCCCGGTCGCCGACCACATGTTCCGCAACTACGACGGCGTCCTGAAGGTCGACGGCGAGGTCGGCAACAAGAAGCTGTACGACCCGCGGGTCTGGGGCAAGGCCGCCGAGGCCGGCATGGCCGCCCGGGTCGTCGAGGCCTGCGAGCACCTCCGCTCGACGGGCACCACGCTCGCCAAGTAGCCGGACCAGGCTCGCTCCGTTTGGTGGTAGCAGGGGTCCCTTGTTACTCGTTTTCGAGTAACAAGGGACCCCTGCACACACCTCAGGCGGGAGCGCCGATCAGGGCGCGGGCCGCCTCGGCGACGTCGTCGGTGAGGTGGATGGTGCCGGAGAGGTCCCCGAACGGCGACGCGGCCAGCAGCGGACGCAGCAACGCCTCCACCGGCAGCTCCCGGGTCCAGTACTCCCGGTCCAGGAAGACGTAAGCCCCGCTGGCCCCGTCGGTGCCGTAGAACGTCTTCGTCGCCGCCTGGAAGACCTCCTGCACGGTGCCGGCCCGCCCCGGCGCGAAGACGATCCCGCCCCGCGCTAGCCGCAGGATGGTGTCCTCCCGGATTGCGTTCGAGAAGTACTTCGCGATCTTCCCGGCGAAGAGGTTCGCCGGCTCGTGCCCGTACAGCCAGGTGGGAATGGCCAACCCACCGGTGCGGGCCCAGTCCAGGCTGGAGAGTTCGCCCGGCGAGCAGGGCAGCCCCTCGGTCGGTGCGTACCGCGCTCGCACGTCCAGCGCCACGGCGGTGTACCGGTCGTGGTCGGTGAAGTCCGGCGCGGTGGCGAGCAGGTCGATCGCCGTCGCCAACGTCTCCGCCGGGTGGGAGGCGAGGTACGCGCCGAGGTTCGCCGCCTCCATCACCCCCGGGCCGCCGCCGGTCACGATCAGCCGGTCGGCCCGCGCCAGCTCCCAGCCGAGCATCGCCGCCATCCGGTACGGCACACTGCCACGGGCCACCGCGTGTCCGCCCATGACGCCCACCACCGACTGTGGGCCGTGCGTGGCGAGCCAGGCACGGGTGGCGTCCGCCAGCGCGTTGTCCACGCCATGGTCGTGCAGTCGTTGGCCGAGTGCCTCCTTCACGTCCGGCAACGCGCCACCGTGTGCCCGGAAGTGCTCGTACACCCGGGTGTCGTACATGGTGGCGAAGCCGCCCTCGGCGAAGCCGGCGGCCAGTTCCTCCGGGGTGTAGAGGTGCGACGGCTGGGTCGGATAGGGCAACCCGGAGAAGGGCGGCACCACGTTCGCGCCGCGCCGGACCAGGTCCGCGCCGATCTCGCGGGAGGCGAACCGGCAGCCGACGAAGAGCGTCCCGGCGACGTCCGTGCCGGTCAGATCGGGTACGGGGGTGAGGTCGAGGCGGAGTCCCTGCACGGTCAGCCCGGCCAGGCTGCCGGTGGCGAGCCGCCGGTCGAAGGCGGTGCGGGTCTCGATCTCGTCGGGGGCGGTGTGCGGCTCGATGACGTCCGCGGGTGGTGGGGTCGGCACGAGATCATCGTGCCCAGCCCGGTCAACCGGCCAAACCACCCGGTGCCACCACCCGGTGTCGCCACCTGCACCGGCGAGAGCCCGGCGACCAGGGTCACCGGGCTCTCGTGAAACCGGTTCCTGGGGAGGCTCCGGAACATCATTTGTAGCCGAGGTGAACACTGGTCGACATGGGCCACAGGCGTGGCCGCGACTCAGCCGTTCAGCCGACGACCTGGCCGGACCCCCTCGCGAGCCGGTCGGCGAAGCGGGTTGAATGAGACGATGCAGAACCTCTTGCCGGAGCCGCCGGCCACTCTCCTGTCCGTACACGACGAGGCTGACACCGCGCTGGCCGACGCTCGCCAGGCGGACACCGACGAGGCGTACTTCGAGGTGGCCGCCCGATTCCCGACCTACAGCGCGGGCTGGGCCACGCTGGCCACCCGGGCACTCGCGCAGGGCCAGGTCGTCCCGGCGTACGCGTTCGCCCGGACCGGTTACCACCGGGGCCTGGACCAGCTCCGTCGCAACGGATGGCGCGGGCACGGCCCGGTGCCGTGGTCGCACGAGCCGAACCGGGGCTTCCTCCGCTGCCTGTACGTGCTCTCCAGGGCGGCCGACGAGATCGGCGAGGCGGACGAGGCGGCCCGCTGCGCCCAGTTCCTCCGCGACTGCGACCCGGCCGCCGGCGACGCCCTCGCCAGCGACTGAGGCGGTAGCAGAGGTCCCCTGCTACCGCTTCTTGAGTAGCAGGGGACCCCTGCACGCACCTGACGGCACCCCACGCACCCGAGCACTCGCCGCCCCACGCCCCGAGCACTCCACGCACATGACGCACGCCTGAGCACCTGGCGGCAGCCCACGGGCCACACGGCACCTGGGGCATCCCGAGGGGTCTGGGTACCTCGGGTGGGGCGGACGGATGCTGGTCGCTCAGAGCCCTTCGGCGACCGCGGCTGCGATCTTCAACCAGGCGTCCCGGGTCGCCGAGGAGAGCTGCCCGTACCGGATCGGCTCGCCGGTGTCGATCAACCGCTCGTACGGCGCGAGCAGCACCGCCCTGGTCCGGGCCGCGAAGTGCTCCTGGATCGCCGGAAGGTCGATCTCCTTCCGGGACGGCGGCATCGACACCACCGTCACCGCCTGCCGTACCAGCCGCTGCCGCCCGCTCTGCTCCAGGTGGTCGAGCATCCGCGCGGCGGTCTCCGCCGAGTCGTTCCGGGCGGACATGGTGACCACCAGTTGGTCGGTCGCGTCCATCGCGGCCTGCCAGTTCTGCGCCCGGACGTTGTTACCGGTGTCCACGAAGATCAGCTTGTAGAACCGGCTCACCACGTCCCGGATCTCGGCGAACGCCGAGGCGGTCAGCATCTCGCCACCGGTCGCCGACTCGTCCGAGGCCAGTACGTCGAACATTCCCTCGCCCTGCGAGCGGACGTACTGCGACAGGTCGCCCACCCGCCCGTGCGCGCCCTGGAACTGGGCGAGATCACGCAGCATGTCCCGGACCGTCCGGGAGTGGAAGTCCTGCTGGGCCCGCATGCCCAGAGTGCCCTGGGTCTCGTTGTTGTCCCAGGCCAGGACGTAGCCACCGCGCTTCTGGCCGAAGGTCATCGCGAGCAGCAGGATTGCCACTGTCTTGCCGGCACCGCCCTTCGGGTTGACCACCGTCACCTGACGGAGGCCGCCGAAGTTGCGGCGGACCATCTCGATGTCGTGCTTGACCTCCTGCTCGTGCCGCCCCGGCGGAAGCTTGACCAGTCCCAGGGTCGTCCGGTTCAGCACGGCCCGCACGCCCATGGTCGCCACCGGGTCGGCGGGCCGGGCCTGCCGTCGCCGGGCGAAGTCCTCGGCGGTCGGTGTCGCTCCGTCCGACCAGAGCGGTTCCGAGTAACTCGCGGGTGCGGTCGGCACCCGGGGCGGGACCGGCTCCGCCGTCACCCCGCCCGGCTCACCGGGAGACGGGTACTGCTGGCCGTCCGATGCCGCCGGGCCCGGGGCGGCAGTGGTTGCCCAACCGCCGCTCGCGGGCCAGCCCGGAGGCATCGGAGCGACCGGAGGCGGCGGAGCGGCCGGCAGCGGTGCCCAGCCGGACAGAGACGCACCGCCGGCCGGTGCGAAGGCGGGGTCATCGTTGCCCGGGTACGCCCCGCCAGGCGGACCGACCTGCTCGTTCGTCCAGGTAGCGACCCCCGGTCCGGCCTGCTCACCGACGCGGTCCGGCCCACCGTCGGGGTGGTGCACGTTCGGCGGAAGATTCGGCGGCGCCTCGGCCGGCCGCGACTCGGGCACGAAACCCGTGGCGGGCCTGCCCTCACGCGCCGGTTCACCATCGTCCATCGGCAGGCGGCCGCCGGCTGTCGCACTGCCACCGTCGGCCGGCGGCGCGTCGTCGGGCATGGCGGGGTCGCCGCCGGGCGGGAACGAGCCCCCGCTGACCGGCGGCGACGGCAACGGATACCAGCCGGGGACGCTGCCGTCGTCGGCCTGCTGCTGACGCGTTACCGGCGGCTGGACCGCGACCGGCGTGCCGGGCGACCGCTGCGGCGGGTACGCCCACGGTGAGTCCGCCTGCGGTCGGGACGCGGACACCGGGCGGGTCGTGTCGGAGCCGCCGTCGGTGGTGACCGGCGGCGGGGCGCCGGCGGCCGTGGCGTCGCCGTCAGCGACAGCAGGAACGGCCGGTTCGTGGGCCACCGGCGGGTCGAGGCTGAACGGAGCGGCGAGATCGATCTCTTCGGCCGCTCCCGGTCGCACTCCGGCGACCGTCGCTTCCCCGTCCGGACCGAGGCTCGCCGGGCTGCTGGCCGCCGTTGCACCGCGCGGGCCGTCGTGTGCCAGTCCGTCAGCCGCCGTTGCGCCGGGCGCCTGGTTGCCGCCCGGACCGTCGGTCGCTGCTCCGTCCGCGCCGCTGACCGCCGGGCCGCTGACCGCCGCGCCGCTGTTCGGAGTGCCGCTCGCTGCCCGGGGCGGAGTGCCGTGCGCTCCATCGATCGGAGTGCCGTGCGCTCCATCGGCCGGAGTGCTGTCGTCCGCTGCACCGGTCGGACCGCCGTCGGGCGGGGCCGTGCCGAGCGGGGTACGGGTCGACGGTGGAACCGGGGACCAGCCGGGATGTCCGTCCGGTGCCCACGCCGTCGGATCGTCCGCCGGCGTGACATCACCGGTCGTCGTCGGACGTGTCGGCCGGGAGGCCGGTCCTGGAACTGCCCCATCGGCTACCGGAGCCGCCGGAGCCGGCGGCGCCCAGTGCGGGGTGGAAGTCCATGTCGCCGGATCGGTGTCGGGCCGGACCGGACCCGGCGGCCAGAGCGGCTCGATGTCCCGCTCGGGGACCGGTCCCCTCTGCTGACCCGGCAGACGGACCCGGTCGGCGTTCTCGTGCACCACGGTTCCTCCCCCTGTCCTCGTGCCGAGGATAGGCCCTGAAAGTCGCCCATCCAGCGCCGAACCGGGCGGTCAGGCCGTGTAGACCGCCCATGCTCCCGGCTCGATCCACCAGGACCGCTTCCGGTTCAGCTCGCCCTCGACCCCGTCGTCGAGATACGGCACCCGCTCGTCCCGGGGTACGACGGCGACCGCTCGGCCCCGGGCCCGGCGTACCTCGAACCGGACCCGCTTCCTGCCCAACAGGGTGCGGGCCACCACGGGAACGGCCACCGCCACCTCGACCACGCCGTCGGTCGGGTCCGGGTCGGTGAGCAGGGGGAGGCCGTCGAGTCGGGCATACCCGCCGGCGTTGCCGATCGCGCAGGCCAGCAGGGGATCGTCACCGGAGGTGAGGACGGCGTCGTCGACCTCCACCCGTCCCCGCCAGTAGAGCGGTCGGCCGGACTCGTCCGAGGCTCCCAGCAGCGCCCCGTCCAGGGTCACCGAGCCGCCGTCGTTGCGCAGCAGGTCGAGGCGGCGTGCCGGACCGTCCAGCACCGCGGCGGCCACCGCCGCCGGCTCCCGGGGCAGCCCGAGTCGCGCCGCGAGGTCACGCTGTGTCGCGGCCCGTGCCGGGTCGAGCGGCAGGACGCCGACCGGGGGCAGATCCGGCACCGTACGGTTGCCGGCCAGGTCGGCGGGGCGGCGGCTGGGCGGTGGAGCGTACCGGCGGACGAGTCGGCGCACGACGGCGCGCAACTGGGCGTCACTGGCCGTGGCGACGACCAGCCGGGTCTTGGAGTCCGGGTCGGGCCAGGTGAGGCCGTCGGGCCGGGCTGGGGCGTCGAGTCGGGCCAGCACCTCGTCGATCTCGGCGTCCGAGCGGGCGGTGACCGCCTCCGTCCGGGCGCCCCGTTCGGTCAGCGCGTCCGCGCAGGCCAGCACCGGTACGCGCGGTGTCTCGCAGCGTTCGGCGGCCTCCGGTGCGCAGTGTTCGGCCGGTTCGGTACCGGTCTTCCCGCCGGCTCCGCAGCAGCCGCCACCGCTACCGCACGCCCCGGCGGCGTCACGCTCCGAGCCGAGGGTGAGTAGCACCACGTCGTACACGGAAGAGGGCCTCCTGCCTCGTCACGCAGCCCCTGCCGGCTGCGCCTCCACCACTTGTTAGCCTGACACCTCGGGCTCGCCACGCGGTCGCCACCTGGCACCCGAGCCCCCTGGAGGCGGTGAAGATGCCAGCGATCGTGCTCCTCGGTGCTCAGTGGGGCGACGAGGGCAAGGGCAAGGTTACCGACCTGCTGGGCGAGCGGGTCGACTACGTCGTGCGCTACTCGGGCGGCAACAACGCCGGCCACACGGTGATCACGCCCGACGGCCAGAAGTACGCCCTGCACCTGATGCCCTCCGGCGCTCTCTCGCCGAGCGCGATGATCGTGATCGGCAACGGCGTGGTGGTCGATCCGAAGGTGCTGCTCGGTGAGATCGACGGCCTGGCCGAGCGGGGTGTCGATGTCTCCCGTCTGCGGATCTCCGGCGACGCGCACCTGATCATGCCGCACCACCGGGCGCTGGACCGGGTGGTCGAGCGGTACCTCGGCTCGTCCCGGATCGGCACCACCGGCCGGGGCATCGGCCCGGCGTACGGCGACAAGGTCGCCCGGATGGGCATCCGCCTTCAGGACCTGCTCGACCCGGGCATCCTGCGCAAGAAGCTCGAACTGGCCCTGCGCGAGAAGAACCAGATCCTGTTCAAGGTCTACAACCGCAAGGCGATCGACGTCGAGGCCACCGTCGAGGAGTACCTCGCGTACGCCGAGCGGCTGCGTCCGTACATCGCCGAGACCCGGGTGATGCTCTGGGACGCCCTGGACCGGGGCGAGACGGTGCTGCTGGAGGGTGCCCAGGCCACCATGCTCGACATGGACCACGGCACGTACCCCTTCGTGACCTCGTCGAACCCGACGGCCGGTGGGGCGTGCGTCGGCGCCGGTATCCCGCCGACCGCCATCAACAAGGTGATCGCGGTCAGCAAGGCGTACACCACCCGGGTCGGCTCCGGTCCGTTCCCGACCGAACTCTTCGACGACAACGGCCAGCACCTGCGCAAGGTCGGCCACGAGTACGGCACCACGACCGGCCGCGAGCGGCGGTGCGGCTGGTTCGACGCGGTGGTCGCCCGGTACGCCTGCCGCCTCAACGGCGTCACCGACCTGGTCGTCACCAAGCTGGATGTGCTCACCGGCCTGCCGAAGGTGCCGATCTGCGTCGGGTACGAGATCAACGGCAAGCGGTACGACGACATGCCGATGACGCAGACCGACTTCCACCACGCGACTCCGGTCTACGAGGAGCTCGATGGCTGGTGGGAGGACATCACCAAGGCCCGGACCGAGGACGAGCTGCCGGAGAACGCCCGCCGCTACATCGCCCGGATCGAGGAACTCTGCGGCACCCGGGTCAGCGTGGTCGGCGTCGGCCCCGGCCGCGAGGAGAACGTCCACCGCCACCCCCTCCTCCCCTAACCCCACTGCCCCACCCGGCCTGGCCCCCGCCGGCCTGGCCCCCGCCGGCTCGCCCCGTTGATCAAGAAGTTCGCGTCACCGGAATAGCCGGATCCTGACGCGAACTTCTTGATCAACGGGAGAGACGGAAGGGGGAGGGCCGGGTTATCCACAGGGTTGTCCACAGGGGGTGAAGCTGTGGGCAGCGGCGGTGCAGGGTGGCGACGTGACTCCGTTCGCGCTTCTCCGACACCTCGCCGCCGCCCAGGGCGGGATCGTCACGGCCGCCCAGGCGCTCGGTGCGGGACTGGGCCGGGACGAGATCCGGCAGCTGTGTCGGTCCGGTAGGTGGCTGCGCCTGGCCCGTGGCTGTTATCTGCCCGTCCCCGCCCTGGCCGCCAGGGAGCCAGGCATGGCCGCCGCCAGGGAATCAGGCGCGGCCGCCGGGGCGTCGGGCATGGCCGCCGCCAGGGAATCAGGCGCGGCCGCCGGGGCGTCGGGCATGGCCGCCGCCAGGGAATCAGGCGCGGCCGCCGGGGCGTCGGGCATGG
>NZ_JBITJH010000005.1:46833-57525 GCF_044459745.1 Micromonospora sp. NPDC050187
CCGCGGCCGCCGGGGCGTCGGGCATGGCCGCCGCCAGGGAATCAGGCGCGGTCGCCGGGGCGTCGGGCATGGCCGCCGCCAGGGAATCAGGCGCGGCCGCCGGGGCGTCGGGCATGGCCGCCGCCAGGGAATCAGGCGCGGTCGCCGGGGCGTCGGGCATGGCCGCCGCCAGGGAATCAGGCGCGGTCGCCGGGGCGTCGGGCATGGCCGCCGCCAGGGAATCAGGCGCGGTCACCTGGGAGCCAGGCGTGGCCGCCTGGGCGTCGGGTGTAGCCGCCG
This sequence comes from Micromonospora sp. NPDC050187, assembly GCF_044459745.1. Lineage (NCBI taxonomy): Bacteria > Bacillati > Actinomycetota > Actinomycetes > Micromonosporales > Micromonosporaceae > Micromonospora > Micromonospora sp. NPDC050187. The sequence continues at coordinate 47,113 of NZ_JBITJH010000005.1, forward strand.
GCAACGCGGACGGTCTGGACGTGACCGGCCTGGACGTGACCGGGGTGGACGTGGCTGGGTTGCGCCGGGCGCGGATTCGCGCTGTCGTCGCCAGCCTGGGCGAAGACGCGTACGCCGTCCTCGACACCGCCGCCGAACTGCACGGCATCGCCGGGCTGCGACGCACCGCGATCGTCCACGTCTCGGTGCCCGTACACCGGCCCCGACCGCAGCGCCGAGCCGATCCGTTCGTCGCGGTGCACCAGTTGACCACGTCGCCCGGCGATCTCACCGTGGTCGACGGTGTCCGCTGCACCACCGCCCAACGGACGCTGGCGGACGTGATCCTCCGCGTCGGTCGGTACCCGGCGGTCTGCGTGCTCGACTCCGCCCTGTTCCGAGGTCTGGTGTCGCCCACCGAGTTGCCGGCGATCGGTCGGGCACTACACGGTCGTCGTGGTGCCGTGGCGGCCCGGGGCTACCTCGGCGAGGCGGACGGGCGGGCGCAGTCCCCGCTGGAGACCCGTACCCGGCTGCGCTGCGTCGACGGTCGGGTGCCGCCGGACACCCTCCAGTTGGAGGTCCGGGACGGCGACGGTCACCTGCTGGGTGTCGGTGATCTCGGCTGGCGGCGTCCGAGGGTGCTCGCCGAGGCCGACGGCCGGGGACCGCACAGCCTCCCGGAGGCGGTCCTGGCTGACCGCAGGCGGCAGAACCGCCTGGTCAACGCCGGCTGGGCGGTGCTTCGGTTCACCTGGCAGGACACCCTGGACCCGCGCTACATCCCCCACACCATCCGCCGAGCCCTCTTTCGCTGAGTTGACCAAGGAGTTGGCGTCACCGGGACAGCCGATCCTGACGCGAACCTCTTGATCAACTAGGGCGCAAGGTGGGGTCGGTAGGATCGGGGCCCGTGCGGGTACTTCTTGTGGGTGGTGGGGGCCGGGAACACGCGTTGGCGCTCGGGCTGGTGGCTGATCCGTCCGTCGAGCGACTGATCGCGGCACCGGGCAATCCGGGGATCGCGGGTGTGGCGGAGCTTCGGCAGGTCGACACTGCGGATCCGGCGGCCGTAGCCGGGTTGGCCGTCGAGGAGGGCGTCGACCTGGTGGTGATCGGGCCGGAGGCGCCCCTGGTCGCCGGGGTCGCCGACGCGGTCCGCGCCAAGGGCGTCGCCTGCTTCGGGCCGTCCGCCGAGGCGGCCCGACTGGAGGGTTCGAAGGCGTTCGCCAAGGACGTTATGTTCGCCGCCGGCGTGCCCACCGCCCGCGCGTACACCTGCACCGCCGAGGCGGGCACCGCCCGCGCCCTCGACGAGTTCGGGCCGCCGTACGTCGTCAAGAACGACGGGCTGGCCGCCGGCAAGGGCGTGGTGGTCACCGACGACCGGGCCGCCGCGCTGGCCCACGCCGCAGAGTGCGGGCGGGTGGTGGTCGAGGAGTACCTCGCCGGGCCCGAGGTGTCGCTCTTCGTGGTGACCGACGGCGAGGCGGCGGTGCCGCTGCTGCCGGCGCAGGACTTCAAGCGCGTCGGTGACGGCGACGCCGGCCCGAACACCGGCGGCATGGGGGCGTACGCCCCGCTGCCGTGGTCCCCGCCCGGTCTGGTCGACCAGGTGATGCGGGAGGTGGTGGACCCGACGCTGGCCGAGATGCGCCGTCGGGGCACCCCGTTCGCCGGTCTGCTCTACGTCGGCCTGGCGATCACCGCCGCCGGTCCCCGGGTGATCGAGTTCAACGCCCGGTTCGGTGACCCGGAGACCCAGGTCGTGCTCGCCCTGCTGGAATCGCCCCTCGGTGGGCTGCTGCACGCGGCGGCCACCGGCACGCTCGCCGCACATCCGCCGCTGCGCTGGCGCGACGGGGCCGCGGTGACCGTGGTGCTGGCCGCCGCGAACTACCCCGGCACCCCACGCACCGGGGACGTGATCACCGGCGCGGAGCGTCCGGGCATCATCCACGCAGGCACCCGCCGGGACGCCGACGGCGCGCTGCGCTCCGCCGGGGGCCGGGTGCTCTGCGCCACCGCCACCGGTGCGGACCTCGCCGCTGCCCGGGACGCCGCGTACGCGCTGGTCGACGGGGTGGAGTTGCCCGGCTCGCACCACCGGCGGGACATCGCCGACGCGGCGGTACGCGGAGCGGTCACCCTGCCGGGCTGAGCGTCCGGCACCTCGGCAGGACCGCTCGGGGCGGCACGTGCGGGCCACGACCATGCCGGGAACGCCGCCCACCCCGGCATCCGGTCACCGGAGGCGGGCCATCCGGTCCAACAGGTTGCCGGTGGCCCGCTCGATCCGTTCGTCCCGGCGTCTGGCGCGGTTCAGGGCCATCGTCCAGAAGAGCGTCCCGGCGGCGAAGACCAGCCCGCCCTGCGGCGTCTCGTACAGGTGGGTGTGCTGCACCAGCCGCCGGCGGTACGGGTTCTGGTACGAGGCGGTGCCGAGGGTGACCCCGGTGACCCCGGCGGGTCTCGGGTGCCCGCGGACGATGCCGTCGGCCTCCCCACCGACCAGATCGGGGATCCGGTCGCCGTCGGCCACGCCGCTGCCGGCCCAGAACCAGTGTTCCGCGCGGGCGACCACCAGCGACTGCGGGACGGTCACGATGCCGTTGTACTGGATCCCGAGCAGGCCCTGCTCGGCGTCGCGGCCGTCCGGGACGACCTTGCGCCAGAGGGTCGTCGGTCCGGCAGCGTCCACTCCCGGGTCCGGTGACGTCTTGTAACAGGTGACCAGCCGTTCGGGTCGCCCGTCCGTGGAGGGGCTCAGCCGGATGTGCCAGTAGGCGCTGTTCGCGGCGAGGAAGGCCAGGCTGGTCCCGGCCGCCACCGCGCGTTCCGCCGCGAGCCGCATCGGCCTCGACCAGTACTCGTCGTGGCCGCAGAACACGATGCCCCGGTGCCGGGTCGGGTCGAGCCGGCCACTGTGCAGATCCTCGGTGGTGGCGTACGTCAGGTCGTAGCCCTGCCGCTCCGCCCAGCAGACGAAGTCGTGGTCGCGGTCGAAGTGCTTGGGCCAGCCGTCGCCGGCGTACGGGCGGTCGAAGGAGACATCGAAGGCGCGCCGCTCGGCGTCCAGCACGCCGTCCCGGTAGCCGTAGTAGAGGCTGCGGCCGGTCGTCCCGTCCAACGGCCACTGGTTGTACGCCTGGTAGGTGGTGAACGGCACCACCACGCAGAGCGCGGCGGCCCGGCGGTCGTCGCGTACCACGAAGGGGGTGTACCCGCGCCAGCCCTCGGCCGAGGTGAAGACCGCCTGGTAGAGCCCGGAGGTCCAGTCGTCGGGGATGCGCAGCGTCCAGGAGATCGGCCAGCGGCAGACCAGCGCCCCGGTCTCCGGGTCGGGGGTGGGCACCGGTTGCGGCTCGCCGAGCAGCTCGGGGCTGGTCAGCAGTTCGCGGGCGCCGGTCCCGCCGTACCAGCCGAGTCGGACGACGGTGATCTTGTACGGTCCGGCCGGGTCGACCGCCACGTGGAAGTCGATGGCCTCACCGTGCGCGACGCTGGTCGCCGAGGCGTACCCCTGGATCTGCCGGCGGCGGTCGTCGACGCCCGGCCGCCGGCTGTCGGCCGGCGGCCAGGTGCTGCCGGGAGCCTGGTTCTCCGAGACGATTGGAATGGAGCCGGTGTGGGCCGGGGTGAACGAGCCGAGCCGGCCCGCGACGGCCCGCTGGTCCCGGGACCTCGCGGGGGGCCAGAGAGCACCGGCGGTCGCCGCGGACGCTCCTAGGGCAAGCAGACCGAGGGCACGACGGCGACGAACTCCTGCCATGGAAGCTCCTGGACATTTCCGGACGGGGGAGGAAGGCGACCGAAAATACCACTGTGGACGGAGTTCCCCGACGGCCTGGTCGCGTACATGATCGAGCGGTTCCGTGGCATCGAGCTGTTAGTCGAGATGACGACGAAGTTCCCTGGTCACGACCTTGCCGGTGGCGTTTCGGGGCAGAGCCGCGACGAATGTCACGTCCCGGGGGACGGAGAACCGGGCGAGGTGGTGCCGGACGTACTCGAGTACCGCCTCCGGGTCGAGGCTCTCGCCTGGATGCAGGCTGAGGAAGGCGGCGAGGCGCTGGCCGTACTTGTCGTCGGGCACGCCGATCACCGCGACCTCGCGTACCTGGGGGAGACGGGCGAGCAGGTCCTCCACCTCGGACGGGAAGACGTTCTCCCCACCCGAGACGATCATGTCGTCGGCGCGACCGTCGACGAATAGCAGCCCGTCGGTGCCGAGTCGCCCCAGGTCACCGGTGTCGAGCAGGCCGTCGTGGCGCTCGCGGCCGGCACCCGAGGTGTACCCGTCGAAGAGCATCTCGTTGCCGACGAGGATCCGCCCGACCCGGCCCGGTGGCACCGGCTGCCCGGCCCCGTCGACGATCGCGACCCGGGTGCCGTGCGGCGGCCGGCCCGCCGTGTTCGGGTGGGCGCGCAGGTCGGCGGGGGTCGCGATGGAGGCCCAGGAGACCTCGGTGGAGCCGTACAGGTTGTAGAGGACGTCGCCGTAGCTGTCCATGAAGGCGTGGGACAGCGCACCCGGCAGCGCCGAACCGCTCACCGCCACCACCCGCAGCGGCGGGCGGGGCCGTGGCGGCGGAACCTCCAGCAACCGTTGCAGCATCACCGGTACGGCGAACAACGCGTCGCAGCGCTGTCCGGCGAGGGCGTCCACCGTGGTGGCCGGGTCGAACCGGCGGTGCAGCACGATGGTGGCGCGCAGCGCGAAGGACACCTGAAGGGCGGCGTACCCCCAGGTGTGGAAGAGCGGTGCGGTGATCATGACGCGGTCGTGGACCCGCAGCGGGATCCGGTCGATGATCGACACCAGCGGTCCGAAACCGTTCGGGGTGGGCCGCCGGGCCCCCTTCGGCGTGCCGGTGGTGCCGGAGGTCAGCACGATGGTCCGCCCACCCCGGGCCGGCGGGACGAGGGTGCCGGGCATCGCCCCGGTGACCAGATCGGCGTGCCCCCGCTCGTCGATCCGCTGCACCCCGGCGGGGAGACCGAGGATCCGGTCGGCGAACTCGTCGTCGTGCACCAGCACCCGCAACCGCTGCTCCTCGGCGACGGTGACCAGCTGGCCGGCGGAGAGCCCGGTGTTGACCAGGACGGCGTCCGCGCCGAGCAGGGTGGTCGCCACCATCGTCTCGATCAGGCCGGCATGATTGCGGCAGAGCACCCCCACCCGGTCCCCGCTGCGCACCCCGAGCACCGACCGCAGCCCCCGGGCCAACCGCTCGGACTCATCGAGCAGGGTCGCGTAACTGGTGCCGGTGCCGTGCTCGTCGACCACCGCGACCCGGTGCGGGTCCCGGGCAGCGGCCTGGCGCAGCTCCCCGGCGAGGCTGAAACCCCACCGGCGTAGCGCGTTGAGTTGGGCGGCGACCCGGACCGGTCCGCCGGGGGCGAGCAGCCCCCGCCGAGCCAGCGTGGTGATGACGAACGGCAGACCCATCCCGGCTCCCTTCCGCACCGCTTCACTCCGCGCTGTGCCCGTGCTCCGCTCTGCTCCGTGCTGCTCTGCTCCTGCTACCACCCGACACAGCCGGCCGGCGACGTTGTGGTGGTCAGCGCACCTGGATGCCGGAGATGGCGCGGGCGATCACCAGCCGCTGGATCTCCGACGTTCCCTCGAAGATGGTGTAGATCTTGGCGTCCCGGTACCAGCGTTCGACCGGGTGGTCGCGGAGGAACCCGGCGCCGCCGAGCAGCTGCACCGCCTTCTCGGTGACCGCGACGGCCACCTCGCCCGCCTTGAGCTTGGACATCGAGCCCTCCCCGGCGGCGAACGGCTTCTCGTTGCGCCCCATCCAGGAGGCCCGCCACACCAGCAGCCGGGCCGCGTCGATCTCCATCTTCATGTCGGCCAGCGCGAACGCGACCGCCTGGTTCTCGATGATCGGCCGGCCGAACTGGATCCGGGTCTTCGCGTACTCCAGGGCGTACTCGTAGGCGGCCCGGGCCACGCCGATCGCCTGCGCGCCGACGGTGGGACGGGACAGCTCGAAGGTACGCATCGCCGCCTGACCGGAGGCGCGCCGGCCGGAGCGGGCCCGGTCCAGGCGTTCCCGCAGGGCCTCCCGACCGCCGAGCAGGCAGCGGCCGGGTACGCGTACCTCGTCGAGGAAGACGTCGGCGGTGTGCGACGCGCGCAGGCCCAGCTTGCGCAGCTTCCGGGTGGCGTGCAGCCCCGGCGTGCCCGGCGGTACGACGAACGCGGCCTGCCCGCGCGAGCCCAGCTCGGGGGCGACCGACGCGGTGACCACGTGCACCCCGGCGATCCCGCCGTTGGTGGCGTACGCCTTCTGCCCGCGCAGCACCCACTCGTCGTGTGCCTCGTCGTAGGTGGCCCGGGTGCGCATCGCGCCGACGTCGGAGCCGGCCTCGGGTTCGGTGGAGCAGAACGCGGCGACGGCCGGCGACTCCGGGTCACCGAAGCACTGGGGCACCCACTCGACGAGCTGGTCGGGGGTGCCGGAGCCGTAGATGGCGGCGACGGCGAGGGAGGTGCCGAAGATGCTCAGCCCGATGCCGGCGTCACCCCAGAAGAGTTCCTCGCTGGCGATCGGGAGGGAGAGGCCGGTGGGGTCACCGAAGCAGGTGACGAGGAACTCGAAGCCGTAGAGGCCGACCTTCGCCGCCTCCTGGATGACCGGCCACGGGGTTTCCTCCCGCTCGTCCCACTCGGCTGCGGCCGGGCGCACGACCTCGGCGGCGAAGCCGTGCACCCAGTCGCGGAGATCCCGCTGTTCCTCGTTCAGGTCGAGCGAGAACTCGGACATCTCAACCCTTGGGGATGTCGAACAGGTTGGGGATGTTGGCGGCCAGGCCCAGGTCGCCCTTGGCCTTCAGCTTGCCGGTCATGAACATCATGGCGGGGTTGGCCGCACCCGCGACGATCTTGAGGAACTCGACCGGGCCGAGGGTCAGGGCCAGCTTCGGCTCCCGCTCGGGGGTGGAGTTGACCGTGCAGGTGCCGTTCTCGATGACGACCTCGTACGTGTCGGAACCGCCGTCCGGCCGCCCGGTGATGTTCCAGTGCAGCACCGCGTTGGTGGAGCCGGCCTTCTCGGGGCGGAACAGCGACGGCATCCGACTGAACACCTCGTCGAGGACCTTGCCCCGCAGGTCGCCCGACATCACCTCGGAGATCTTCTTGTCCGGGGTGGACTTGACGAGCTTGGCGAACTCCTTGGGGCCGTACGAGGAGAAGGTGGCCGGATCGAAGTCAGTCATGGGAAACCTTCCGGACGTCGTGACGCCGTCGCACCGCGCGGGTTCCGCGTCGGCTCGGGGCGCACGGGTAGATTTGCCTACTCTAGCGTAACCTTACGCACGAGTAGGTATGCTCGCAAGGTGTCCAGCCCTCCCGCGTTCCGTCGTCTCCCACGGGCCGTTCGCGAGCAGCAGATGCTCGATGCGGCCGTCCGCGCCTTCTCCCGCCGGGGTTTCCACGCCGCCAGCATGGACGAGATCGCCGAGGACGCCGGCATCTCGAAGCCGATGGTCTACGCGTACCTCGGGACGAAGGAGGAGCTCTTCATCGCCTGCCTGCACCGGGAGGGCACCCGCATGGTGGAGGCCATCGCCGGGGCAGCCGCTCCCGACCTGCCGGCCGACGAGCGGCTCTGGCGGGGGCTGCGGGCGTTCTTCGGATTCGTCGGCGCGCACCGCGACGGCTGGGTCGTGCTCTACCGGCAGGCGCGGGGCGAGCAGCCGTTCGCCGGGGAACTGGCCGCCATGCGCAGCCGGATGGTCGAGGTGGTCGCCGGCATGCTCGACCACGCCCTGCGCGCCCAGGGCCGCGAGGTCCGCGAGACCGACCTGGAAGTGATCGCGTACGCCCTGGTCGGCGCGACCGAGTCGCTGGCCGACTGGCTTGCCGACCACCCCGAGGCCGACCCGGCGAAGACCGCCACCCGGATGATGAACATCGCCTGGCTCGGCGCGGACCAGCTGCTGCGCGGCGAGACCTGGCATCCGGCCGCGGAGTGAGGACGCCCTCCGCACCCGGCGGCGGAGTGGGGACGCCTTCCAGACCGGAGGGCGGAGTGGGACCTCGTCCGGAGCGGTCGGGCGGGTAGCGGTCCGGAGGGGCGGGCGGGAACGAGCCGTCCGGAGAGGCGACCCGGCCTGTCGGTGGGGTGGGCGAGGATGGGCGGATGCTCGACCGGATCGATGACATTGACTGGCGGCGGCTCGGCCATGCCTACGGGTCGGCCGGGGACGTCCCCGACCAGCTTCGCGCGCTGTGCTCACCCGACGCGACGGTGCGTGAAAGCGCCTTCGGTGACCTCTACAGCAACATCTTCCACCAGGGCAGCCGGTACGAGGCGAGCGCGTACGCGGTGCCGTTCCTGCTCGACATGGTCGCCGACCCGGCCACGCCGGACCGGGACCTGGCGCTCTACCTGGTGACCTGCCTGGCGATCGGCTACGACGAGAGTTGGCTGCCGGACGGCTTCCCGGTGGCGGAGTACCGCCGGGTGTCCGAGGGCGGCCGGGAACTGCTCGCCGCCAAGCCGCCCAGCTCGGAGGAGAACGACGACCCCGAGGCGCTGTACCTGCGGGCGCTGGACAAGGACGACCAGAACCGGCTGTTCGCCTACTACGAGCTGGCCACGTACGACGCGGTGCGGGCCGGGGTGCCGATGTTGCGTACCCTGCTCGCCCACCCGGAGCCGGGGCTGCGTGCCGGGGCGGCGTACGCCCTGGCCTGGTTCCCGGAGGAGGCGGCCGGGAGCGTGCCGGCGTTGCTCGGGGCCGTCTCCACGGCGCTGGCGGCCGACGGGAGGACCACCACCGCGCAGCCGGCGGGCGCGGACGAACCGACGGCGGACGGGTCGACGGCCGGCCAGCCGGCGCGTCTCCGGGAGGCGGACGTGGCGGCGACCGCGCTGGTGGCCGCCGGGCTGCTCGGGGCCGCGCCGGACCCGGCGCTGCTGACCGACCCGCGTCCGGTGGTCCGCTGGGCCGCCGCCGTGGCACGGGCCCGGGTGCTCGGGTCGGACGCCGACGACGCGACCGTCGAGGAACTGCTCGGCTGGACGACCGCCGTCCCGCGCGGGCGACGGCGGTCCGCCGACGACATTCCGGTGCCGTTCCTGGACGGAGACCTGGCCGGTTACGCCGCACTGGCGCTCCGGCAGGTCGGGCCGCGGCACGCCGCTCGGGCATTCGACGCGCTGCTCGACCGGCTGCCCGCCGTCGAGGGCGTCGAGGCGCTGCCGGTGGCGACCGAAGCGCTCCGCCTGGCCTTCCCCGACGGGCCGCTCGCGGAGGGGACGCCGCCGGAGGCGCTGACCGACCGGCAGCGGCGGCTGGCCGAGGTGCTGGCCTCCTCGCCGCTGCCGTGGTCGATCGACGGCAGTCGGTTCGCGAACTTCTCGCTGCTGCTCGGCGAGTACGGACTACCGCGCAGCCGGGACGAGATGGTCGCCTACCTCCGCTGACCCCGGCCGCCGCGCCCCGGCCGACTCCGACTGCTCCGCCCCGGTCGACTCCGATCGCCTGCCCTCGGCCGGCGACTGCCTGCCCTCGGCCGGCACCGGTCGTTTGTCCTCGGCGGTGGGGCCGTGCGAGGTGAGCACCACCGGGGCGGCCAACTCGTCCTCGACCGCCGACACCCAGTCGGCCGGCGGGTCGTCGTACACCGGGCGGGCGGCCAGCAGGCGGTCGGTGAGCGCGGCCTGCCGGTCCAGGTCGCCGGGGGGACCGACCGGAAGCCGGTCCACGGTGTCGTAGCGGCGGCAGATCCGCAGCGGCCGGTCGGTGAGGTCGAGGTGGGTGAGCACCAGCCCGTCCACCCCGCCGGCCACCTCCAGGGCGTACCGGTGGGCGACCGCGTCGAAGTGGCCGAACCGGAAGCGACCCTGCCACGGGTTGGTCGGGTTGCGCGGGTCGGTCAGCGGCAGCGCCCGGTCCTCGGTGACCAGCGGACCCGGCCCGTGCCGGGTGGTAACGGTACGCAGCACGCCCAGCCGCCGGGCGGTGCCGGCCAGGCCCGCCTCGGCGAGCAGCGCCTCCGCGTTGGCGAAGGTGGTGGTGCTCCACGTCGTGTACGGGTGGAAGCCGTGCCACTCGTCCAGCAGCACCCCCTGCGCCCCCTCGAAGACGCAGGTGCCCGCCCGCAGCACTCCGGCCAGGTACGCCCGGTCGACCACCGTCACCCGGGCGGCGAAGCCGGTGAAGGCGGGCAGGCAGTCCTCGACCGGCGGCGCGTCCAGTGGACCGAGTTCGGCGGCCAACCGGTCGCGTAGTCGGGTCAGTCGCTTCCGCAGCAGCCCCGGGTCGTGGCAGTCGGCCACCCGGGGCGCGTCGTCGGGGGGGGGGGGGGGGGGGCGGGGCCCGCCCCCCCCCCCCCCCCCCCCCCCCCCCCCCCCCCACGCCGGTAGCCTGGCGGGATGCCTGAGATGCCGGCCCGGCTGGCCGAGATCG
>NZ_JBITJH010000005.1:57535-406367 GCF_044459745.1 Micromonospora sp. NPDC050187
CCGAGGGGCGGGGGGGGGGGGGGGCGGGGGCCCCCCCCCCCCCGGGGGGGGGGGGGGGCGCCCCCGGGGGGGGGGGGGGGGGGGGGGGCCCCCCGGCCCGGGCGGGCCCCCCCCACCCCCAGCCCGCAGGAGCCGTGCCGGTCGGCTCCCCGGGCCAGCTCCCGGGCCCGGTTGGCGGCCCGGTGGTACGGCGTGGCGAGCAGCGCCTCGCCGTCGACGGTGAGCCGGTCGAGGGCGTCCGGCACCCCGACCGAGGTGAGGTGGTCGGCCTCGGCGGCCAGTGCCAACGGGTCCACCACCACGTGCCGGGACAGGTGGGTCCGCACGCCGGGGCGGAACGTACCCGCCCCGAACTGTGCGAACGTGTGCTGCCGGCCGTCGGCGAGCACGACGTTGTGCGCGGCCTGCGCGCCCCCGTTGAACCGGACCACCGTGTGCACCGGCCGGGTCGCGCAGAGCCAGTCCACGACGGTGCCCTTGCCGGCGTCGCCGTAGCCGAGGTCGACCACCATCACGTGGTTCACAGCCGGGTGACTCCTCCGGTCGAGCCGCCGCGCGGGGCCGGCAGGGTCGAGCCGCCACGCGGCGCGGGCAGGGCCGAGGTGGCGGGCAGTGCCGAGACCACCGTGCGCCGGCCGGCGCCGATCCGGGCCAGTGCCTTCGACACCGTGCCGGTGGCCGCCGACCCGTGCCGGTCCAGGTCGCGCAGGCCCTCGTCGAGGTCGATGGCCTCCTCGCCGAGTCCGACGGTGAGCGCGATGGTCTCGCAGACCGCGTCCAGGTCGTCCAGCTCGATGGCGTTCTGCCCGAGCAGGTCGCGCCAGAAGTCGAGCACCTTCCGGCTGCCGGAGTAGTGGCTGCCGGCGGGGAGGAGGTAGTAGGTGTCCCAGCGTCGGGTCACCTCGTCGACGATCTGGCGCACCGGCACGTCCTCGCCCAGGTCCTCGCCGACCACCTTGGACACCTCGCGGCGCTTGACCTTTCCGTAGGCCAGCTCGTCGCCGATGATGAAGAGGTAGCCGCGCCGGCCCCGCTTCTCCCAGGAGTCGGTGACCGTGTGCCGGGCCATGAAGTACATGGCCAGCTCGTACGACTCCATCATCTGGCCGCCGCCGCCGCCCTCCAGCACGATCTTGCCGAGGTCGTCGTCCATCCGGTTGTCCGACTCGAACTGCCCGACCTGCAACGGCGCCCGGTCGCAGGTGGCGTCGCCGATCGCGCCGAACATCACCTGCGGGTCACGGGCGTAGCCCTGGCGCAGCAGCAGCCCGAGCAACTGCGGCAGCTTGGCCTGGAGGGTGCGCGGCACGTGCCCCATCGAGCCGGTCACGTCGAAGAGCACCGCGATGGGGGTCGACTGCGGGTGCTCGTCGGAGTCGCGGCTCTCCCGGGTCGTCCCGCGCGGGTCGAGGTCGGGGTGCACGGTGCGGGCCCCGCTGTCGCTGTAGGAGAAGGCGCTCTTCCCGGTGGCCTTCCGGTAACGGTCGGCGGCGTCGTACACGTTGGTGGACCAGATTCCACTGCCCATGGCAGCCTCCCTAGGGATTGAGGGTGAAGGGGCGGAAGGTGCGCGGCCCGTAGAGCCGTTCCAGCACCTCGTCGAGTTCGCCGAGCAGTCGCCAGGCGTCGTCGGGTCGGGCGGTCAGTGCCGGCAGGCGGCAGCCGTCGGCGAAGGCACGCAGTTCGCGCGGGGCGCGGTCGCCCATCAGCCAGGTCATGCAGCGGGCGGCCATCGCGAGGTCGGTGCCCGGCCCGCACGGCCGCTTCGCGGTGACCTCGGCCGGATACCAGTCCTCGTGGCCGGGCACCATCGCCGGGACGGTGCCGCCGTCGACCACCGCGAAACACCAGTCGACCAGCACCACGCCGTGCGCGTCCGGCTCGATCAGCACGTGCCGGGGGAGCACCGCGCCGTGGACCACGCCGGCCCGGTGGGCCAGGCCGAGGGCGACCAGCAGCCGCCGCCACATCCAGGCCGCGTCCCGGCCGTCCAGCCCGTCCGGGTACGCCCGGCGCACGTCGTCCAGGCTGTGCAACCCTGGTACGGCGGCCAGCACGTTGACCCGCCGCTCCGCGCCGGTGGCCGCGTCCCGGTGCCGGAACGAGTCGACCAGCCGGGGCACGTACGGCAGGTGGCGTGGGTCGCCCCGCTCCTCAAGGATGCGCAGCGCGTGTGCCTCGCGGGCCATCAGGTCGTTGTCGCCGGGCTGGCGGGGCAGCTTGAGTAGCCGGTCCGCCCCGACGTCGTACAGGTCGGCCAGGTCACCGGGGTACGCGAGCCGGCCGAGCCGGTAGTCGCCGAGCAGGATCCCCGAACCGTGGGTCGTCGCCCGCCAGCGGGTGGTGACCTCGACGAACGCGTCGGTGGCGGCGGCGCGCATCCGGTCGTCGGCCCGACCGAGCCGGTCGGGATGCAGGGCCGCGACCAGTTCGCGGTACCGGTGGGCCGGCGCGTCGGTGCCGAACAGGTCGTCGTCGGTGCGCGCCGCCGCGACCAGGCGGATCGCCTCCTCCGTCCTCACCGGATCTCCTCCTCCCGGGCGGGGCGCAGCAGCGCCGGGTGGAGCAGCCGGGCGTCACCGGCCCGGTAGAGCTTCGCTCGCGGGCCGCCACGGGCCCCGCCGCGCTCGGTGGTCGCGCCGGTGCTCTCCACGAAGCCCGGTACGGAGAGCACCTTGCGGTGGAAGTTGCCGGCGTGCAGCGGGTGGCCCCAGACCGTCTCGTAGACGCCGCGCAGCTCGCTGATGGTGAACTCGGCGTCGAGGAAGCGGGTGGCCAGCGGGGTGTACTCCAGCTTGGCGCGGGCCCGCTCCAGCCCCTCGTCGACGATCCGGGCGTGGTCGAAGGCGAGTTGCCGGTTGCCGAGCGCGTCCACCGGCAGCCAGGCCGCCTCGGCGGCGTCGCTGGCGGCGACCGGGTCGGGCAGGTCGGGGGCGAAGGCCAGGTGGGCGATGGAGACGATCCGCATCCGGGGATCGCGGTCCGGATCGCCGTAGCTGCCGAGTTGTTCGAGATGGACGCGGCGCATCTGTTCGTCGCCCAGGCCGGTCTCCTCGGCCAGCTCCCGGCGCGCCCCGGTGGCGAGGTCCTCGTCGGGTTGGACGAACCCGCCGGGCAGCGCCCAGTGCCCTGCGTACGGCGGTTGACCGCGCCGGACCAGCAGCAGGTGCAGCGCTCCCTCGCGGATGGTCAGGGCGACCACGTCCACGGTGACCGCGACCGTCGGATACGCGGAGGGGTCGTACCCCGCCAGGAACTCCTGCTCGTCCACGCGCTCGTCTCTCTCAGTTAGAGAACAACTCAACTTGAGAAGAACATACTCCACGACCGGGTGACTGTCGAGCCCTGGTTTGGGGTCCTGCGCAAATGCGACTGTGGTCTGGCCCACCGGAACGGCAAGGTGTGCGATTATCGCACTACAGGCGGCCCGATGGCTGCGGCAGCAACTCGGCCTCGGCGACGAGCCGATAGGCAGCCTCATGGACATCTGTACGTGCGCTGGTCAGTGGGTGCTGGTCACCGACCTGCCCGGTGACGGGGCGTCGCTGATCGACGCGGAGTTCGCCGTCGCGGTCGTGAGCACGAAGGGCGATCCCGGTCGCCGGCGAGCCACTGCCGCGCACGAGCTGGGTCACCTCATCATCGGCGACGAGTATTCGAGTGACCTGGGCGTCAGTACCTCTCGCGCGGATCGGGAGGCGGCAATCGATGCCTTCGCGGCAGAGTTGCTGCTGCCCGCTGATGCGCTGGCCAATCGGCCTGCCGGTCCGATGACCCGGAACCAGCTGATCGGTTACGCCGCCCGGTATCGCACCTCCTGGTTGCTGGCACTGCGGCAGGCGGAGCGGGCCGGGGTGATCGATGTGGCGACCCGGAAGGCATGGAGTCACCCCCGCCCCACTCACGCCGAGTTCATGGAGGCTGTGGGGTGGGTGCCCCAACCTGATCTCGCGTCGGTGCGGGTTCCACCCCTTTACGCGCAGGCAGTGATGGATGCCTGGCGGGCGAACCAGATCACCCGGGTCAGAGCAATCGAACTCATGCACGGCCAGATCACGGAGGCGGATCTACCGGAGGAGGACGACCTGGAGATCGCGCCGTGAGCCTGTGGGCACAGGCGAACCGCGTTCTTGTGCTCGACACGATGGTTCTGCACCACTTCACGCTCGCCGACCGGTTGGACGTACTTCAAGACCTGCTGATGGACGCGGACTGCTGGACGACGCACGTGGTGATCGAGGAGTTACGGGTAGGCGCTGCGACCCGTCCGGAGCTGACCGCCGCGTGTGAGGTGAGCTGGCTGCGCAGAGCCCAGCTGGACACTCTCGACGAGGTGCGGTGCTTCACGTTGTGGGCCACCCGGCTCGGTGCCGGGAAGCGCAATCTCGGGGAGGCGTCCGTCCTGGCTGCCGCCGAGCTGCGGAAAGGTGTGGCCATCACGGATGCCGACTTTCCGGCCTACACCCGCAGGCACGGGCTGCTCTAGACCCGTGGCCAGCCTGCACCCGTGCCGATGCGGGAGCGGCCTGGACCGGTCAGGTGAGCTGGCCCACCAAGTGGGGACGGCCGGTGCGGGCGTCGTGTAGGGCGAACCCGCCGTCGGGCAGGGGGCTGAAGGCGACCGTCGAGGGCAGCGGGATCGCCAGCTTGAACGCCACCTCCACCGTGTACGCCGCCGGCAGGCGGGACGCCAGCGTGGCCAGGCAGCGGGCCTTGCTCCACATGCCGTGCGCGATCGGGCGCGGCTGGCCGAGCAGCCGCGCGCCCAGTCGCGAGGTGTGGATCGGATTGTGGTCCCCGGAAACCCGGGCGTAGTCCCGGCCCACCCGGGGACCGACCCGCCACAGCGCCGGCCCGGTCGGAGCCGGTGCCCACTCGCTCTGCTTCCGCGGTCCGCCGGTCGCCGACCGCTCCCGCCCGAGGTACGTCGACACGCCCCGCCAGACCTCCTGCCCGTCGACCGCGGCGACCAGCACCACGTCGAGCTGCCGGCCGCGCGGGTGCGGGCGCAGGTTCTCCGCGTACGTGGTGAAGTCCAGGGCCTCGCCCGCGTCGACCGGCCGGTGCACGGTGATCCGGTTGCCCACGTGCACCACGCCGGCCAACGGGATCGGGAAGCCCGGGGCGCTGATCAGCCGCAACGCCAGCGGAAACCCCATGACGTGCGGGTACGTCCCGGGCAGCGCATCGGTCAGCCGGAACCCGCAGACCCGGTCGTAGTCCGCCAGGTGCGCCCGGTCCACGGTGACGCCCCGGACGCTCAGCGCGACGTCCGGCAACTCACCGGAGCGCCGGCCGCCCACCCCGGGCAGCGAGCCGAGCACCGCCCGCCGGTAGAGCGGCCCCGACGCGGGCAGGCGCGGCAGCTCGATCTCCCGCCTGCCCATCACGCCCCCAGCAGGCTCTGGCCGCAGACCCGGACCACGTTGCCGGTGACCGCACCGGAGGCGGGCCAGGCCAGCCAGCCGATGGTCTCCGCGACGTCCACCGGCAGGCCGCCCTGGGACATGCTGTTCATCCGGCGGCCCGCCTCCCGCAGCGCCAGCGGGATCCGGGCGGTCAACCGGGTCTCGATGAACCCGGGAGCCACCGCGTTGACGCTGATCCCCCGCTCGGCCAGCGCCGGGGCCAGCGAGTGGACCAGCCCGATCACGCCGGCCTTGCTGGTGGCGTAGTTGGTCTGGCCCCGGTTGCCGGCGATCCCGGCGATCGACGAGACCGAGACGATCCGGCCGCCGCGCGGGATGAGTTCCCGCTCCAGCAGCACGTCGTTGATGCGTTCCTGGCTGGAGAGGTTCACGTCGATGACCTGGTCCCACCGGTCGGCGTTCATCCGGGCGATGGTCTTGTCCCGGGTGATGCCGGCGTTGTGCACCACCACGTCCACCCGGCCGTGCCGGGCGGCGAGGTGGTCGGCGAGGCGGGTGGCGGCGTTCGGCGCGGTCAGGTCGAGCTGCACGGCGGTGCCGCCGATCTCGTTGGCCACGGCGGCCAGCTCGTCCCCGGCCTCGGGGATGTCCAGCACGACCACCTGTGCGCCGTCGCGGGCCAGCACCCGGGCCAGGGCCGCGCCGATGCCCCGGGCCGCTCCGGTGACCAGGACGACCTGCCCGTCCAGCGGGCGGTCCCAGTCGGCCGGTGCGGTGGCCGGGCCGGTGCCGACCCGGATCACCTGCCCGGAGACGTACGCCGAGCGGCCGGAGAGCAGGAACCGCAGGGTCGCCTCCAGGCCGGTCTCCGTGCCGGCGTCCCCGTCGACGGTGACGTACACCAGTTGCGCGGTGACGCCCCGGCCGAACTCCTTGCCGATGCTGCGGGTCAGCCCTTCGAGGGCCCGCTGGGCGGTGGCCTCGCGCGGGGTGGCGCACTGGTCGGGCGGGGTGCCGAGCACCACCACCCGCCCGCTGGCGTGCAGCGACCGGGCGTACGGGTGGAAGAAGTCGTAGAGCTGCCGCAGGCCGGTCGATTCGGTGATGCCGGTGGCGTCGTACACCAGGGCACCGAAGCGGGTGTCGGCGGACGCGGCGGCCACGTCGCCCCCGGCGGCCGGATCGTCGGTGGTCGGCTCGACCCCGGCGGCGCGGAGGATCCGGCCGACCGGTTCGGCGAGTCGACCCGCGGTCGCGGCACCGAGCAGGGCAGGGCCGGGCAGCAGTGGGTCACCGGGGCGGTGCCGGCGCAGGCGGGGCGGGTCGGGCAGCCCGAGGCGCTTGACCAGCGCGCGACCGGCCCCCGATTGGACGAAGCTCGCGTACCTGTCGGTCATAGGCGTAGCCTACTGGTGAGTAGGGTTGGGGCAAGTGTTTCGAGGAGGCGGGATCGTGCAGAGCATCCGACGGGTCGCGGTGATCGGCGGGAACCGGATCCCCTTCGCCCGGTCCAGCTCGCGGTACGCGAGCGCGTCCAACGCCGACATGCTCGGCGCGGCGCTCGACGGTCTGGTCGCCCGGTTCGGCCTGGCCGGGCAGCGGCTCGGCGAGGTGGTCGCCGGGGCGGTGCTCAAGCACTCCCGGGACTTCAACCTGACCCGCGAGGTGGTGCTCGGCTCGAAGCTCGACCCGCACACCCCCGCGTACGACATCCAGCAGGCGTGCGGCACCGGGCTGGAGGCGGCCATCCTGGTCGCCAACAAGATCGCCCTCGGACAGATCGACGTCGGTGTGGCCGGCGGCGTGGACACCACCTCCGACGCCCCGCTCGCCGTCAACGAGGACATGCGCCGCACCCTGCTCCAACTCAACTCTGCCCGCACCCTCGGCCAGCGGCTGAGGATCGCCGCGAAGCTCCGTCCGCACCAGCCCTTCAAGCCGGAGATCCCGCGCAACGCGGAGCCACGTACCGGGCTGTCGATGGGCGAGCATGCCGCCCGCACCGCCCTGCGCTGGAGCGTCGACCGCCAGGCCCAGGACGAGTTGGCGCTCCGTTCGCACCAGCGGCTCGCCGCCGCGTACGACCGGGGGTTCTTCGACGACCTGGTCACGCCGTACCTGGGGCTGACCCGCGACCAGAACCTCCGCCCGGACACCACCCTGGAGAGGCTCGGCGGCCTGAAGCCGGTGTTCGGCACGAAGGGGGCCGACGGTGGACTGGCCACCATGACCGCCGGGAACTCCTCCCCACTGACCGACGGCGCGTCGACGGTGCTGCTGGCCAGCGAGGAGTGGGCGCGGGAGCGGAGTCTGCCGGTGCTCGCCTGGTTCACCTGGTCCGAGACGGCGGCGGTGGACTTCGTGCACGGCGACGAGGGGCTGCTGATGGCCCCCGCGTACGCGGTGCCCCGGATGCTCGCCCGCGCCGGGTTGACGTTGCAGGATTTCGACTACTACGAGATCCACGAGGCGTTCGCCTCGCAGGTGCTGGCCACCCTCGCCGCCTGGGAGTCGCCGGAGTTCTGCAAGGAACGGCTCGGTCTGGACACGCCGCTCGGCCCGATCGACCGGGACAGGCTCAACGTCAACGGATCGTCGCTGGCGGCCGGGCACCCGTTCGCCGCGACCGGTGGCCGGATCGTCGCCACGCTGGCGAAACTGCTCGCCGAGCAGGGCGGCGGCCGGGGGTTGATCTCGATCTGCGCGGCCGGCGGCCAGGGCGTCACGGCGATCCTGGAGCGCTGAGCCCCACTGGCGTACGCCGGCGGGTCGGTGGTAGTCGTGCGCTGGTGGTCGAGCGGCAGATCAGGGAACGGGAGCGATCCAGGCAAAAGGGAGATGTGAGCACTTTCCTCCTTTGGAGTATGAAAGGTATGGCTGCTCACATTCACGTACAAACTTCTTGAGGATGAAGGTCACTGATCCATCGTCTTCAGGAGGTTCCCATGGCGATCGACCGTCGACTTCTGGCGCTACTGGCCGGTGTCGCTTTCGTCCTGCTTCCGCTGCCCGCCCAACCGGCGGGCGCGGTCATCGGGCAGCCGGTCACCGCGCCCGCCACGCCCTCGCCTTCGCCTTCGCCTTCGCCTTCGCCCAGCGTCGAGCAGAGTCCGACGCCCTCGCCCCCGGGCAGCCAGACCGGCGGCCAGCAGCAGGACAGTCGGGCGTCCGCCTCGCCATGCCGACCGGGTACGCCCCCGAACGCGCCGCCGACCACCGCGTACGACGACAACCAGCTCCTCGGCCCGTCCCAGGCGCTGACCTCCGACCCGGTCGGGCCGCTGCTCGGCGGGTACAAGCGTTTCGGTGGGCTCACCGAGCAGGAGTTCCTCGACCAGTACACGAACGCGGCGCAGAAGTCGTACGTCTACCCGCCGGCCGGCGGGTTCGTCGTCGGGTCGGAGGGCAGCCCGGTCAAGGCGGCGCAGACCCTGCTTCCCGGCTACCGGCTCGACCGGTTCGGCTTTCCGGGCGGCGCCTACCTCTCGCCGCTCGGCACGCCGTTCGGCTCCCGGTCGCTGCCGCCGGCCAACCTGAGCACCCCGGAAACCGCGCCGCTGGCCAACTACCACGTCTACTGCGTGCTCAAGTCGTTCACCGTCGACTCCGGGCCGACCGCGCCCTGGTTCGCCCAGCCCGGAATGGGCACCCAGTTCAAACTGGAGCAGAAGTACCTGCCCGAGGCCGGCGCGAAGCTCAGCATCACCTGGTTGATCGAGAACGGGTACCTGGTGGAGGAGGATCTCACCGCCACGCCACAGGGGCAGTGCGGCACCACGGCCGGTGTCACCGTCTGCTGAGCGGTGGTGGATCGAGGAGGACAGGAGACGGCGGGTGGACCGGCACGAGTTGCGTAACGTCCTGCTGCACACCGGGCTCTCCCCGGAGGCCTTCGAGCTGGAGGACGTCCACGAACACGTGCCGCTCCCGCCGGACTTCTGGTTCCTGCGCCGGGCCCCCGACGGCCGGTGGGAGATCGGCCTCTACGAGCGCGGCGTCCACGACGTCCGGGAGACCCACGACACCGAGGACGCCGCCTGCCGGGCCCTCCACCAGGCCCTGACCGGCCGCCCCGCTCCCCCGTGAGACCTGACCGCCCTCCGGATCGTAGTGGCGAACGGCCCTTCCCGAGGCCGTTCGCCACCACGGTCGAGGCAACCTCCGGGGCGACACCCTCCGTTTCCTGGGCATGACGGTAAACGCGGGTTCCGTGCGGTGAGATGCGCGGACGAGGAGGAGTACCGGCAGTTCGTGGTCGCCCGGCTGGATTCGCTGCGCCGGACGGCGTACCTGCTCTGCCGCGACTGGCACACCGCCGACGACCTGGTCTCCATCACCTTCGGCAAGCTCTACCGGCACTGGCGGCGGGTCCGCACGGTGGAGAACCTCGACGCGTACGTGCGCGGCATGCTGACCAACGCCTGGCTGGACGAGCGACGCCGGCCGTGGCGACGCGAACGCAGCGTCGACGAACTCCCCGAAAAGGTGGACCTGTACCAGGCCGAGCCCGCCCTCGCCGACCGGGAGATGCTGCTCGACCTGCTCGGACAACTGCCGGTCCGGCGTCGGGCGGTGGTCGTCCTGCGCTTCTACTGCGACCTGTCGGTGGAGGAGACCGCCGGGATCCTCGGCATCAGCCCCGGCACGGTCAAGAGTCAGGCCGCGCGCGGCCTCGACGCGCTGCGCGCCCTCGCCGCCAACCCGGCCGGACGTCCCAGGGAGGAGTGGGCATGAGCTACCGACAGGCACTCGACGAGGCGATCGGACACTCGCCGGTCTCGACAATCGACGTCGACCACATCATCAGCCGGCAACGACGGGCCAGGAAGCTACGGCTCTGGGGAGGTGGCGGAGCCGGCGCGGCTGCCGTCCTGGCGGTGACCCTCACCGCCAACCTGCTGTGGGGCCCGCACACCTCGGCCGTCCCACCGGGCGTCGACCCCGGAGTCACCATGGCCGGCACCGAGGCGGACTGGCAGCGCGTCGACGCCGTCGTCGTCGCGTCCCTGAGACGCGTCGCCCCCTGGATCACCTGGCCGGATTCCACCACCCCCCACGACCGGCCCGAATGGACGACGAACCAGAGCTCCCGCGACACCGTCGAAGGCTTCTCCGTCCAGGGCAACATCGCCGTCGGAGCTGCCCAGGGCACCCTGGCAGTACAGGTGACGCGGAACGCCCGGCACCAGTTCGAGCAGTCGCCCTGCACCAGGGAGCAGGTCGCTGCCGAAGAGTGTCGGGAGAGCACCGGGTCGAACGGCCGACAGGTCCGGATCGCGGAAGTTCCCCATGCCACCGGCGCACCCGAGCGCGACTACTGGCAGACCCGCATGGTCACCGTGTTACGGCCGAACGGCACCGCGGTCATCCTGCACCTGAGAAACACCCTGTCCCAGGGGCCGCCTCCGCTGACGGTCGAGCAGATGACCGCCGTCGCGTCCGATCCGGCCGTGGAACTCGGTCCCCTGCCTCCCGGCAGGGAGGCGCCATCGGGCCCGGCGATCTGGCCGAGCGCTCCGGAGGACCCCGCCCAGAAGGAACGGCTCGACAAGGCCGTCCTCGCCGCGTTGCGTGCCCAGGTGCCCGGCATCACGGGAGGCCACTCGGTCGAGCTGGAGAAGGTGTGGTCGGAATCCAGGGGCGAGAACACCATCGACAGCTACTCAGGGGGAGCCAAGATCACCAAGGGGTCGGCCCGCCCGGCGCTCTTCTCGGTGAACATCCGACGCATCGGACCGGGTGGCGGGCTCACCTGCGGCAAGCCGTCCAAGGCCGTCAGCTGCCGCCACGGTGAGGGGCCGAAGGGCGAGCGGTACCGGATCACCACCGACATCACCGAGAAGGACAGCACCCGCGCCGGCAAGCGGACGATCGTCGTGCTTCGCGAGGACGGCTCCCGGCTCGAGGTGAACCAGACCAGCGGCGGCATCGGACCGGCCTTCGCACTGACCGAGAAGCAGCAACTGGCCATCGCGCTCTCCCCGAACCTCGCCTTCACGGCCGACTAGCGGCGAACCCTGGTGGCGGTCGGTCTCGTCGGAGACCGGCCGCCACTGGTGGTCAGCGACGGCGGGGAAGCCAGCCCAGGAAGCGGCCCCGAAGCTCCGCCGGGGAGAGGTCGGGACGTTCCGCGAGGGCGTCCAACATGTACGAGGCGAGCGTCCCTGGCCTGCCTACGCTGTCCAGGCGAACCCACGTGACTTGGAGGTTGACCATGGCTAACCAGGGTTGGCTGAGCGTCTCCATGCCCTATGTCACGACTGGTGCGGCTGAAGCCTGGAAGGCCGAGGCTGCGGCTGGCGGCGGTGTCGGGAGCCAGCAGCTGCTGGGGGCCGCGGAGGTGGTGGCTCCGGCCGAAGTCGCCACTGCTCTTGGCGTCGAGCCAGGTGCCATGGTCGTGGTGCGCCGTCGGCTGATGCTGCTCGACGACCGACCGGTCGAATTGACGGACTCGGGTCGGCCCGGCCGCCTCGGGTGTAGGACCGATAGGCGGCCGGGCCGGATGTCGGGGTCCGGTGCGGGTCAGGTGTTTGTGGAGCTGGTCACGTCGGCTCTACGGGCAGCCACAGTTCACAGGTCGCGGTGCTGAAGTCCTCGGCGCGTTCGAGGACCGCGACGATCGACGGACCCGGCCGCAACCGCCACCGGTTCGAGGGGAACCACTCGGTGGCGGTCGCGGCCCAGGTCTGCTGGAGCGTGCTCGGGTACGGCCCCGAGCTGCGGAAGACCGCCCACGTACCGGCCGGGACCTCGATGGCGTCCAGCCCGTCGGGTGGCGGGGTGTCGCCGGTGATCGCGACCCCGTGCAGGTAGGTCAACTCGGTGCCTTCGGCGGAGTCGGCGTCGAGGTCGTCGCTGACCGCGAGGATCCCGGCCGGCTCGGTGTTGCTCATCGCCTTCAACCGCAGGTGCTCCTCCGGCGGGAACGAGGTGACATGCCGGTGGATGTGCGGGTTGACGCCCTCGTAGATCAACGGGACCCGGGCCGAGTGTCCGACGAGCCGGAACGCGGGGCGGTCGACGATGCGGGTGTCCATGGGAGTGCTCCCTTCGACGGTCAGGCGGAACCTGAGCTGTGGTTGTGTGCGTAGGGGGCCTCCGTCACGGCGTACCTCGCTGAGGCCGGCACCGTGCACCGCCCGGAACGCTCGCCCGAACGCCTCGGTCGAGCCGTACCCGTGCCGTACCGCGATGGACAGTAGGTCGTCGTCGCCGCTGACGACGTCAGCCGCAGCGGCCGTCATGCGGCGCCGGCGCACGTACTCCGAGACCGGCATGCCGGCCAGCGAGGAGAACATCCGGCGTAGGTGGTACTCGGTCGTGCCGAGCTTCCTGGCCAACCCGTCGAGGTCGAGCTCCTCGGTGAGGTGCTTCTCCACGTGGTCGACCAGCCGGTTGAGTGCCGAGATCAAGAGGACCTCCCTTCCGGCATCAACTCTGGGCTTCGGCGCCTGGTCCGCGCCCGACCGCTGCGGTCCGATCCGATCATCCGCTCACCGCTCGGGCTGGTCGCGCCTGACGCACGCCCGACCGGTGTCGTGACGTCGGCAATTCGGTCCTCATCAAGGTCCGCCGTCGTTACGCTGGCGCACGCTCACCCGGCGGTGACCGGACGCGATACGGGGTGTCCCATCCGGCGGTGCGGGCCTGGCATCTACGGGCAGGGGCGGCCGGCGGAGGTCCCCGGCAGGACGACTTCCGCGCGATTCACCGCCGCCGGCGACGCCATCGATTGTGAGGGAAGGGGCGGCGCATGGAGCTGGAGCTGGTGCGGTTCGACGGAGCGTACGCCGGGACGGTGGCCGGGTGGGCCGCGTCGGTCGAGGAGACCCGGTGGTGGTGTTCCCGGGACGAGGTCACCCCGGAGACGGTCGCCGGCTGGGTGGCGCAGCCGGACACCGAGGCGTACGGGCTGGTGGAGGCCGGTGAGCTGGTCGGGTTCGGCGAGATGTGGGTGGACGAGGACGAGGCCGAGGTGGAGCTGGCCCGCCTGATCGTCGCGCCGGGACACCGGGGTCGCGGCATGGGGCGTCGGTTCGTTGCCCTGCTGACCGGGGAGGCGCTGCGCCGGAAGCCGGCGGTGTGCCTGCGGGTGAACCCCGCCAACACCCCCGCACTGCGCTGTTACACCGCCGCCGGGTTCCGCGCGGTGCCGCAGGAGCAGGCCGACGAGTGGAACCGGGACCAGCCGGAGGCGTACATCTGGCTCTGCCACCATCCCTCAGCCTGATCACAGCCGGCCACCACTCGATCCCTCCGGCTGCCTTCTGCCGCCGTTCGCCGCGGTGATCAGGCGTCGTCGGCGGTTTCCCGGACGGCGGCACCGACCAGGGGGGAGGTGGCGAACGCGCGGGCGACTCGGGCCAGCTGCTCGACCTCGCGTACCTCGTCGAGGGCCGGATCGGGCGGGTCGGGCAGCTCCGGGCGGCGTGGGCGGACGTCGGCGCGCATCGCGGCCAGCGCGGCCCGCAGCTTCGCGGCCTCCACCACGGCGGCCAGGTCGTCGCCGCCGAGGCCGCCGGCCTCCGCGTGGCGGCGGGCCCGGTCCCCGACGGCTTCGCTGAGGTACGGCCGCAGCACCAGCCGCGCGTCGTAGATCTCGATGACCCGGCGGTGCAGCCGGTCGGCCGGTCGCCACCAGCGTCGGTCGTGGGCGAGGCGCACGGCCGGTACGGCGGCGCAGAGGGCGACCCAGAGTGGGCGCAACTGTCGGAGCAGCCGGATCCGGTGCGCGGTGCCGGGCACGGCGGCGAGCCGGGGACCCCAGGCGGGCATGGTGAGCCCGCCGATGACCAGCAGCGCCCCGGTGCTGGCGGTGATCGGGACCAGCCACTCCATCCGGGGCAGGTCGTCCCAGCAGATGGCGGCGATCACGTCGCGGACGCGGGCCAGGGTGTACACCAGCCCGACGGCGGCACCGACCGCCGTGGTGCGCAACCCCCGGCGCAGCCAGCCGGGGCCGACCAGCCGGGCGTACGGCCAGCAGATGCGGATGATGTCGATCAGCCCCGCCGAGAAGGCGGCGAGATACATCAGCAGGTAGGCGGCGAGTTGTGGCCGGTGGGCGTAGGTGGCCACGAAGTCGGTGCTGTGCGTGTCGGTCGGGCCGACGCCGAAGAAGAGCACCCCGAGGACCAGGACGACCACGCCCAGGGCGACCAGCCGGTAGCGGCTGTGTCGGCCGGCCCGCTCGGGCGGGTTGGTCCACCAGAGCAGCAGCACCTGGATGCTGGTGGAGAAGCCGACCACGCAGAGGTGGGCGATGAGCGCGGCGATGTTGTCGACGCCGATGGCCCGGTCGGCGAACGCCCAGACGGCCGGCGTGGAGACGGTGAAGGTCAGCGCCAACAGGGCGAACGTGCTGGTCACCGCAGCCCGGGCCGGGTTGCCGGTGGCGTCGCGCAGGGTGGTGGCCAGCCGTACGCCGGCCGCCGTCCAGGCCAGGACGGCCAACCCCGGGTAGAGGAGGTCGTGCACGCCTCACGGACCGCCGAGGGACTGCCGGATCCGGTCGACGACGGCCGCGGTCGACGGGTCGGCGTCGACGCTGGGCGGGGCCTTCCGGCGGGCGGCGTGCTTGCGGAGCAGGCCGGCGATGACCTCGGCCTCCCACTCGGCTCGTTCGTCGTAGCCGGGCACCCGGCCGAGCACCGAGGTGACCATGTCGGGGTCGAGGGTCGGCATGAGCAGGCGGGTCAGGTCGACGGCGTCGACCGGTCGGGCGGCGTGCCCGGCGAGCAGGTGGCCCAGCTCGTGGGCGACGATGTGCCGCTGATGCAGTGGACTGGTCTGGTTGTCGTACGCCACGTAGTGACTCTGCGGCGTGGAGATCACGATGCCGCACGGCGCGTCGGTGGGCAGGGGCAGGGCGAGGAGCTGGATGGGCCGGTCGAGGCGTTCGGCCACGGCGCCGCAGAGCGCGGCGCTGTCCGCCGTGGCCGGGATCCGGATACCGCTGGTGAGGCGCGTCAACCGTCGTTTGGCACGCCACCCGGTCATGATCGTCCGTCCTCCGTCGGCCCGGTCTCCCGCCCGGCCAGCCCCTCCAGTTCCAGACAGCGGTCCACCATCTGCTGGATGACCTGTTGGCTGGCCGGGGAGAGCCCCTTGTGCTGGAGCACCGTACGCAGGGACACGTGCTGCACCTGGAGTTTGCGCAGCGCGTCAAGCGTGCGGAGGTCGGCGATCGTGTGCCGGGCCTGCTCGTCGTCGAAGAAGTACGCCGGGCTCACCCCGAAGAACTGCGCCAGCGCTTCTATGTGCTCTTTGGTGGGGTTCGTCCGGCGGCCTGTGCGTAATTGCCAGATATATACGTCGGAGATGGACCCTCCGGTCGCCCTAATTGCGCCCGCCACGTCCTTGTTGCTGTGCGGGGCCTCCCGACCGGCCGGCCGGACCGTGTCGAAGAGCAGGTTGAGCCGGTCCGCGAACGACGTGCCACCCTCGGCTGTGCTGCTCACGGCGTCACCTCCGCCATCGGGGAAGCTGAGATTAATTGATGTTCATATGCCATTAACGTCAGTTGACGTCCTCAGCGCATCCATCGTAGGCTCATCGATGTTGGCGCGTGGGCGGGACCTGGTCGCCATCTCATTCCGGTATCGCGTCCGGGGGGACAAGCGTCGATCCGGTAATGCAGAGGCCGGCATCCACGGGGGGAGATGCCGGCCTCTGCCACGCACCTTAGCGACGCGCCCCGGTCGGTGCAACGGGTGGCGGGAGATCCGCGACCGTCGTTGGCTCCGGCCGACCGGGCGCGTTCCGATCCCGTCCGGGGTGCGGCCGGACGGGGTCCGACGGACCCAGGCGCACCGGGCTCCGCCGACCCGGCCGCCCGGGACTCCGCCGACGCGGCCGACTCGGCCGCCACCGGGTGCGCCGATCCGCGCGAGCGTCGCCACGAGGGCTCTGACCTGGGTGGGGCGGCGCGGTGCGCGTACCGGAGAATGACCGGGTGACGACGATCCCGAACGTGCTCGCCAACCGTTACGCCTCACCCGAGCTGGCCGCCCTCTGGTCCCCGGAGGAGAAGGTGCGCCTGGAACGGCAGCTCTGGCTCGCCGTGCTCCGGGCACAGCGCGACCTCGGCGTCACGGTGCCGGACGGGGTCGTCGAGGCGTACGAGCGGGTGCTGCCCGACGTCGACCTGGCCTCGATCGCGGCCCGGGAACGGGTCACCCGGCACGACGTGAAGGCCCGGATCGAGGAGTTCAACGCGCTCGCCGGCCACGAGCACGTGCACAAGGGGATGACCTCGCGGGATCTCACCGAGAACGTCGAGCAGCTCCAGGTGCGTCGCTCGCTGGAGCTGGTCCGGGACCGGGTGGTGGCCGCGCTGGCCCGGCTGGCCTGGCTCGCCCACGAGCACTCCGGGCTGGTGATGACCGGGCGGTCGCACAACGTCGCCGCGCAGGCCACCACGCTGGGCAAGCGCTTCGCGTCGGCCGCCGAGGAGCTGATCATCGCGTACGAGCGGCTGGCGGACCTGATCGACTGGTACCCGCTGCGGGGCATCAAGGGCCCGGTCGGCACCGCCGCCGACCAGCTCGACCTCTTCGACGGCGACGCGGAGAAGGTCGCCGAGTTGGAGCGGCGGGTGGCCGAGCACCTCGGCTTCAGCCGGGTGCTGGACAGCGTCGGGCAGGTCTATCCGCGCTCGATCGACGTCGCGGTGCTCGCCGCGCTCTCCCAGGTGGCCGCCGCCCCCTCCTCGCTGGCCACCACGATCCGGCTGATGGTCGGCCAGGAGCTGGTCACCGAGGGCTTCAAGCCGGGCCAGGTCGGCTCCAGCGCGATGCCGCACAAGATGAACACCCGGTCCAGCGAACGGGTCAACGGTTTCGCGGTGATCATCCGGGGTTACCTGTCGATGGTCGGCGAACTGGCCGGCGACCAGTGGAACGAGGGGGACGTCTCCTGCTCGGTGGTGCGCCGGGTGGCCCTGCCGGACGCCTTCTTCGCCGCCGACGGGCTGTTCCAGACCTTCCTCACCGTGCTCGACGAGTTCGGGGCGTACCCGGCGGTGGTCGAGCGGGAGCTGGAGCGCTTCCTGCCGTTCCTGGCGACCACGAAGATCCTGGTGGCGGCGGTGCGCCGGGGCGTGGGCCGCGAGGTGGCGCACGAGGCGATCAAGGAGCACGCGGTCGCGGTGGCGTTGGCCATGCGGGAGCGGGGCGTCGCCGGCAACGACCTGTTCGACCGGCTGGCCGCCGACTCCCGCCTCGGCCTCACCCGGGCCGAGATCGACGCCCTGGTCGCCGACCGCGCCGCCTTCGTCGGTGCCGCCGCCGCCCAGGTCGCCTCGGTCACCGCCCGGATCGCGAAGATCGTCACCCAGCACCCCGGGGCCGCCGCCTACTCCCCACCCCCCATCCTCTGACCATCTCCGGCGCTCTCCCGCGTTGATCAAGAAGTTCGCGTCAGGATCCGAGCCCTCGGCCGACGCGAACTTCTTGATCAACCGCGTCCTGCGGCGGTGGGTCAGGAGCGTGGGGTGGGGGTTTCGGCGGCGGAGGAGAGGTTCGGGGCGCTGGGCGGTTCGGCCACCCCGCCGGGTGCCTCGGCGATGCCCGCCTGGTGGGCGGTGTCCGCCGCGACGACCGGCTGGTCCGGGGGCATGGTCTCGGGCGCCCGGGGTACGACGACCACCGCCGTCCCGTAGGCGCACACCTCCATCCACATCTCGCCGCAGTCCCGGCTGTCGAACCGCATCCCCAGTACGGCGTTCGCGCCGAGGCGGCGGGCCTCCTCGCCGAGCCGGGTCACCGAGTCCGTACGCCAGCGGGTCAGGTTGTCCGGCGCCATCGGGTCGTACGCGCCGCCGCGCAGGTTCTTCACACCCTCGCGGTAGGGGTTCCGCGTCCTGGCCATCGATGACACCACTTCGCCGAGGACTTGGCGGATCTCGTAGCCGGGCAGCGTATCCGTCGTCACGACCAGCACGTCATCGATGTTGGCATCCGCCCCGGCGGGCGGTTCGCGAGCCGTGTTCACCTCGCCGGATGCTGCGAAACGACGCGGCGCGGACGGCCGGCACGAGCCGGGCCGTCCGCGCCGAGTCGGCACGTCGGGTCGCAAAGGCGGTCAGCGGGGTCGCTTCCCGCTCACCCGGGGCGGGTCAGACGCCGGAGACCGAGGTGATCCAGGCCCGGTTGTACGCGACGCTGCCGTAGTTCTGGATGGTGCGGCCGTCGGCGGTGGAGGCGACGCCGACCTGCAGGCCGTTGTAGAACTGCGGACCGCCCGAGTCGCCCCGCCACGCGTTGCCGTTGATCCGGCTGCTCCGGATCGCCTGGCCGCCGTACGCGTCGGTGGTGAGACCGGTCACCTGCACGCTGGCGGTCTTGAGCTGGCTGGAGGCGGAGCAGCCGCTGTAGCAGGTCATGCCCCAGCCGTAGATGGTGTTGGTCGAGCCGTTCGGCGGGTTGCTGCTGGCCAGCGAGACGTACGAGGTGCTCACCGGGCTCGACAGGCGCATCAGCGCGAGGTCGTAGCGGCTGTAGGTGGCGCTGATGGTGCGGGTGGTGCCGCCGGAGGCGTAGTAGACGCTGCCGATCCGGACCGACATCGTGCCGCCGACGCAGTGCCGGGCGGTCAGCACCCACTCGGAGGAGATCACGCTGCCGGAGCAGGTGAACGAGCCGTTGCTGAACACCGCGGCGGCCCACGGCGCGGAGGAGACGTAGCCGCCTCCGATGATGTACGGGGTGACCGGGGCGGGCTCGGCGGCCGTGGCGGGCGAGCTGAGGCCGATCATGCCGACGAAGGCGGCGCTGATCGCAGCGACGAGGGAGCGGATTCGCATGGCGGGGGACTCCTTCACGGGGTTTACCGGGAACCGGGTCGGGAGAGCCGTCGACGGGGCCGGTGGACCGCCGGACGGCCGGCTTGCCATCGATATCTGTCGACGTACAGTAGGGGTTCGGCGGGCTCACCGACAAGAGTCCTATCGATACTGATCGCTACATATCAGGTAGCCCGAGTGTCCTCCGGAGGGCCCGCGCGACACGGCCGGCGCGACCCGCCCGGTGCTGGCCCCCGCCCGTTGCGCTCGGTAATGTGGATCACTGCGCGGGCTGTCGCCGGCCGGTGCGTCCGGACCGCTATCTGCCAGGTAGGCTGGCTGCGCTCGCCCGTTGTGGGTCGGCACCCAACTGCGTACACAGTCAGGAGTGCCCAGTGCCTCGCGTCGTCGTCGACGTCATGCTCAAGCCCGAGATTCTCGATCCGCAGGGCCAGGCCGTCGCAAACGCGCTGCCGCGGCTCGGCGTCAGTGACGTCGCCTCCGTCCGGATCGGTCGGCGTATCGAGATCGAGTTCACCGGTGAACCGGACCTGGACCGGGCTCGGGAGATCGCCGACAAGCTGCTCGCCAATCCGGTCATCGAGGACTTCACCGTCCGCCTCGTCGAGGCCGACGACGCTGTGGAAGCGCGGCCGTGACCGCCCGAATCGGCGTGGTGACCTTCCCCGGTTCGCTCGACGACGGGGACGCCGCCCGCGCCGTCCGGATCGCCGGGGGTGAGCCGGTCCGGCTCTGGCACGGTGACGCCGACCTGCACGGCGTCGACGCCGTGGTGCTGCCCGGTGGCTTCTCCTACGGCGACTACCTGCGCTGCGGGGCGATCGCCCGGTTCGCCCCGGTGATGGAGACGATCGTCGACGCCGCCCGGGGCGGGCTGCCCGTGCTCGGCATCTGCAACGGCTTCCAGATCCTCTGCGAGGCGCACCTGCTCCCGGGCGCGCTCACCCGCAACCAGCACCTGCACTTCCGTAACCGGGACCAGGTCCTGCGCATCGAGGCGACCGGCACCGCCTGGACGAACACGTACCAGGCCGGCCAGGAGATCCTCATCCCGGTCAAGAACGGCGAGGGCTGTTACGTCGCCGACACCGCGACCCTGGACCGGCTCGAGGGCGAGGGCCGGGTTGTCGCCCGCTACCTCGGCGGCAACCCGAACGGGTCGCAGCGGGACATCGCCGCGATCACCAACTCCGCCGGCAACGTGGTCGGCATCATGCCGCACCCGGAGCACGCGGTGGAGGCGCTCACCGGCCCGTCCCTGGACGGCCTCGGCTTCTTCACCTCGGTCCTCAAGCACCTGGTGGGAGCGCCGGCGTGAGCCAGCCCCACCGGATCATCGGTCGGCTCAGCCACCCCCGACGCGGTGGCCACGAGCGCAACGAGGAGAGGTCATGACCACCCACCCGGACCCGGCGGCGCACCCCACCACAGGCGCCCCGGCCGAGCCGCGTCCGGTGGCCGACGCCCCGGCCAGCCCCGCCACTCCCGCCGGCCCGTTCGGCCGTACCGACACCGTGCCCCGGGCCACGGACACCCCGGGCGAGTTGCAGCCCTACGCGGAACTGGGGCTCCGGGACGACGAGTACGACCGGATCCGGCAGATTCTCGACCGGCGTCCCACCCAGTCCGAGCTGGCGATGTACTCGATCATGTGGAGCGAGCACTGCTCCTACAAGTCGAGCAAGGTGCACCTGCGCCAGTTCGGTGAGAAGGCCCCGCCGAGCGACCGGCTGCTCGCCGGCATCGGCGAGAACGCGGGCGTGGTCCAGGTCTCCGACCGGCTGGCGGTGACCTTCAAGGTCGAGTCGCACAACCACCCGAGCTTCGTCGAGCCGTACCAGGGCGCGGCGACCGGCGTCGGCGGCATCGTCCGGGACATCCTCGCCATGGGCGCCCGCCCGGTCGCGGTGATGGACCCGCTGCGCTTCGGCGCGGCCGACCACCCCGACACCGCCCGGGTGCTGCCCGGCGTGGTGGCCGGCGTCGGCGGCTACGGCAACTGCCTCGGCCTGCCCAACATCGGCGGCGAGGTGGTCTTCGACCCCTGCTACCAGGGCAACCCCCTGGTCAACGCGCTCTGCCTCGGCGTGCTGCCGGTCGACCGGCTCCAGAAGAAGGAGGCCGCCGGCCCCGGCAACGTCGTGGTGCTGATGGGCGCCAAGACCGGCCGGGACGGCATCGGCGGCGTGTCGGTGCTGGCCAGCGCCACCTTCGACGAGGGCAGCGAGAAGCGCCGCCCGTCGGTGCAGGTCGGTGACCCGTTCATCGAGAAGCTGCTCATCGAGGCGTGCCTGGAGCTGTACGACGCCGAACTGGTCGTCGGCATCCAGGACCTGGGCGGCGCCGGGCTCACCTGTGCGCTGACCGAGACCGCCGCGGCGGCCGGCACCGGCATGCGGGTCTGGCTGGAGCGGGTGCCGCTGCGCGAACCCTCCATGGAGCCGCACGAGATCCTCGCCAGCGAGTCCCAGGAGCGGATGCTGCTGGTGGTCGAGCCGGAGAAGCTGGAGGCGGTGCTCAAGGTCGCCGACAAGTGGGGCGTGCTCGCCACCGCCATCGGCGAGGTCACCGCGCCGTCGCCGGACGGGCAGCCCGGCCGGTTGTACGTCACCTGGCGCGACCAGCTCGTGGTGGACGTCCCGCCCGGCTCGCTGGTCGACGACGGACCGGTCTACGCCCGTCCGATGCGGGAGCCGGCCGACCTGATCCTGCTCCAGGCCGACCGGGCCGAGACGCTGCCCCGGCCGGCCACGCCGGACGCGCTGCGGGAGACCCTGCTCCGCATGATCGCGTCGCCGAACCTCTGCGACCGCACCTGGGTCACCGAGCAGTACGACCGGTACGTGCTGGGCAACACCGTGCTCGCCCAGCCGGAGGACTCCGGCGTGATCCGGATCGACGAGCGCACCGGGCTGGGCGTCGCCCTCTCGGTGGACGGCAACGGCCGGTACGCCCGCCTCGACCCGTACCACGGCACCCGGCTGGCGCTCGCCGAGGCGTACCGGAACGTGGCGGTGACCGGTGCCAAGCCGATCGCGGTGACCAACTGCCTGAACTTCGGATCGCCCGAGGACCCGGGCGTGATGTGGCAGTTCGCCGAGGCGGTGCGCGGCCTCGCGGACGGCTGCCAGGAACTGGGCATCCCGGTCACCGGCGGCAACGTCAGCTTCTACAACCAGACCGGGGCGGCGGCCATCCACCCGACCCCGGTGGTCGGTGTGCTCGGCGTCCTGGACGACGTCTCCACGCGGGTGCCGATGGGCTTCGCGTCCCGGCCGGCGGCCGAGCACGACCTGATCTTCCTGCTCGGCGAGACCCGCAACGAGCTGTCCGGCTCGGAGTGGGCCTGGGTGACCCACGGTCACCTCGGTGGCGTGCCGCCCCGGGTCGACCTGGCCCGCGAGCAGTTGCTGGGCGACCTGCTGGCCGAGGCCGCCCGGGTCGGGCACCTCAGCTCGGCCCACGACCTCTCCGACGGCGGCCTCGCGCAGAGCCTGGTCGAGTCCTGCCTGCGGCGGGGCGTCGGCGCGCGGATCGCCCTGCCGGACCGGTTCGCCACCGGCTCGCTGCCGTTCGTCTACCTCTTCAGCGAGTCCGCCACGCGGGTCCTGGTCTCGGTGCCGCGCGGCCACGAGAAGGCGTTCACCGCCCTCTGCGCCGAGCGTGGGGTGCCGGTGGAGGCGATCGGCGTCACCGACCCGACCGGCGGCGTGCTGGAGGTGCGCGGGCAGTTCCAGATCAGCCTGGACGAGCTGCGGGACGCGTACACCACGACCCTGCCTCGGCTCTTCGGCGGTGCCGACGTGGTCGACGTGCCCGCCCCGGCGACCGGGGTGGCCGGGGCCGTCGAGGCGGTGCCGGTGGCCGGGGTGACACCCGTCGGGGGCGACTCCCCCAGCTCCCGTACGACTGACACGTCCGGCCCGGAGGCGGTCGCCGGTTCCGCGACGGCCGTCGAGGCCGCGTCGGCCGGTGGGACCACGCCGGCCACGGAGCGCGCCGCGACCGGAGCCGACCCGGTCGACACCGACCCGGTGGTGACCGCCGACCAGCCGGTCACGGCCGACGCCGGCACGCCGACGGCCGACGCCCAGGACACGCCGACGGCCGACAGCGCCGCTGCGGGCGAGGCCCCGGCCGCGTCGGCGGTCGAGGCCGACGGCACTTCTGCGGCCGACGCCGACGGAGCCGGGGAGAACACCGCCACCGACCGGCGCTGAGGCGGTGTCCGCGCCGGTCCACACCCAACCCGGCACGGGCGCCCGGTTCGACTGGGGGCTCGCCGGTGCGGCGGAACTCGGCCGGGTCTGCGCCGTCCTGGTGGTGGTGGACGTGCTCTCCTTCACCACCTCGGTGGAGGTCGCGGTCGCCCGTGGGGTACGGGTCCACCCGTTCCCCTGGGGCGAGCAGGCCGCCGACTACGCCCTTCGGGTGGGTGCGGTGGCAGCGGTCGGTCGGCGGCAGGTGACCCGGGACCACCCGTGGTCGCTCTCGCCGGCGGCGCTGCGGGCCGCGCCGGTCGTACCCGACCTGGTGCTGCCGTCGCCGAACGGCTCGGCGATCTGTGCGGCGGCCAGCGCGACCGGCCTGCCGGTGGTGGCGGCCTGCCTGCGCAACGCCGACGCCGTCGGGCGCTGGCTGCGCGAGCGGGGGTACGGCGACGTCGACGCGCCGATCGGGGTGGTCGCCTCGGGCGAGCGCTGGCCGGACGGCTCACTGCGCCCCTCGGTGGAGGACCAGCTCGGCGCGGCGTGTGTCCTCGACGCGCTCTCCGGGGTCCCGGGCGGGCTCTCGGTGGAGGCGGCGATGGCGCTCGCCGCGTTGGCGAGCACTCCCGACGTGCCGGCCGCCGTGCGGGGCTGCGTCTCCGCGCGGGAACTCGTCGAGCAGGGCTTCGCCGGTGACGTCGACATCGCGGTGGAGGTCGGGGTCTCCCCGGTGGTGCCGGTGCTGCGACATGGCGTGTTCTCCGCCACCTGAGCCGCGTCGACCGTTCACCATCCGTCCCGAGCACGGCTGATCATGATTCGGCGGCGATGTGAGAGATCCACATCGCCGCCGACGTCAGTCACGCGAACGGGGAACGAGCCCCCGGGGGGTCAGTCGTCCAGCCAGTCCAGGCGGCGGTTGCCCCGGTCCTGCTGCGGAGGCTGGCCGTCCCGGCCCCGGCCACCCTGGTGCTGGTCGTACTCGCCGTAGCCGCCCTGCTGCGGATCCTGGCCGTAACCACCCTGCTGGCCGGCGTACCCGCCCTGCTGGTCGTAGCCGCCACGACCGGAGCCGTAGCCGTAGCCGCCCTGCTGCGGGTCCTGGCCGTAGCCACCCTGGGGAGCGGCGTCCTGCCCGTATCCGCCGCCCTGCTGGCCGTAGCCGCCGTAGCCGCCGCCCTGCTCCTGACCTCGGCCGTAGCCCGTGCCCGGCTCCTGGCCGTAGCCCCCGTCCGGGGGCTGGTAGGTCGAGGTGGGGTACGGGTCGGCAGGCGGGGTGTAAGCCTGGGTGCCCTCGGAGTAGCGGCCGGTCGGCTCGTTGTACTGGTCGCCGTATCCGCTGCCCTGGCCCGGCGGGGTGTAGCCGCCACCCGGGTTGCCGTAGTCCTGCTGGCCGCCGTAGCCGCCGCCGGAGGACGGCGCGGTGCCGTACGGGCTGCCGGAGGAGGGGGCAGTGCCGTAGCCGCCACCCGAGGCGGGCGCGGTGCCGTACGGGCTCCCCGACGAGGGGGCGTTCCCGTAGGGGCTGCCGGAGGAGGGCGCGTTGCCGCCGTAGCCGCCCGTGCCGTAGCCGCCGGCCTGGGGTGAGGCCGAGTCGCCGTAGCCGCCCCCGGCCCAGCCGCCCTGGCCGGCCGAGCCGTAGCCCTGTCCCGGCTGGGGCGGCGGCGCGCCGTACGGGTCCGGCGGAACGTCGTCGACGAGCGGCCGGTTGTGCATCATCGTCGGCGCGTCCGCGAGGGAGGTGCCGCCGACCATGGTCGCGTCGGGGCCGACCCGGTTCACCACGCGGGTCGCGTCGTCCGCGCCGCCGCGGTACGCCCCACGCGCGGCCGGGGTCGCCCCCGCCGCCGCGCCGGCGGCGTCCTCTTCGGGGTCCTCGCCGTCGGGGCTCTCCCGGCGCCTCATCCAGAGCAGCACGATCGTGCCGACGCCGATGGCCACGAAGAGGCCGCCGAGGATGATCAGCAGCCAGGAGCCGAATCCGCCGGAGTCCTCCTCGGAGGCGTTGGTCGCGGCTCCGGGGGTGGCGCCGGGCTCCTCGGTGGTCTCCTCGGTGGGGTCCTCGGTCGGTACCGGGTCCTCCGTGGTGCCGGGCGTGGGGGTGGCGGTCGCCTCGACCGGCAGGGCGAGCGAGATCCGCTGCCCGGTCACGCTCTGCCCGGCGCTGGCCCGGATCGACATGGTCTTGCGGACGTCGTTGAAACTCGCGCCGAGTTCGATCGGCCCAGGGGTGATCGGGTTCTGGGTGGAGCCGTCGAACCGCCAGTCGCCGTCCTCGTCGGTGGTCGTCGAGTACTGGTGGCGCTGGGAGTCCATCAGCAGCACGGTGGCGTTGGGCACCGGATCGCCGTTGGTGGCGTTGGTCACCCTGCCGGAGACCCGCCGCACGGTCTGCGCCTGCGCCGGCGTGGTGGGCGCGGCCCGACCGACCAGCGTGACGCTGGTGCTGGCCTCCTTGCTCTCGCCCTGCCCGACGGCATCGGTCGCCCGGACGGTGATGACGGCGGTGCCGTTGCTCGCGTCGTCGGCCAGCCGGAACGTGGCCTCCTGCCGGCCGCCGTCGGTGATCCGGCTGAAGGAACAGCCGTCGACACAGGTCAACTTCCCGTTGTTCGAGGAGACCTGGATGTTCGCCGGGACAGGTTCGTCGCCGAAGTCGAGCGAGAACCTGACCTTGGTGGTCTTGCCCGCCTCGACCGAACTCGGCGATGCCGACACGTTGTTGACGTCCGGGGCGGCCAGGGCGGGTGTGGCGGGGATGGCGAGCACGGCGCCGGTAACCAGCGCTACGACCACACCGGCCCGTTGTTTCCAGGCTCGTCGGTGTGTTGACACGTCCACCGCCTTCCGGTCTGACTTCCCCGGCCCGGTGGGGGCCGGGCCCCGGGGATCATCACGGTTTGAATAACGCCGTCGGCAACTATGCCTTGTCGGGTCGGACGAGCGCGACCCAGGGCCAACGTCCGTAACCCTACTGGCGGGTCGTATCGTCCCGTCGTGTCCTCTCCGCACATAAAGTCCGCCGCGGTCACGGCGGCACTCATGGCGCTCGACGAGGGGCGTACGCCCGAACGGCCGGTCCTCCGGGAGGCGGTCCGGACGTTGCTGGCCGTCCTCGCGGAGGGCGCCCCCGGCCGATCGGTGGAGGTGCGGGTTCCACCATACGGCGCGGTCCAGTGCATTCCCGGTCCGCGACACACCCGCGGTACGCCACCCAACGTGGTGGAGATGTCGCCGACGGTGTGGCTGGAGCTCGCCTCGGGGCGGCTGGAGTGGGCCGTGGCGATCACGGAGGGTCGCGTTCGGGTGAGCGGAGTCCGGGCGGATCTCTCCGCCCATCTCCCGCTGGAGCTGGGATGATCACCATCCGTCGATGACCGAAAGGAGCGGGTTCGTGACTGTCGGTATCACTATGGGCTCGCGTACACTGTGAGTCGACGTCCCGGCAGACCCGCGCGGATCCGCGTGCACGACACCACCCCAGCAGACAGAACAGCAACGAGGGAGCGGCAGGTGCCCCGAGGCGACGGCCGGCTGAGCCACGACCTGGACCCCCAGCGGCCCGGCCCCCAGGACGCCTGTGGCGTCTTCGGGGTCTGGGCGCCGGAGGAAGAGGTCGCCAATCTCACCTACTTCGGGTTGTACGCGTTGCAGCACCGTGGCCAGGAGGCGGCCGGCATCGCGGTGAGCGACGGGTCCAGCGTCGTGGTCTACAAGGACCTCGGGCTGGTGGCCCAGGTCTTCGACGAGCCGACCCTGGCGAGCCTGCGCGGCCACCTGGCGATCGGGCACACCCGCTACTCGACCACCGGCGGTTCCACCTGGGAGAACGCCCAGCCGACGATCCGCTCCACCAGCGCCGGCACGACGGTCGCCCTGGCTCACAACGGCAACCTGGTGAACACCGCCGACCTCCAGCGCGAGGTCGCCGAGCAGGGGCTCGGGTCGGACGGCTCGACCAACGACACCTCTCTGGTGACGATGCTGCTGGCCAGCTACCCCGACCTGTCCGTCGAGGCGGCGGCGTTGAAGGTGCTGCCCAAGCTGCGCGGGGCGTTCAGCTTCGTCTTCATGGACGAGACCACCCTCTACGCCGCCCGGGACCCGCACGGCGTCCGCCCCCTGGTGCTCGGCCGGTTGGAGCGGGGCTGGGTGGTCGCCAGCGAGACCGCCGCCCTGGACATCGTCGGCGCGAGCGTGGTGCGCGAGGTCGAGCCGGGTGAGCTGATCGCGATCGACGCCGAGGGGCTCCGTTCCACCCGGTTCGCCGCTCCCGAGCCCAAGGGCTGCCTCTTCGAGTACGTCTACATCGCCCGCCCGGACGCCACCCTCGCCGGGCGCAACGTGCACGCCACCCGGGTGCAGATCGGCCGGCAGCTGGCCAAGGAGCACCCGGTCGAGGCGGACCTGGTCATCCCGGTGCCGGAGTCCGGCACCCCGGCCGCGATCGGGTACGCCGAGGAGTCCGGCATCACGTACGGCGCGGGGCTGATGAAGAACCCCTACGTCGGGCGGACCTTCATCCAGCCCTCGCAGACCCTGCGCCAGCTCGGCATCCGACTCAAGCTGAACCCGCTGCGGGAGAACGTGCGCGGCAAGCGGATCGTCGTGGTGGACGACTCGATCGTGCGGGGCAACACCCAGCGGGCCATCGTGCGGATGCTGCGCGAGGCGGGTGCCCTGGAGGTGCACGTCCGGATCTCCTCGCCGCCGGTGAGCTGGCCCTGCTTCTACGGCATCGACTTCGCCACCCGGGCCGAACTGCTGGCCAACGGGCTGGACAACGAGGGCATCCGCCGTTCGATCGGTGCCGACACCCTGGGATACGTCTCGCTGCCCGGACTGATCGCCGCGACCGAGCAGCCGAAGACCCGACTCTGCCGGGCGTGCTTCGACGGGGAATACCCGATCGAACTGCCGGCCGGCAACCTGATCGGCAAGCACGTGCTCGAGGGTGTGGGCCGCCGGGTCACCGGCACCGCGCCGGAGACCGCCGGTCCCGCGCCCCGGGGTGCGGAGCACGGCGTCACTCCACCACTCGCCGCCACTCCGGGCGGCGCGACCGTACACCGCCCATAGCACCACCCGGCGCGGGTCGCCGGCGGCAGTGATCGACGGGTCGACGGGACCCGCCGCGGTGTCGGCACCGCGAGGACCACAAAGGGGAGAACCGTGACGCACGTGTCCGAGCGCAACGGCGCAGCAAGCAGCAGCCCGTCCGGCACCGGTGGCGAGCGCCAGCCCTGGACGGCCGGGACGGGTCGTACGGCCCGCAAGCGGCCGACGTCGTACGCGGACGCGGGGGTCTCGATCGAGGCGGGCGACCGCGCGGTGGAGCTGCTCAAGTCCAAGGTGCGGCAGACCCGGCGGCCCGAGGTGCTGGGCGACCTGGGCGGCTTCGCCGGCCTGTTCCGGCTGGACACGAAGAAGTACACGAACCCGATCCTCGCCTCGTCGACCGACGGGGTGGGCACCAAGCTGGTCATCGCCCAGCAGCTCGACATCCACGACACCATCGGCATCGACCTGGTCGCGATGGTCGTCGACGACCTGGTGGCGTGCGGGGCGGAGCCGCTGTTCCTGCTCGACTACATCGCCTGCGGCGAGGTCGTGCCGGACCGGGTCGCCGAGATCGGCGCCGGCATCGCCGACGGCTGCCGGTACGCCGGCTGCGCGCTGCTCGGCGGGGAGACCGCCGAGCACCCGGGTGTGCTCCGTCCCGACGAGTACGACGTCTCCGCCACCGGTGTCGGCGTGGTCGAGGAGAGCGAGATCCTCGGCCCGGACCGGGTCGAGGTGGGCGACGTGGTGATCGCGATGCGCTCGTCCGGCCTGCACTCCAACGGCTACTCCCTGGTCCGGCACGTGCTGCTCGGCGCGGGCCGGATGCGGCTCGACGTGGTGATCGAGGACTTCGGCCGGCAGCGCACCCTCGGCGAGGAGCTGCTCACCCCCACCAAGATCTACGCCCAGGACTGCCTGAAGCTGATCGCCGAGGCCGAGGTGCGGGCCATCGCCCATGTCACCGGCGGTGGCATCCCCGGCAACCTGGTGCGGATCCTTCCGGAGACCGTCGACGCGGTGGTCGACCGGGCCACCTGGAAGCCGCAGCCGATCTTCGACCTGATCCAGGCCAAGGGTCGGATCGAGGACCCGGAGATGGAGGCCACGTTCAACATGGGCGTCGGCATGTTCGCCATCGTCTCCGCCGAGGACGCCGACCGGGCACTGGCCACCCTGGCCGGCCGGGGGGTCGACGCCTGGCAGGCCGGCGAGGTCATCGAGGGCACCGGCAACGTGCGGATGGTGGGCCAGCACACCCGGGGGTGACGGTCACCACGTGATGATCAGTCGTACACCCGATGAGGGGTTCACCCGGACAGCCATCGCCGCCTAGCCTGAAGGTTCCTCAGGGGAACGGCGAAGGAGGGCGATGCCTGCCCGGCAGCGGACGTTCAGCGGGATGCGCGGTGTCGCCGCCGTCCCGACGTACGTCGTCATGCAGCCCACCACGCTCTGCAACCTGGACTGCCGATACTGTTACCTCCCGCTGCGGGCGGTGGACCGGCGGATGCCGATCGCGGTCGCCGAGGCGGTGGCGGCGGCGGTCGACCCCTGGGCCGAACGGGGGCGGTTCTCGGTGGTGTGGCACGGCGGGGAGCCTCTCGCGGCCGGCCGGGAACACCTCGCCGCGCTGATCGCGCCCTTCGGCCCGCAGGTCGAGCATCACGTCCAGACAAACGCCACGTTGATCGACGACGACTGGTGCGCGTTCTTCGCCGAGCACCGGGTGCGGGTCAGCGTCAGCGTGGACGGCGGGCGGGAGCGCAACGCCGAACGGGTCACCCGGGGCGGTCGGCCGGCGTACGACCGGATCGTGCGCGGGGTGACCACGCTGCGCCGGCACGGGTTGCCCTTCTCCGCGCTCGCGGTGGTCAGCCGTCCGGAGCCCGGGCTCGCCACCGAGCTGTACGACTATTTCCTCGACCTGGGATGCGACGTGCTCGGGGTGAACATCGAGGAGACCGAGGGGGTGAACCTCCGGGGCAACGCGCACGACGCCGCCACGGTGACCGCCTTCTGGGCCGAACTGGTCGCCGCCTGGCGGCGCGATCCCCGGATCCACCTCCGCGAGGTGGAGTGGTCCCTGCGGTACGCCTCGGCGATCCTGGACGGCACGGCCGACGACGTGCTGCCCCGGCGGCTGGATCCGATCCCCACGGTCGGGCACGACGGGTCGGTGACGTTGCTCTCCCCGGAGCTGGCCGGCTTCTCCGACCCCCGCTACGGGGACTTCAGCAGCGGGAACGTGCTGGACACCCCGTTGGCCGAGATCCTGTCCGGCGCGGAGCGGACGTCCTGGGTAGGTGAGTTCCTGAGCGGTGTCGAGGCGTGTCGCGCCTCGTGCCCGTACTTCGGCTTCTGCGGCGGCGGTCACGCCGCCAACCGCTACTTCGAGCAGGGGCGCTTCGACGGTACGGAGACCGAGCACTGCCGCAACAGCAAGATCCGCCTACTGGAGGGAGTGTTGGAACATGCCCGAGGTCACCAGTCACCGGCCGCCTGAGCCGGTCGGAGGACAGCCGAGCGACCTCGTCGCGGAGCGGGTACGCGAAGCCGAGGCGGGCCTTACCGCACTGCTCCACGAGGCCGAGGCAGCGCGTCGGCTCCGGGCGGAGGTCCCCGGTGGCGACGGAGCCAGCGCGGTCTGCGCGTGGAACCACTTCGAGAACATCCCGACGTTCTACAACTGGAACAACCGGCCCAGGTGAGGGTACGGAAGGTAGATCGAGGACCTGCCGGGCACGCCGGACAGCGGGCACGGCAGGGACTCGATCACCAGTTGGTACGCCGGACCTCGTTGGGCACATGCGTGAGCACGCGGGCCTTACCGCGTGCTCAGATGTGACCGTAGGTCAGCGGGCAGGACGGACCCAGGGATCCGAGTCGTCGTCCGGATGGTCCTCGTCATCGTCGTCGACGTACTCTTTGTAGTCGTCGTCGAAGTCGTGGTCCGACTTACGGCTGCCGCCGAGTTCTCGCTGCAAGGCGGCGAGGTCGGTGTTCGGGGAGTGGTACTTCAACTCCCGGGCCACCTTTGTCTGCTTGGCCTTAGCACGGCCGCGCCCCATGGCTCGACCCCCTCGCACAGAATTCGGGGCAGCCCGAAGGCGGGCCCCGATGACGTCAGGCATCTCTCGTGGCTCTTACGGTACATGGGTATGCCCACGTTCGGCACCTCGGGTTACCGTCGACCGGCCCTGCGCGTCGCAGTCAACCAGCCGTTACGAAGTGTACCCGGTAAGGAGTGCCCTCGGACGTGGGCGTGACGCTCGTCGACGTGGTTCGCGGCCGGCTCGGATTCCGGGGCCGACGGATGGTAGAAACGCAGCGTGAGCGTGTATACGTGCACAAAAGGGCTCCCGAGGGCGGACCGGGTCTTACCGCCCGCCCCGGGAACCCGGCCGGGTCAGCGCAGCAGGATGGTCCGGAGCCGGCCGACGTCCGCCATCCGGCGCTCGGCGAGTCGGTCGGCGGCCTCGGCCGGCGGGACCCCGTCGGCGTCGGCGAGTTTGAGGATCTCCCGGGTGGTGTCGTAGATCCGGGTGGCCCGCAGCTTGGCCCGCTCGAAGTTGAAGCCGTCGATCTCGTCGGCGACCTGGATCACGCCGCCGGCGTTCACCACGTAGTCCGGGGCGTAGAGGATGCCCCGCTCGGCGAGGAGCTTCTCGACGCCCGGGTGGGCGAGCTGGTTGTTGGCCGCCCCGGCGACGACCTTTGCGCGCAGCGCCGGCACCGTGTCGTCGTTGAGGGCGCCGCCAAGGGCGCACGGGGCGTACACGTCGATGTCGGCCGTGATCAGCGCGGTGGCGTCCGAGACCAGCTCGACCTGCGGGTAGGTCTGCCGGGCCCACTCGCACGCCCGGGGGCTGACGTCGGTGGCGACCACCCGCGCGCCGTCGTCGATCAGGTGCCCGGTGAGGTGCCGGCCGACCTTGCCCAGCCCGGCCACACCGACGGTGCGCCCGGCGAGCGTCGGGGTGCCCCAGACGTGCTCGGCGGCGGCCCGCATGCCCTGGAAGACGCCCCAGGCGGTGAGGACGGACGAGTCGCCCGCCCCGCCGTGCTCCACGCTGCGACCGGTGACGAAGCGGGTCTCCCGGGCGATCACGTCCATGTCCGCGACGTAGGTGCCCACGTCACAGGCGGTGTAGTAGCGGCCGTGCAGCGACTCCACGAAGCGGCCGTAGGCCCGCAGCAGCGCCTCGCTCTTGAGCTTGTCCGGGTCGCCCCAGATGACCGCCTTGCCGCCGCCGAGGTCGAGCCCGGCCAGGGCGTTCTTGTAGGCCATGCCACGCGACAGGTCGAGCACGTCGGCGAGGGCCTCGGCCTCACTGGCGTACGGGTAGAAGCGGGTTCCGCCGAGTGCGGGGCCCAGCGCGGTGGAGTGGATCGCGATGATCGCCTTGAGTCCGGTCTGCTTGTCCTGGCAGAAGACGACCTGTTCGTGTCCGGACGACCCCGGGTCGTCGCTGCTCGCGAATACGCCCATGACTGCTCCTGGTCTCGGTGTGTGTCCTTGTGGGACATGAACCTGGCGGTGCCCGGCGGGATGGTGCCGGCGCTGCCGAGCCTAGTACTCGATCGTCTCCGTAGCGCCTCCCGCAGTCGTCGCGATCAGGGACGTCAGCGCGGTCCGACCGGGCTTTCGTGGGAGGATCGCGCCGTGCCGTCGCTCTTCGCTTCATATCTGCGTGTGTACGAGCCGCTGACCGCCTTCGACCGGGACCGCCAGGCGTATTGGCGCCGGTACGTGCAGGAGGGCCGGGCGGTGGCCCCGCAGGAGGGACCGGTCCGGCAGCGGACGGCCGTGATCGAGGCGCTCGGCGCGGGCTGGACCCGCCTGCCCGACCTGCCGGACGAGGCGTACGTGCTGGAGACCGGCGAGGCGATGCTGGTCTGCCCGTGGAACCTGCGGGTCCGGGTGGCCGAGGCGGCGCTGAGCGCGCGTGAGGGCGTGCCGGCGGTGCTCGCCGACGCGTTCGTCCCGCCGGTGCTGGCCGGTCAGGCAAAGGCCGTGGTGGAGGACTGGCGCAGCGGCGCCCGGGTGCTGGAGCACGGGGTGCCCCGGCTGCACGAGCAGATCTCCACCTGGGGCGTCCCGCTGCGCTGGTTCGTTCTCGTCGATCCCGAGGAGCGGGAGCTGGACGCCGAGCCGGGGCGTCGGGTGCTGCGCTACCGGACGGAGATCTCCAAGGCCCGCCGACGGTCCTCCCGGGCCCTGTCGGTGCTCCGTAAGTCGGTGGGGGAGGTCCCGATCACCCAGGCCGTCGAGGAAGCCGCCCGCTGGTTGGAGGAGTTCCACCCCCGGTCGGTGGTGGAACTGGACTACGGGGGTCTGGTGGACCTGCTTCCGGAGGAGACGCTCCGGGCGGACGACTCGCCGGCCCTGGTCGCGACGGGGCTCGCCGGGCTGGCCCGGGGCGAGGCCGAGGAGGCTTCGGCGGCGTACGACAAGCTGGTCGCCCGGTGGCGGGCGGTGCAGCTCCTGGAAAGGTGCAACTAGCCCAAAAGCACCCAACGGATGCCATCGACGAGAGGTGACTTCGTAATTGGCGCATCACGAACCGTGATCATGAGTCCGAATAAGGTAGTTTCTGGGGCATAAAAGTCGTATAAATCGGGCATGGTTCATCCGTCCGTCTAGGGACCTTCGGCCGTTCGGCCCATGTCGGACATCGGGGACTAGCCGGACCATGGGAGACGCGTCGGCCGGCGGGACCCCGGCCGGTGTCTATTCATGTGGAGGAGTGACCGATGGCATCGCGAACGCACGAACCAGAGCCGCTGCT
Source organism: Micromonospora sp. NPDC050187 (assembly GCF_044459745.1). Classification (NCBI taxonomy): domain Bacteria; kingdom Bacillati; phylum Actinomycetota; class Actinomycetes; order Micromonosporales; family Micromonosporaceae; genus Micromonospora; species Micromonospora sp. NPDC050187. The sequence continues at coordinate 91,770 of NZ_JBITJH010000005.1, forward strand.
CACACCGGCCGAGGTGGCGTCGATGTTCCGTGTCGACCCGAAAACCGTGACCCGGTGGGCGAAGGCGGGCAAGCTCAGTGCGATCCGCACCTTGGGCGGGCACCGTCGTTACCGCGAGTCAGAGGTACGCGCCCTGCTCCAGGGGCAGATTCCCCAGCAACGCCAGGGGGACTGACCCGAGCGGCACAGAGACATTCCGGATCAGGGGCGGCGGACGAGGGTCCGCCGCCCCTGATCATGTCCGCACCCGTTCGCGCCGGCCGCTCGTCCCGTGCTCAGCCCAGGGTCACCCGTACGCCCACCGTGCCCTGCTCGCCCCGGCGCAGCCGGCTGCCGAGCAGGGTCAGCCGACCCATCAGCCGGTACTTCTGCTTGAGTAGGCTCCGGATCCGCCGGGTCTCGGTCGGGGCGCAGAGCGTCGCATGGCCCTTGATCGCCGGTCCGTGTGGACGCCCCCGGACGTCGCAGGGCGCCACGGTCACCGTCGGGTCCCGCCGGATCCGTTTGACCTTGCCGGAGTCGGCGACCGTCCAGAGTGCCAGGGCGTCCCCGTCGCGCACCGCCCAGACCGGGGTGGGCACCGCACGACCGTCCCGCCGGAACGTGGTGAGCAGGACGTACTTCTCCGCAGCCAGGTCGTCGAGATCAGTCACGCCGCCACGATACGGCCGACCGGCCCGGCCGGTACGGCGGATAGCGTGCAGCCTATGAGTGGCGGACCACGACTCGGTGACGTCTTCGGCGCGATGATCACGGACGCGTACGCGGTGCAGACGGGGACCGGGACCCGGCCGTTGGCCGGTGGACGGCTGCCGCGCCCGGTCATCGAGATCATCGAGCGGGACGACGGGCTGATCAACGGCGCGCCGTCCGCGCACTACTTCGCCGGCCCGCAGGACTGGCAGCCGTACGACCGCCGGGCGGTGGCCCGGGTCCGGGGCGCCACGCTGGACGTCGGCATCGGCGCGGGCCGGATCGCGCTGCTCCTTCAGGAGCAGGGGACCCCGGTCACCGGCCTGGACACCTCGGCCGGGGCACTGGCGGTGTGCCGCCGACGCGGCGTCCGGGACCTGGTGCACGGCACGGTGGACGCGCACGTCGCCGACGGGCGGCGGTACGACACGTTCCTCCTGCTCGGCAACAACGTCGGACTGCTGGAGGGGGTGGAACGGGGCCGGGCCTTCCTGGCCGCGCTGGCGGCGATGGCCCGCCCGGGGGCCCAGGTGATCGCGCAGGGCACCGACCCGTACGGCACCCGGGATCCGGTGCACACCGGCTACCACGAGCGGAACCGGCGGCAGGGGCGGCTCGGCGGCCAGTTGCGGCTGCGGCTGCGGTACCGGGAACTCGGCACCGACTGGTTCGACTACCTGGTCTGCTCCGTCGAGGAACTGGCCGCCCTGGTCGACGGCACGCCCTGGCGACTGGTCGAGGTCGACGACCGCGACGCCCCGTACTACCTGGCTTTCCTCCAGCTCACCGGCTGAGGTGGTAGCAGGGGTCCCCTGTTACTCGAAAAGCAGTAACAGGGGACCCCTGCATGTATGTCAGACCTGGACGGTCGGGGGGAGCTGGCGGGGCGGCAGGCCGCCGTCGCCGTCGACGACCTCGTCCGGGGTGCCGTCCTCGTCGATGTCGACCATGGTGATGTCGACCTTGCCGTCGTGGTCGGTGTCGAACTGGAACAGGTCGGCCCTGCCGTCGCCGTCGGTGTCGACCACCCAGACGTCGGTGTGGCCGTCGTTGTTGGTGTCCGCGCGGAGCAGTTCCACCCGCTGGTCACCCCGGGTCTCGACGGTCTCCGACGGTTGTCCGGTCGCCTCGTTCATCGATCGTCCTTCCCTTGGTTGCCGGCGGCAGTACCCGATTTTCTCCGCCCCCACGCATGCCGTACGGATCGCAACTGCATAGGGTCGCCACATGAACGATCGTTTCGTCGTCGTCGGAGCCGGCACGATGGGGCTCGGCATCGCGTACGTGGCGGCCGGGGCGGGGCACGCCGTCGAGCTGGTGGAGGTGGATCCGGGGCGGGCCGCCGACGCCCCGGCGCGGCTGGCGTCGCTCTGGGAGCGGGCGGTCCAGCGCGGAAAACTTGGTGCGGACGAGGCGGCGGCGAACCGGGAACGGCTGGTGGTGCGCACCTCGCTCGCCGAGGTGGCCGCCGGGCCCGAGGTGCTCGTGGAGGCCGTACCGGAGCGGCTGGAGCTGAAGCGGGCGGTGCTCGCCGAGGCGGCAGCACTGGAGCCGACGCTGCTGGGCAGCAACACCTCCAGCATCTCCATCGGCGAGCTGGCCGCCGGCCTGGCGCAGCCGGAGCGCTTCGTGGGGTTGCACTTCTTCAACCCGGTCTGGGCGATGGCGCTGCTGGAGGTCGTGGTCGGCCCGGCCACCTCGGCGGAGACCACCGACGCGGCCGTCGCGCTCGCCCGCCGGCTCGGCAAGGATCCCGTCGTGGTACGCGACATGCCCGGCTTCGCCACCTCCCGGCTCGGGGTGGCCACCGGGCTGGAGGCGATCCGGATGGTCGCCGACGGCGTGGCCAGCCCCGCCGACATCGACAAGGCGATGGTGCTCGGCTACCGGCACCCGGTGGGGCCGCTGGAGCTGACCGACATCGTCGGGCTCGACGTGCGCCTGGACATCGCCCGCACCCTCCAGGCCGCGTACGGCGACCGCTTCGCGCCGCCACCGCTGCTGGTGGAGATGGTCGCCCAGGGGCGGCTCGGCAAGAAGTCCGGCCAGGGCTTCTACCGCTGGCAGGACGGGAAGCGGGCACTGTCATGAGCCTGCGGATCGAGGAGCGGCCGGACCGGCTGGTGGTGACGCTGGACCGGCCGGAGAAGCGCAACGCCATCGACGCGGACCTGATCGGCCAGCTGCACGAGGTCTGCGCCGAACTGGAGGCCCGGCCCCGGTTGCTGCTGCTCACCGGCGGCACCGACGGTATCTTCGCCGGCGGCGCGGACATCGGCCAGCTCCGCGAGCGGGGACGGCTGGACGCGCTCGCCGCGATCAACTCGGCGGCCTTCGCCCGGATCCGGGCCCTGCCGATGCCGACCGTGGCAGCCGTGGACGGGCCGGCGCTCGGCGGCGGCGCGGAGTTGGCGTACGCCTGTGACCTGCGGGTGTGTACGGGGCGGGCGGTGTTCGGCCAGCCGGAGGTGCGGTTGGGGATCCTGGCCGGCGCGGGCGCGACGCACCGGTTGCCGGCGCTGGTCGGCGAGGCGCGCGCCAAGGAGCTGCTGTTCACCGGTCGGCGGGTGGACGCCGAGGAGGCGCTGCGGATCGGGCTGGTCAACCGGGTCGTGCCGGAGCCGGACGGGCTGCTGGCCGCCGCGCATGAGCTGCTCGACGAGATGGCGAAGGGCTCGGCGCTGGCGCTGCGACTGACCAAGTTGGCGGTCGACGCGCCGGCTGCGGCCCACCCGCACCTGGACCTGGTCAGTCAGGCGGTGCTCTTCGAGGACGACGAGAAGTACCGGCGGATGACCGACTTCCTGGAACGGCGGCGACCGCAGTAGTCATGGGGGTGGGGGCGGACGTCCGCCCCCACCGTCACTGCTGGATCTGGACGCCCGCCTCGTCGAGGGCGAGGATCACCGCTGCCGACTCGGCGTAGCCGATGAGGAGTACGGCGTCGGCGCCGAACTCCTTGATCTCCCGGGCCCCCGCGCTGAAGTCGACCGGCGGGGCGTCGGCGTCCGCCGGGGGCTCGTAGGTGAGCAGCTTGACCTTGTCGCCGCCGAGACCGGCCCGCTCCAGCTCGGTGCGGACGTAGCCTTGGAGGCCCTCACCGTAGGAGTCCTTCCGGGCGACCAGGGCGACCTTGCGCGGTCCGTCCCGCAGGATCACGTCGGCGAGCGCCCGGCCCTGGAGGCTGTCCGGCGGGGCGGTCCGGAAGTAGAGGCCCTTGTCCTCGATCGTGGTCAGGCTGGCGTCGGTGTTCGCCGGAGAGAACATCACCAGCCCGGCGGCGACCACGTCCGGCAGCACCGCCTTGGAGACACCGGAGGCGCCTGCGCCGATGATGACCTGCACGTTCTTCTCGACGTGGGAGGCCAGGGTGGCCTTGGCGACGGCAGGGTTGGTGCCGTCGTCGCCGTCGATCCAGACCACCGGCTCGTCGAGCACGCCACCGGCGGCGTTGATCTCCCGTACCGCCAGGGCGGCCGCGGCGGCCTGCGGCGGGTAGGCCAGCGAGAGTGCCCCGGTACGCGGCAGCAGGCCACCCAGGGTCAGCGGTGCGCCGCTGTCGCCGCGCGGCTTGCGTCCCTTCGGCGGGGCCTTGGTGCTCGCCTGGGAGTCGTCACCGGCGCCGACGAACTCGGTCTTGGCGTCGTTGAGCTTCTGGTCGTCGAAATGCAGGGTGGCGTAGCTGGCGGTGGCCGGCTCGCCGGCCTCGGTGAACCCGGCCCGGGTCAGCGACACACCGCGGTACTCGATGTCCTGCCCGGCGCGGGCGAGCTTCAGGCAGCCGGCCGCGTCCTCGCAGCGCTGTCCCTCGTTCGTCACGCCGACGATCTGCTTGGCGATGGCGGCCGGGTCGGTGGTGCCGGCGAGCTGGGTGGCGAGCGCGCTGATCATCACCGCGTCGTACGCCTCGGCGGCGTAGAGGTAGTCCCGCAGATCCGGGTCGACCGCGCGGAGCCGCGTCTTGAAGTCCTCGGGCAGCGGGGTCATCGGGGTGGTGCCCTTCATCCCGTCGACGAGGTGGGCACGATCCTTCAGCTCCCGGGGGAACGTGTTGAGCATGTTGCCGTCGTTGCCGTAGAGCCGTACCTGCTGGCTCTCGTTCTCGGCCTCGGGCTGCTCCGTCCCGCACGCGCCGGTGGTGAGCAGGAGCGCCACGCCGGCCGCCAGCATGGCGACTCGCGAGCCGCGTGATACGCGCATGATCGTCGTTCCCCTCAGGCGAAGGTTCGCTGCGCACATTAGCGTGCGTTCCCGATCCGCGGGACCGTGAGGCCGGATCGATGTACAGGTGGACGGGTGTGACTACGCAACGTCGTCATCCGGTAGGCGCTGAGTGGTGATCACTTGACGCAGTCCCGTACTGTTCGCCGCGTGACCGACTTGTCCCAACAGACGCATGACGACGCGGCCGCCGTCCTGCACTCCGCTCTCGCCGGAGACGGCGACGCCGTGGTGGGAACCTTCGACGCCGTGGTCGACCGGTCCGGCGTGGCCGGGGCGTACGGGGTGGCCTGGTGTCTCGCCGCCACGATGGTCGGAGACGATGTGCCCGCCGGTATGGCCGCCCTCGACTTTCCCGGCATCGACCAGGCCAACTACGACACCCGCTGGGTGGCCCGTTTTCTCAGTGCGTACGCCAACCGCGACCCGGAGACCGGCGAGGCGCTCTTCGGGGCCGCGATCGCCGACGGGCTGCTCCCGGACTGCCTGCTCACCCTCGCCGGGTCGGCGGTGGCCACCCTCTACGGCCCGAAGCGCCCGCCTGCCGGTCAGTAGGCGTGGTAGGCCACCAGCGGCTCGTACTGGTAGTAGTTGTTCGAGAAGCGGACCCGGAAGTTGACCCCGTCCCGGACGTTGGTGGCGATCGTCGTCCAGTTCGAGTTGGCCGGTAGGTACGTCCAGTAGTTGCAGTTGCTGGTCTGGTCGATGAAGATCACGCAGGCCTGGGTGCTGAAGGCGCTGGCGTTACGGACGTTGATGTCGACGCACCGGCTGCTGGTCCGGTACGGACCGGCCTGCCCGCCCCAGCCGCCGGTCTGGAAGTAGGACCGACTCGTGGTGCCGTAGCAGGTCGCCTGGCTGCCGAAGTTGGTGGCGGAGGCATCGTGCGGGCCGGTGGCGACGGCCTGGGCGGGGACGGCGACGGCCAGCAGCGCGACTGTCGTCGCGGTGGCCAACAGGGGAGCGACCGGGGGTGTCATGGGCTTCTCCAACCGTGGACTGACCGCTGGCGGTCGATCCTTCGCGGACCGTGACGATGCTACTGATCAATGCCCTGGTCCGCTGTCCCCGCTGGCCACGCGGGGGCCCGGCCCACTGCCCCCGCCGTCCGGTGACGAACCGGTCCACTGTCCCCGTCGTCGGGTGAGCGGCCCGGTCCGGGGCCCCGTCGTGTGCGGCCGGGACGGCCGCCGGGCGGTGTGGTAGCTGTGGTGGCATGTCCGACGCCATGCTCAGCAAGGTGCGCAAGCTGCTCGCCAAGGCGGAGGACCCGGCCTGCACCGCCGCCGAGTCGGCCGCCCTGACCGCCAAGGCGACCGAGCTGATCGCCCGCTACGGGGTCGACCGGGCGCTGCTCGCCGCCCGGGACCCGGCCACCGACCCGGTGGGCGACCGGGTGGTGGACGTCGTCGCCCCGTACGCCCGGGACAAGGCCGGTCTGCTCGCGGCGGTGGCCGACCCGCTGCGCTGTCGCTGCGTACGGCGGCGCGAGGGCAGCGGGTTCACCATGCACCTGTTCGGGTTCGCCAGCGACCTGGAGCGGGTCGACCTGCTCTTCACCTCCCTGCTGGTGCAGGCCGCGCACGGCCTGGCCGGCACGGTGGTGCCGCCCGGCGCGCACCCGGCCGCCTTCCGTCGTTCCTGGCTGGCCGGGTTCGCGCAGGTAGTCGGGGAACGGCTGCGGACGGCCGAGGCGACGGCGGTGCAGGTCGCGGAGGCGGACGGCCCCTCGGTGGCCCTGGTGCTCGTCGACCGGTCGGACCGGGTGCGACGGCGGCTCGACGAGGTGTACCCCCGGCTGCGTACCGCCGCCCCCCGCCGCCTGGCCGGCACCGGCTACTCCGTCGGGGCGGACGCCGGTCGCCGGGCCGACCTGGGCGGACGGACGGTCGGCGGGCCGCCCCGCCACGCTCTCGGGGACCGCTGACCCGATCGGTCGGTCAGGCCTGGTGCGGGCGGCGGCGGACGGAGTGGAGGTAGCGGGTGAGCATGTCCTGCCACCCTTCGGTCATCGCCTGCCGGTAGCCCTCCGCGGCGGCACCGTGCCGATCGAACTTCCGGTGCTCGACGGTGACCCGGGTTCGTCCCGACCCGTCGGCCCCGAAGAGCACCTCGACCTCGCTGGCCCGGGACGGGTCGGGCACCGGGACGCGGTCCGGACCGATCTGCCAGACGAAGACCAGCCGGTGCGGTGGCTCCCAAGTGAGGACCCGCCCCCAGTCCGAGCGGAAACCGTGCGGACCGATCTCGTAGAGCATGCCGCCGGGGCGGGGCTCGAATCCCAGTTCGGCGAGGAAGTCCGGGCCGGACCAGGTGAACTCGGGGACCCACCAGTTGGTCAGGTTCGCGAATGCCGCGAACGCCTCCTCGGCGGAGGCGGGGACGAGAAGAGTGCTGCGAAGGGAGAAACGGTCGACGTCCTGATGGACGGCGTCCGGCTCAGCGATCTCCTGCCCCATAGGCCCGGACCCTACCGGCTGGCGCCGCGACATGCAGCGACCTTCGCCTGCGGGACAGCGCGCAGCGACCTTGCGAAATCCGGATAAAAAGCATTAAGAATCGTCGCGTCACGCTGTCCCGAAGGCGATCACCACCGTCGATCACAAGTGCGTAAACCACCGTCCGGGGGGACCACCGCCCGTCTGATGGGACGGGAACGCCATGGGTGTCTCCCGGGTCCGAAGGTCGTGCGCCGGCTCGTCGCCAGGGGGCCATCCTTCTAGTACGTTTGTACATGTACGTCAGTACCAGTAAGGGGGCACCGGTGGCATACCTCTTCCTCCTGGGCGCGATCTCGGCCGAGGTGATCGGCACGAGCCTGCTGAAGGCGACGCACGGCTTCACCCGGCTGTGGCCCACCCTCGGGCTGGTCACGGCCTACGTCACGGCGTTCCTGCTCCTCGCCCAGGCGGTGAAGACCATCCCGGTCGGCGTCGCCTACGCGATGTGGTCCGGTCTCGGCACCGCCGCGATCGTCGCCATCGGCGCGGCCTTCCTCGGTGAGCCGCTCAGCCTGGTCAAGGTCCTCGGCGTGGGTCTGGTCGTCGCCGGTGTGGTCATCCTCAACCTCGGCGGCGCGCACTGAGCGCCGGCCAGCCCCGCCGGACCGCCCGTTCCCGGGACCCGGAGGGCCGCCGCCGCGCGCTGACCGCCGCGGTCGTCGAGGTGATCGCGGAGGTCGGGATCGGCCGCACCACCCACCGGGCGGTCGCCGCCCGTGCCGGGGTGCCCCTCGGCGCGACCACCTACTACTTCCCCACCCTGGCCGACCTGGTCGCCGCCGGGCTGGCCCGGGCCGGTGCGGAACTCGACGCCGAGCTGTGCCGCTGGGCCGACCACCTGGGCGACGGCACCGACCTGGCGGCCCGACTCACCCGCCTGCTCTGCGGCCACCTCGCCGACCCGGGCCGGGCGCTCACCGAGTTCGAGCTGTACCTCGCCGCCGCCCGGAGCCCGGAGCTGCGACCCCTCGCCCGCTCCTGGCGGGACCAGGTCCGCCGGCTCCTCACCCCGATGGTCGGCGACCGGGCCGCCGGGGCCGTCGCCGCCTTCGTCGACGGCGTCGCGGTGCAGAGCCTCGCCACCGGCGAGCCGGTCGACCCGATGGCCGTCGAGTCGGCGATCGCCGCGCTGGTCTCGGCCGGCACCGTCAGGTGACGGCGGGACTGCGGCGCTCGATGAGGGTGACGTCACGCCAGACGCCGTGGTGGCGGCCGATGCGCTGGCGGGTGCCGACGGTACGGAAGCCGCAGGAGGCGTGCATGGCGAGGCTGGCGGTGTTCTCCGGGAACACGCCGGACTGGATGGTCCAGATCCCGGCCCGCTCGGTCGAGGTGATCAGGGCCTGGAGCAGAGCGCGCCCGACTCCCCGCCCACGGGCGTCGGGGTGGACGTAGACGGAGTGCTCCACCACGCCGGCGTAGACGCACCGGTCGGACACCGCCGAGCAGGCGGTCCAGCCCAGGACCCCGCCGGCCCGGTCGACGGCGACCCACCGGTGACCCGGCATCCGGGTGGCGGTGAAGCTCTCCCAGGTGGGTGGCTCGGTCTCGAAGGTCGCGTTTCCGGTGGCGATGCCGAGGCGGTAGATGTCCAGGACCGCCCGACCGTGCTGGTCGCCCATCGCCGTGACGGTGATGCCCTCGGCGGTGGGGGGAGAGCAGTTCACGCGACGGTCTCGTCGGACCTGGCGGGGATGTGCAGCAGCACGCCGAGTTGGCGGAACGCCGCCGGCCTCACCCGGTACCAGACCCAGGTGCCGCGTCGTTCGGCGTCGACCAGGCCAGCTTCCCGCAGCACCCTCAGGTGGTGGGAGATGGTCGGCCCGGACAGCTCGAATGCGGGGGTCAGGTCGCAGACGCAGACCTCGGGCGCCGAGGCGATCATCGACATCAGCCGCAACCGGACCGGGTCGCCCAGGGCCTTGAACATCGGCGCGACGGCCTCCGCCTCGTCGGCGTCCAACGGGCGGGTGGCGATCGGCGAGCAGCACGCCTCCGCTTGCGGATCCACCACCGGCAGCGCTTGTTTCGACATGCGCCTAGGTTGACAGATCTCGAAACAGGGTGCAACAGTGGGCCTGCTTCGAAAAGCATCTAGGTAGCGGTGTGGCGGCTGACGGCTGCTCCGCGCGTCGTGCCGCCGTTGCGATGCCCGACGCGCACCCGCGCTGACCCCGGGGCGCGTCCGCCGACCGACCAGGAGGAGAACAATGTCCCGCGTCCAGCTCGCCCTGCGCGTGTCCGACCTCGAAGGCTCCATCGCCTTCTACACCAGGCTGTTCGACACCGAACCGGCCAAGCGCCGCCCCGGCTACGCCAACTTCGCCATCGAGAACCCGCCACTGAAGCTCGTCCTGCTCGAAGGCGAACCCGGCCAGCCGACCGTCATGGACCACCTGGGCGTCGAGGTGTTCAGCACCGACGAGGTCGACGCCGCCACCCGGCGCCTCACCGACGCCGGCCTCGTCACCCTGGAGGAGAACAGCACCGAGTGCTGCTACGCCCTCCAGGACAAGGTCTGGGTGCGCGGGCCCGGCAACGAGCCCTGGGAGGTCTACACCGTCAAGGCCGACTCGCCCCAACCGGAGAAGACCATCCCCGGCGCCTGCTGCACCCCGTCCGCCGGGCCGGAGCCCGCCACCAGCGGTGCCGCGGCGAACTGCTGCTGACCGTGGTCACGTGCGCGCCCGCCTTCGATCCCGAGAGGGCGCGCACCCGGGAGCGTTCCCCTACCTGTTCGTGACGTGGCTGGGCGGCGTGGTCAGCTGCTGCGCGGGGCGTACATGATGACCGCGACCCCGACGAGGCAGATGGCCGCGCCGATCAGGTCGTAGCGGTCGGGGCGGAACTTGTCGACGACCATGCCCCAGGCGAGGGAACCGGCCACGAAGATGCCGCCGTAGGCGGCCAGGATGCGGCCGAAGTTCGGGTCGGGCTGGAAGGTGGCGACGAAGCCGTAGAACCCGAGTGCGATGACTCCCGCCGCGATCCACAGCAGCCCTCGGTTCTCCCGCCACCCCTGCCACACCAGCCAGGCGCCGCCGATCTCGGCGAGAGCGGCGAGCAGGAACAACAGGATGGACCGAGCAACTGTCATGCGTCGGACCCTAGCGAAACCATCTCGCGCTCGTGCTGGCCACTCGGTTCACCGCCGGGCGGCGCTGGCGCCGTTGTCGGTCGGCATCGTTCGATGCCTCGCCCCGCGCCGCCACCTGTCGACGGTCGTCATCCGTTGCCGTCAGCCGCCGTTCGTCTCGTCGAAGAAGTCGCGGGCGGAAGCCACGAGGTCGGGGTTCGGGTGGCCGTCGTTGAGAAGGTCGATGCTGCGTACCGTGAGGTGTGCGTTGCCATCCGTGTCCGTGACGAACAGAACGGGGTGCCACGAGGAATTGACATTGGCGATGCTCGTCCGGACCCGGTGGTCGCCCAGGGCGTCTTCGAGCGTCGCGCGGGCCCGGACACACCATTCGCCGTGAGCCCCGTCATCGCCGCCGAGAGCGAGGTGGGTGTCGAACATGTCCCGGCTGATCTGGACCATCGACTCGACACCATGCTCGGGCGTCCCGCCGTCATTCGTAACAACCCACTCGTCGGGCCACCAGCGGTAGCCGTCGGCGTACTCGTCGTCGGCCTCGACAAGCACCTTGAGGGCTTCTTCGGTGTGCGCCATCAGGCTCACCGTGACGACGTCGCTGTCCGTGGTGAGCGCCACCGCGTACAGTTCCTCCGATGCGCGTCGCTCCAGCATCGGGCCGATTGTCGCGCAGATGTTCGCGACGATCCGCTCGCGCAGTGCAGGCATGTCGATAGCGGGCACTACGCTTCCTCCCCGGGCTCATCCTCGTCCTGGGCAGACATCCTTCCAACGAGGAACACATCTTTACAGGTCAGGCGTCGCACAGCGAGCGCTGACCCGGCACCGGCAGGCACAGCAGGTCGAGGTACCGGCGAGCCGCAGCCATGGAGGGGAGAGGGCTCCTCGGGTTTCGGTCGCCTCTTGAAGGCAACGTCCATGGCCAATAGGGGAGCCATGAGGACCAACACCACCAGCCCGAGCAGAACCGCCGGGAGCACCCGCAGTGTGATGTAGCCACCGGCAGCCGCAGCCAGGTAGATGATCCCAGCGGCCAGGAGTGGTCAGGCCCACCACTTCGGGTACCACCTCAGAACCTCTTCCGCAGACTTCGGCGGCTTGGACTCCCTTTCCCGCCGCCGATCGGCAATGGCAGTCGGGCAATGAAACACCAGCAGCCCGGCGAGAAGGAGGGGCGACGTGGCCGTATCGGGCCAGCCCAGCAACAACCCGACACCCGACGCAAGCCAGAGCAGGAACCCCACGAGCTGCGTCATCCGAAGAAGCCTGCGCTTCATGCCTGCAAGTCTAAGTTTGATCGACAAGGAGGCCGAGTCCCCGACGCCGGCAGCGGCGTACGGGATGGCGGCAGGAGCGGGGGCGCGTGCAGCGAACGTGCAAACAAAGGCGGCGATCAGGGGTCAACGACGGTCAAGAAGGGGCAGCGCCGATCGATGCGCCAGGAGGGCATACAAGAAGATCCCCACCGACGTTTCCGCTGGTGGGGATCTCTGTAGCCCGGCGAAAGGCTATGTGGCCAGGGGCGGGGTCGAACCGCCGACCTTCCGATTTTCAGTCGGACGCTCGTACCAACTGAGCTACCTGGCCGTACCCGGGTGAGTTTACCCCCCGGACGCAGAACGCCGCGCGGTGAGACGCGGCGTCAGCGTTGGCGGTCCTGACGGGACTTGAACCCGCGACCTCCGCCTTGACAGGGCGGCGAGCACTCCAACTGCTCCACAGGACCTAGCTCGTACTGCCTCCGGCTGGGCCGGATCGTGCCCCCAACGGGATTCGAACCCGTGCTACCGCCTTGAAAGGGCGGCGTCCTGGGCCGCTAGACGATGAGGGCGGCCCCGCCATCATTGCACACTCGCAACTTCTAGCGGACTTGCTCCCATCCGGCCCCGCCGGAGGCCTGCAAAGCATACGTGATGAGCCGCCGGGCAACAAAATCGGTATCCGCCTGACCGGAGTTCCGCCCAAAACCGCAGGTCAACGGGGTTCAGGGCAGCTTGGTGACGCCGTAGCGTCGTTTGCTCTCGGCGATCACCCCGGCGCAGGCGGCCACCGTGGCGGCCCGATTCCCGCCCCCGTCGTGCAGCAGCACCACCGAGCCGGGACGGAGCCCGTCCCGCACCCGCGCCACGATCGTCGCGGCCGGTGGTTTCGCCCAGTCCCTCGGGTCGACGTTCCAGTGCAGCGGGACCATGTCGAGTTCCCGGGCCACCGCCACCACCTCGGGGGTCCACCGGCCGCCCGGCTGCCGGTAGAAGGGGACCTTCGCGCCGGGCACCGCCGCCCGGATCGCCCGGGTGGTGCGGTCCAGGTCGGCGTGGATGTCGGCCCGGGGCCGGTCGCCCAGGTCCACGTCGTGCCGCCAACTGTGGTTGCAGAGCTGGTGGCCCTCGCGCACGATCCGGGCCACCAGGCCGGGATGCTTGCGGACCCGGGTACCGACCACGCAGAAGGTGGCGGTGACCCGGTGCCGGCGCAACTCTTCCAGCACCTTCGGCGTCCACGCCGGGTCCGGACCGTCGTCGAAGGTGAGCGCCACCCCCCGGGTGCCGGTGGTCCGGCGCAGCCCCGGCGGCAGCGCCGTACGGGTCGGCTTCGGGCCGGCCTTGGAGACGGACGGCGAGGGGCTCGGCGCGCCGGACGGCGCCGGGGACAGTGTTGGCCCGGCGGTCGGCGTCGCCTCGGCGGGACGGGAGAAGACCGGGGCGGTCGGACCGACGGAGCGGACCGCTGTCCCCTCGCCGCAACCGGAGAGAAGCAGCAGCAGGGCGGCACCGGCCGTAGCCAGGACGCGAGGCGTCATCGTTCGTCGCTCCCGAGAGGGGTCGGGGTCACGGGCGCCCCGACGGTACGCCCCGTCCGGTGACGGTGACACCCCCGGTCAGTCGGGCGGTGACCGGTCCGACGAGTCCCCTACCGCGAGGGCCAGCGAGAGCGCCTCGGCCAGCGACACCGGCCGGACCACCCCGGCCGGGAGGGTGTCGTCCCACCAGCCAGGACCGGCGGCGAGCACCAGCAGGGGCCGGCGGGGGACCGCGAGCACTGCGGCGAGCTGGGCCGGGTCGGCGGTCGCGCGGACATGCGACCAGAGCACCACGGCGACCGGGGCGGTCCGGGTGACCGTGGCCACCAGCGCCGCCACCGGCACCCGCGCGCCGAGCATGCGGCAACCGACGCCGGCCTCGGCGAGCGCGGCGGCCAGCGCCTCCAGAGGCAGGGTGTGCTGTTCGTCGTCGGTGCAGGAGAGCAGGACGCGGGGAGGGTCGCCGGCCCTCCGGTTGGCCCGGGCAGCCACCGCCAACGCCTCCATGACGCAGCGGGAGAAGAGGTGCTCGACCTCGACCAGGGCGGCGGTCGCGGCGTGCCGCTCGCCGATGCCGGCGAGCACCGGGCGCAGCAGCCCGTTCCAGGTGGCGACGACACCCTGGGCGGCGATCGACTTGTCGATCGTCCGGCTGACGGTCACCGAGTCCAGCCGCATTGCGGCGCGGGCCAGCCCACGGGCGGCCGGACCGGCCCGACCGACCGGGATGGTCGCCCCGCCGCCGTCGCGCGCCGTGGCACCGTTCCGGCGCGCGGGTCGTGGCGTGTCGACCGGGGACTGCCGGGCCCAGCGGGCGGCCTCGGCCGGGGTGACCCCCTCGGCGGTGAGCCGGCGCATGATCTCCAGCCGGGCCAGGTCGGCCGGGGTGTAGCGGCGGTGGTGACCGGGGACATGCTCACTGGGGCCGAGTCCGTAGCGCTGGTGCCAGGTCCGCAGCGTGGTCACCGCGACCCCCAGTCGCCGCGCCACGGCTCCCGCGCTCAGCGCCTCATCGGCCACCCGACCGCTCCGACGCGTCGTCCACCGGGGAACCGGCCGGAGGCCCGGCCCCGTCGGGCCCGACCCCGACCGGGCGTAGCAGCCGGTGCACCACCCCGCCGAGCCACGGCGCGTACGCACGGGGGTCGGCGTCGAGTTCCGGCTCCAGGTCGAGCGGGTCAACCCAGCGCAGCTCGGCGACCTCGCTGGTGTCCGGTCGGAGCACGAGGTCGGCCGGCACCTCGGCGCGCAGCACGTGGTCGTACTCGAACTCGACCCGACCGGTGGCCGGGTCCTCGGCGTAGTAGACGTACACGCCGACCTCGGTCAGCTCGACCGGGCCGGTGCCGAGTTCCTCGCTCAGCCGCTTGTTGGCGGCGTCGGTCAGTGACTCGCCCGGCGCGGGGTGACCGCAGCAGGAGTTCGCCCAGCGCAGCGGGAAGCGGGTCTTGGCGGCGGCCCGCCGTTGCAGCAGCACCCGGCCGGACGGGTCGACCAGCAGCACCGAGAAGGCCCGGTGCAGCCGACCCGGCGGCTCGTGCGCCTCGGCCACCGTGGCCCGGCCGGCGGTGGTGCCGTCGTCGTGGACCAGTTCGACCAGGTGGGCCTCACGGGAGGTCACGGGAGGGACCTTTCGGTGATGCGCCTGGCGGCGAGCTTGCCGGAGATCAGCACCATCGGCACTCCGACGCCCGGCTGGGTGCCTGATCCTACAAAAACCACGTTGGGCAGCGTGCGGTGCAGGTTCGACGGGCGGAACGGGCCGGTCTGGAAGAGGCTGTGCGCGGCGGCGAACGGGGTGCCGGCGGCCATGCCCTGCGCGGCCCACTCGGCGGGGGTGACGACGTCGCACACCTCGACGCCGTCGGCGAAGCCGACGTAGCCCCGCTCCTCCAGGGTCGCCACCAGCTTGTCGGCGTAGCGACGGGAGAGGCCGCCCCGCCAGTCGAAGGGCGCCCGGTCGAGGTTCGGCACTGGGGCGAGCACGTAGTAGGTGTGCCGGCCGGCGGGGGCGACCGAGGGGTCGGTGCGGCTCGGGTTGGTGACCAGCAGGGACGGGTCGGTCATCAGCTCGCCGCGCCGGATCACCTCGTCGAACGTGCCCTTCCAGGACCGGCCGAAGTGGATGTTGTGGTGGGCGATCTTCGAATACCCCTGCGTCGAGCCGACGTGCAGCACCACGCAGGACGGCGAGTAGGTCAACCGGCGCTGCCGGGCTGCGGGGAGCAGGTCGCGGTACGCCACCGGGAGGTCCGGGTTGAGCACCACCACGTCAGCCGGGATCCGTTCGCCGCCGGTGGTGAGCACCCCGGTGGCCCGGCCCCCGGCGGTCTCCACCCGCTCGACCGTGGTGCCGTACCGGATCTGGACGCCGTGTTTCTCGGCCGCTCCGGCCAGGCCCCGGGAGACCGCGTGGATGCCGCCACGCGGGAAGTACACCCCGGCCACCGAGTCGAGGTACGCGATGACCGCGTAGATGGCGAGCGCGTCGTGCGGGGCGAGGCCGGCGTACATCGCCTGGAAGGAGAAGACCCGCTGGGTACGGGGGTCCCGGAAAAATTGGTTGATCTTGGTCTGGAGACGACGGAACGCCCCGCCGACCAGCAGTTTCAGTAGGTTGCCGGTGAGCAGGTCGGTCGGTGCGTCGAGATTGCGCTCGATGAAGTCGGCTCGTTCCAGCCGCCACAGCTCACGGGCGTAGTCGACGAAGCGGAGATACCCGTCGGCCTCCCGGGGGCCGCAGACCTTCGAGATCTCGGCCGCCATCCGCGTGGTGTCGGTGATCACGTCGAGGGTCGAGCCGTCCGGATAGTACGCCCGGTACGCCGGGTCGAGCGGAGTCAGCTCCATCCAGTCGGTCAGGTCCTCGCCGACCGCGCCGAGTGCCTCGGCGATCAGGTCGGGCATGGTGAGCACGGTCGGGCCGGTGTCGAACTCGTACCCGTCCAGGCTGAGCCGGCCGGCCCGGCCGCCGGGCACCGGCTCGCGTTCGAGCACGGTCACCTGCCGGCCGCTGCCGGCCAGGTGCAACGCGCAGGCCAGCCCGCCCAGCCCCGCGCCGACCACCACGACCCGGTCGGTACGTCCGTCAACGGTCCGCACGCGGACCCCCTCCCTCGGGAAAAAGACTGCTCATCATGACCACCGTCGGGTGCTGGCGCCAGCGAGTCCGCTGAGCGCGGACCGCGCCGTCCCGTCGAGGTCGGCGACGTCGAGCGCGGCCAGCGCCTCGGCCACCCGCTCGGAGATCATCTGTTCCACCCGTCCGACCGCGCCGGTCGCCGCGACCACCCCGGCCAACTCGGCGACGTCGTCCTCGTCGAGGTCGGTGCCGACCCGGTCGAGCCGGGCGCGCTGCGCCGGGTCGGCGAGCTGCCGGGCGAGCATGAGCAGCACCGTCGGCTTGCCGCTGCGCAGGTCGTCGCCGGTCGGCTTGCCGGTGAGGTCGGGGTCGCCGTAGACGCCGAGCAGGTCGTCGCGGAGCTGGAACGCCTCGCCGACCGCCAGCCCGTACCGGGTGTACGCCGCGACCAGCGGCGCGTCCACACCGAGGCCGCCGAGGGCGGCCCCGTACAGCAGCGGGCGCGCCACGGTGTAGCTGGCGGTCTTGTAGCGGGCGACGCGCAGCGCGCGGTCCAGCGACCAGTTCGCGGGGTCGTTCTCGCCGAGCACGTCGAGATACTGCCCGGCGACCGTCTCCACCCGCATCTGGTCGTAGCAGCGCCGGGTCTCCAGCAGCCGGGCCGCCGGGAGCGTGGTGCGCGAGAGCAGGCGGTCCGCCCAGACCAGGCAGAGGTCGCCGATCAGGACGGCCACCGCCTCGCCGAACCGGTCGGGGTCGCCCCGGTACCCGGCCGCCCGGTGTCGGGCGGCCAGCGCGCGGTGCGCGGTCGGCAGGCCCCGGCGGGTGGCCGACGCGTCCATCACGTCGTCGTGGACCAGGGCGAACGTGTGCAGCAGTTCCAACGCGGAGAGCGCGGGAAGCACGGGCGGCAGGGCGGCCTCCGGGCCGGCCACGCCGCGCCAGCCCCAGTAGGCGAACGTCGGGCGGATCCGCTTGCCGCCGGCCAGCACGTGGTCACGGGCGGTCGTGGCGAAGTCGCCCATCGCCGCGTCGATTTGGGCAAGTGCGTCGATCTCGACGGCCAGGAAGGCGGAGAGGGTCTCCTCCACGGCCCTGACCAGGTCCGTCGTGCAGGCGGCGAGCACTGCGGTGACCGGATCGTCGCCTTCCGCCGGCCGGATCGTCGTCGCGCGGGCCGAGTTGCCGGCAACTGCGTCGTTGGCCATGTGGGCGAGCGTACCCTAGGGTTACGAGTTGCGTCGATTGGTGCGTCGATTTCGAGGAGGGCCGGTGGACACGGATCTCACCGCTGCCTACGACCGGTGCCGTGAGCTGCACAGGCGCCACGGTCGCACCTACTATCTCGCCACCCGCCTGCTCCCCGCTTGGAAACGGCGCCATGTGCACGCTTTGTACGGTTTCACCCGGCACGCCGACGAGATCGTCGACCGCACCGAGGCGCTGCCCCCGGCCGAACGCGCCGCGCGGCTCGACGAGTGGTCCGCACGGTTCCTCGCCGGCCTGCACGGCGACCCGGTGGACGACCCGCTGCTGCCGGCCGTCCTGCACACCATCGCCGTCTTCGACCTGGACCGGGCCGACTTCGCGTCGTTCCTGCGCAGCATGGCGATGGACCTGACGGTCACCTCGTACCGCACCTACGACGACCTGATCGGCTACATGGAGGGTTCGGCCGCCGTCATCGGCACGATGATGCTGCCGATCCTCGGCAGCACCGAACCGTCCGCCGCCCGGGAACCGGCCCGCCAACTCGGCCTCGCCTTCCAGCTCACCAACTTCATCCGGGACGTCGCCGAGGACCTCGACCGGGGCCGCACCTACCTGCCCGACGAGGACCTCGCCAAGTTCGACGTCACCCGGGAGGACCTGCTCGCGGCGCGGGCCCGGGGCCGGGGCACACCGAAGATCCGGGACCTCGTCGAGTACGAGGTCAGCCGCGCCCAGGCCCACTACGAGGCCGCCGCACCCGGGATCGTCCTGCTCGACCCCGGCTCGCAGGCGTGCATGCGGACCGCGTACGCCCTCTACGGCGGGATCCTCGACGAGGTGGCCGGCCAGGACTACGACGTGTTCACCCGACGGGCGCTCGTACCGCGTCGGCAGCGGCTGGCGGTGGCGACGCGGTCGCTGCTCACCCCGGCCGGTACCCCGGTCACCGTCCCCGGCCCCCGGACCGTGCCGGCGGGCTGAGGTGGTTGCAGGGGACCCTTGTTACCGCTTTCTGATGAGCAGGGGTCCCCTGCAACCACTCCAGCCGAGCCGAGCGTGCAACCACTCCGGCCGAGCGGGAGGTGGTGCGTCAGAGGCAGGAGTGCAGGGCGTCGACGAGCGCCTCGACCCGGTCGAACCCGGCCAGCCGCGAGGTGGTGTACGCCAGCGCGTAGCCCCGGGCCGGGTCGGCCCAGGCGCAACTGCCGCCGATCCCGCCCATGCCCCAGCTTCCGTCCTCCTCGTACTGCATGCCGAGCGTCCACCGGGTGCGGCTCCCCAGCAGCAGGTCCGGGCCGTCGTACTGCACCCGGGTCGCCTCGGTCACCAGGTCGGCGGTGAACAGGCGTACCCCGTCGAGCGTGCCGCCGGCCAGCAGCCCGTCGTAGAGCCGGGCCAGCCCGGTCGCGGTGGCGTGCAGGTTCACCGCCGGGATCTCCGCGCCACGCCAGAGCGGGCTGTTCAGCACCGCCAGGTCGAGGCAACCGGCGGGGTTGGCGAGCGCCCGTTCCCGCAGCGATCCGGATGCGCCCAGGGTGGTCACCGGCCAGTCCGGGGTCCCGTACGACAGGTCGGCGCAGCGTCGCTGGTCGGCGGGCTCCAGCCCGAAGGCGAGGTCCAGCCGCCACGGCCCGGCGATCTCCTCGGCGAGGAACCGGCCGACCGGCCGGCCGTCCACCCGGCGGACCAGTTCGCCGACGAGGTGCCCGTACGTCAGCGCGTGCTCGCCCGCGACGGTGCCCGGCTCCCACTCCGGCTCGGCGGCGGCGAGGTCGCCGGTGAGCAGTGCCCAGTCCCCCAGCGCGGCGGCCGGCCGGGGCACCGGGAAGACCGGCAGCCCGGCGGTGTGGGCGAGCACCTGCCGGACGGTGGCCGGGGTGCGGAACCCCGGCCAGTGCCGGGCGACCGGATCGTCCAGGTCGAGTCGACCCCGGTCGACCAGCAGCAACAGGCAGAGGGCGGCCACCGGCTTGCCGACGGAGTACACGTTGACCAGGGTGTCCGGCCGCCACCTGCCTCCGCCGGCCCGAAGTAACTCGTCGGCGGGCGGCGTGCTGCCGGCTCCGGCCGGTCGGGTCGAGCCACCGGCCAGGTCGACCACCGGTTGGCCGTCGTACCGGACGGCCAGTGCCGCGCCGGTCTCCCGGCCCGAGTCGAACAGGTCGTGGAAGCAGTCGTGGACCGCCGCGAAGCGTGCGCGCATCGGGCCACGGTAGGGGGTGCCGCCCCGGTTCCGCGTCGGGATTACCGGCGCGCGGGTTGGGCGGTGGCCGCCTCGACCCGCGCCGGAGTCGACCCGGTGCTCACCCGGACCCCGGCAGCGCGTCGACCGCCTCCCGACAGGCGACCGCGAGCGTGTGGGCCACCGCGTCCGCCGCGTCGTCGGGCGCGCACCGTGCGGCGATCCGGCGGCTCATCGTGTCGAGGTGCGGGGCGAGCGCGCCGGCCGGAGAGGACCGGGCGACCTCGGAGGCCGGTACGACCACGTTGACGGTGAGTCGCCGCCGGGCGGCCGAGTACCGGAGGTGGTGCACCCCGCCGTGGCCCTCGGCGCTCGTGACCGTACCGCCCAGCGTGAGGTGGACGTCGACCTCGTCGAGCCCGTCGACCTCGACCCGCTCGAACGACGCCTTCAGCGCCCGCCGCAGCGTGACGGTCGTCGCCAAAGAGTGCTCCGGCCCGCCGAGGCGGCAGGTGAGAACCAGTCGCACGGTCTGTCGTCCCCGGCTGTCAGCGGACGTCGGTGTCCGGCGCGGACAGGTCGAGGGCGCCGACGGTCTGTCCGCCGCTGAGTTCCCCGGTCGGCCGGAACCCGAGCCGCAGGTAGAACCGCTCCGGTCCGTCGCCCCCGGGCTCCCAGGTCGTGTGGATCCGCCGCTCCCCGCGTCGCCACGCCTCGCCGGCGACCGCCCGGACGGCGAACCGTCCGTAGCCGCGTCCCTGCCGGTCGGCCGCGATGTTCAGTCTCCACAGGCCGGAACGCAGGTCGTCCGGGTCGTCCTCGCGCCAGGGGATCCGGAAGAAGCCCATCAGGAAGCCCACCAGCTCGTCGCCGTCGTAGATCAGCCGGGGCCAGGCGATGTCGGGCCACGCGTACGCCTCGGCCAGCGACCGGGCGACCGGCTCGACCAGGTGCTCCTGATCCGGGCGTACCCGCAGGTCGCAGGCCGCGTCGACGGTGCCGGGCGTGATCTTCTCAAGGCGCGGCTCGGGTGCGGGTGGCATGGGCGGACCCTACCGGCCACCCACGACCGGCTCGACCTGGTTACCGCGGCCGGGCGGCTCCGGCGGCCACCGCACCCGGAGACCGGGAGCACGTGTGCGGTCGTCCGCCCTCGCGGTGGTCCGGCCGGGTGGTGGGGGATGCTGTCGGAATGACGGAGCCGCAGCAGGTGGACGTGGTCGTGGTCGGACTCGGGGTGGGCGGCGAGGAGGTGGCCGGGCGGCTCGCCGAGGCGGGTCTCGACGTCGTCGGCGTCGAGCGGGGACTGGTCGGCGGCGAGTGCCCGTACTGGGGCTGCATCCCGAGCAAGATGATGATCCGGGCGGCCAACGCGCTGGCCGAGGCCCGGCGGGTCGACGGGCTCGCCGGCTCCGCCGAGGTCCGGCCGGACTGGGCTCCGGTGGCCCGCCGGATCCGTGAGGAGGCGACCGCGAACTGGGACGACACCGCCGCCGTCGAACGGTTCACCGGAAAGGGCGGCCACTTCGTCCGGGGAACCGGCCGGTTGGCCGGCCCGGGGCGGGTGGCCGTCGGCGACCAGGTCTTCCAGGCCCGGTACGGGATCGTCGTGGGGGTCGGCACCCGGCCGTCGGTGCCGCCGGTCGACGGGTTGGTCGGGACGCCCTACTGGACCAACCGCGAGGCGATCGAGGTGGCCGAGCTGCCGGCGTCGCTGCTGGTTCTCGGGGGTGGGGCGATCGGGCTGGAGCTGGCCCAGGTGTTCGCCCGGTTCGGGGTCCGAGTGACGGTGGTCGAGGCGTCCGACCGGGTGCTCGCCGTCGAGGAGCCGGAGGCGTCCGAGGTGGCGGCGGCCGCCCTGCGTGCCGACGGGGTGCAGATCCACACCGGCGTCCGGGCGGAGCGGGTCGACCACGACGAGGACGCCGGGTTCACCCTGCGGGCCGGTGACGGTGCCCGGTTCAGCGCCGAGCGGCTGCTGGTGGTGACCGGCCGCCGGGCCCACCTGGACGAGTTGGGGCTGGAGACGGTCGGCCTCGACGCCGGGCAGCGCTACCTGCCGGTCGACGACCGGCTGCGGGCCGGCGACGGGATCTGGGCGGTCGGCGACGTCACCGGCGAGGGGGCGTTCACCCACATCGCGATGTACCAGGCGGAGATCGTCGTCCGCGACCTGCTCGACCACGTCGGTCGGCAGCGGGGCGGCCCGGACGCCAGCGGTACCGCCAGTTCGATCGGCGGAGCGGTCGGTGCCGCCGGGGCGGGCGGCGACGGCTCCGGCCCCGACCCGGCCGGCACGGTGCCCCGGGCGGACTACCGGGCGCTGCCCCGGGTCACCTTCACCGATCCGGAGGTGGGGGCGGTCGGGCTGACCGAACGTCAGGCCCGGGACCGGGGGATCAACGTCCAGGTCGGCTTCGCGCCGCTCTCCTCGTCCACCCGGGGCTGGATCCACCGGGTCGGCGACGAGGGGTTCATTAAGCTCGTCGCGGACGCCGACCGGGGTGTGCTGGTCGGCGCGACGTCGGTCGGCCCGGCCGGCGGGGAGGTGCTGTCCGCGCTGGTGGTCGCGGTGCACGCGGCGGTCCCGGTGGGCCGGCTCCGACACATGATCTACGCGTATCCGACCTTCCACCGCGCCATCCGGACCGCCCTGGACGACCTCGGCTGACGGTGAGTGTGGCGGGGTCGGTCCCGGGGTCGTCGTGGTCGGCCGGCACCGGGGGACCGGGTGCCAGCACGAGTCGCGGTGCGGCTGGCCGGGCCGGTGCTCAGTGGACCGGAGTGCCGTGCCGGCCCGCTCCGCCGCCGAAGCGGGCGATGCCGTCGGCCGCCTCGGCGAGGGAGTCGACGCCGTAGGCCAGCTCGACGGCCATCGCCTCGGCTTCCGGGCGACCCGCGCCGGCCCGTACCGCGGCCCGGTCGTTGCGCAGGCAGCGCTGCGGCGCGCGGGCGATCCCGGCGGCCAGCCGCTCGGCCTCCGCGCGGGCCGTGCCGGGCGCGACCAGCCGGTTCACCAACCCCATGGCGTACGCCTCGTCCGCCGGCACCGGTCGGCCGGTGAGGATCAGGTCCATCGCCCGGCTCTCACCGATCAGCCGGGGCAGGCGTACCGTTCCGCCGTCGACCAGCGGCACGCCCCACCGTCGGCAGAAGACCCCGAGCACCGCGTCGGACTCGGCGACCCGCAGGTCGCACCAGAGGGCCAGTTCCAGGCCGCCGGCCACGGCGTACCCGGAGATCGCGGCGACGACCGGCTTGGTCAGCGACATCCGGGTCGGACCCATCGGGCCGTCCCCCTCGGATTCCACGCGGTTGCCGCTCGGCGTACCGATGGCCTTGAGGTCGGCACCGGCGCAGAAGGTGCCGCCCGCTCCCCAGAGCACGGCCACGGCGGCGGTCGGGTCGGCGTCGAAGGCGCGGAACGCGTCGGCGAGGGCCCGGGCGGTCGGGCCGTCGACGGCGTTGCGGACCGCCGGCCGGTCCAGGATCACCGTGGTCACCGGTCCGTCGCGTTCGACCCGCACACCCATCGGACCAGGATGGCCGGCCCCTGGCGCGCCGCGCCAGACACGCGACGCCGCGTCGTCGGGCGCGGTGACCCGGGCGGGCCGTCGTCAGGTCCGGTCGGGGCGGACCAGGGTGGCACCGAGCGCGGCACCGACCACGCAGGCCACCCCGAGGAACTGAGGCCAGGCCAGCAGCTCGCCGAGGAGGACCAGCCCGACCAGCGCGCCGATCGCCGGTTCGAGGCTCAACAGCACCGCGAAGACCCGGGCCGGCATCCGGCGCAGCGCGGACATCTCCGCCGAGTACGGCAGCACCGACGACAGCAGCGCCACGCCGACGCCGAGCAGCAGGATCCACGGGTCGAGCAGTGCGGTGCCGCTGTCCGCGACGCCGAACGGCAGCACGGCGAGTGCGCCGACGGCCATGCCCAGGGCCAGCCCCCGGGTGCCGGGGACCCGCTTGCTGACCGCCCCGCCGAACACCACGTAGCCGGCCCAGCCGACGGCGGTGCAGACGCAGAAGAGCAGCCCGAGGCCGTCGACCGACGCCCCGCCCAGGCCACTGATCAGCAGGACGCCGCTGCCGGCCAGCACCGCCCAGCCGGCGTCGAGCAGCCGACGGCTGCCGGCCAGCCCCACCAGCAGCGGCCCGGCGAAGCCGATGGTCACCGCCACGCCCAGCGGCACCCGGTGCAGCGCGGCGTAGAAGCTGAGGTTCATCAACGCGAGCATCAGGCCGAAGCCGACCACCAGGCCGCCGGTACGCCAGCCCAGCCGCAGCCCGGGACGGGCGATCGCGAGCAGGATCAGCGCGGCGAAGCCGAGCCGCAGCGTGGTGGTGCCACCGGGGCTGGTGGTGCCGAACAGCTGCTTGGCCACGGCCGCGCCGAGTTGGGTGGAGAACATCCCGAGCAGCATCAGCACCGGCGGCGGTACGGCGTCGGGGCGACCGACCACGCCGACGAGCCGGGCGACGGTGGCGGTGGGAACCGGCTCTGGACGGAGGGCGTGCGCGTACATGGGAGCAGCATGTCGTGCGATCCGTCAGGAGGGCGACCGGAATCCCGTCCGCCGGCTACCATGCTGGCGGCACGACACAGTGAGGTGCCCCGCGCGAGCGGGGAGAATCGGGAAGCCGGTGCGAATCCGGCACGGGCCCGCCGCGGTGACCGGGGAGCCACCGTCCACGCGCGAGCAGCGCAGCCACTGGTCCGCAACGGGCTGGGAAGGCGGACGGCACGGCGTCGATCCGGGAGTCCGAAGACCGGCCTCGCGTCACGCGCCCACCCCTGCCCGGGTGGGCCGAGCGCAGCGGGAGCCTGCCCATGAACCTGTACGACGTCATCCACCGCCGCCGGGACGTACGCGCCCAGTTCACCGGGGAACCGGTGCCCGACGAGGCCCTGCACCGGGTGCTGACCGCGGCGCACGCCGCACCGAGCGTCGGCTACTCCCAGCCCTGGGACTTCGTCGTGGTGCGGGACGCCGACACCCGGCGCCGCTTCCACGAGCACGTCCGGACCGAACGGGACGTCTTCGCCGCCACCCTGGCGGGGGAGGCGGCCGAACGGTTCGCCCGGATCAAGATCGACGGCGTGCTGGAGTCCACCCTGTCGATCGTGGTCACCCACGACCAGTCGCGGGGCGGGCCGGCGGTGCTCGGCCGGCACGCCATCGCCGACACCGGCCTCTACTCGACCTGCCTGGCCATCCAGAACCTCTGGCTCGCCGCCACGGCCGAGGGACTCGGCGTCGGCTGGGTCTCCTTCTACCGGGAGCCCTGGCTGGCCGACCTGCTCGGCATCCCTGCCGGCATCCGGCCGGTCGCCTGGCTCTGCCTCGGTCCGGTGACCCACTTCGAGACCGTGCCGGACCTGGCCCGGCACGGCTGGCGGCAGGCCCGCCCGCTCGCCGAGGCCATCCACCACGACCGTTGGACACCGCACCCCTGACCCTTCCGCTCGCTCCCCCGCCCCGCCCCGCTCCCCCGCCCCGCCTCGCGCGGTCGGCTCGCGCGGTCGATCAAGAAGTTCGCGTCAGCAGCTGTCGCGTGTCGTGACGCCAACCTCTTGATCAACGGGCGCGCGGGGCGGCTGGGTCGGGGCGCGGGGGGCGGGGGGCGGCTGGGTCGGGGGAGGGGGGGTGCCCGGTCATGTCGGGCGGCGGTGAGTTCGTCACCGCCGCCCGGTTTGCCGGCTCCCGAACCGGGAAGTCGGTACGGGTGCGAGCACTTCTGATGAAGATCGAGCAGTCGGCCGGCCTGGACCGGGTCGGCGACCGCCTCCAGCGGGCGGTGCAGGCCACCCTCCGACCGCAGCGCGTCCGCGACCTGCTGCACGGGGTGTGGCTGGGACATCCGCTGCATCCGGCGATGGTGCAGGTGCCGGTCGGCGCGTGGATCAGCGCCGCCGTCCTCGACGCGATGCCCGGCCAGCGGCGCGCGGCGACCGCACTGGTGGCCGTCGGTACGGCCAGCGCCCTGCCGGCCGCCGTCGCCGGGCTCAACGACTGGGCGGCCCTGAACCGGGAGCAGCGGCGGGTGGGGCTGGTGCACGCCGCCTCGAACACCGTCGGGCTGGCCTGTTACGCCGGCTCGCTCGCCGCCCGGTTGACCGGCCGGCACAACCTCGGGCGGACGCTGGCGTACCTCGGGCTCGGCGCGGCGAGCGCCGGGGCGTACCTCGGCGGGCACCTGGCGTACAAGCAGGGGGCGCAGGTCAACCAGAGCGTGTCCGAGGCACACCTGATCGGCGACGGCTGGCACCCGGTCGCCGACGTGGCCAGCCTGCCGGACCGGGAGCTGGTCACCCGTGAGATCGACGACGTCTCGGTGATCCTCTACCGGCACGGCGACGACGTCACCGTCATGCTGGAACGCTGCCCGCACCAGAGCGGTCCGCTCGGCCAGGGCGAGGTACGGGAGATCGACGGCCACCCGTGCGTCGT
This sequence comes from Micromonospora sp. NPDC050187, assembly GCF_044459745.1. NCBI lineage: Bacteria > Bacillati > Actinomycetota > Actinomycetes > Micromonosporales > Micromonosporaceae > Micromonospora > Micromonospora sp. NPDC050187. The sequence goes on from NZ_JBITJH010000005.1 coordinate 118,010, forward strand.
CTGCCCCTGGCACGGCAGCACCTTCCAGCTCAACAGCGGCGGCAAGGTCGTGCACGGGCCGGCCGCCAACGACCAGCAGGTGCTCGCCACCCGGGTCGTCGACGGCGTCCTCCAGACCCGCCTGGCCTGACCCGTCCCGGACGGCACGGTGACCCGCCGGCCCGCAGCCGTGCTGGCGACGAGGGTCAGAGCCCGAGCAGGATGGGCACCGCGTTGACCGCGCCGTGCACGACGAGCAACGGCCACATCCGCCGGTACCGTGACCACAGGTAACCGAGGAAGAGGCCGGTCACCCCCTGGTTGACCGCGACCGACGCCAGGTCGTCACCGAGCCGGCCGATGCCCTGGATACCGACGTGCCAGACCGCCCAGCACAGCGACGCCAGCACGATCGCCGGCCAGCGTCCCAGGATCGACTCCCACCGGGTCTGCAACCACCGCCGGTAGAAGACCTCTTCGAGCAGCGCGTTGACCAGGAAGGCCACGACCAGAGTGCCGACCAGCACGGCGGTGTCGACGGTCCGGCCGTAGTCGCTGACCGGGCGGGCCAGCGGGGTGGCGTAGCTGAGCACGAACCACACCGCCACCGGCAGCGCCGGCCCGTACCGGTAGGCGGCGCCCCCGGGCGCGGGTGACGGCGGCCACGTCGGTCGCGACAACCGGAAGACCAGCACCGGTACGCCGAGCAGCAGCATCACCTTCAGCAGCGTGTACCACGGTTCGCCGTCGAGCAGCGGCAGGGCGGCCGCGAAGGCGACGGCGGCCAGCAGCAGCGGCACGGCCTCGCGGTACGGGGCGACCCGGCCCGGCCATGGCGGCGAGGCGGCGGGCGGAACGAGCCGCACGGCCACGATGCCGACCAGCGCGGGCACCCACCCCGTCCACATCGGCACGGTGCCGTCGTGGTCGGCGGTGTACCGGATGCCGCTCTGCCCGGTGGCGACCAGCCAGAGCGCAGCGCCGACGATCAGGATCCCGCCGAGCAGGAGAACGATCCGTCCCGCTCCGGGTCGTCGACCCGGTCCCGCCTCGACCAGCATCGCCGGCACGGTACCAACCGTGCGCGAGGCGCGTGACCGGCCTCGACATCGGCCAGCCCGGGTCTCCACCTAGTCGCGGCGGTGGCGACCGCTGCCCAGGGCGGTGCGGCTGCCCGCTGACGACGCCGGCCGGCGTCGCAGGCCGAGCACGGCCCCGATCTGCGCGCCGACGATGCTCGCCACGGCCACCACGGCGGAGACCGCCAACGGCCGGTTGACCCGGTCCTCCTGGCCGGGGCGGGCCGCCCCGACGGTCATCGGCGGGGCCTCCTCCTGCGGCCAGTCGGTGGTCGGCGGCTCCGGCGTGACCTGGCGCGGTCCCTGGTCGGGTGCCTGGTCCGGCACCTCGTCCGGGACGGGGGAGGCCGGCGGCGGGGCCGGGCGCGGGGACGGCTTGTCGACCAGCCGGCCGGTGGCGTGTGGCCGGGCACCACCGTCGTCGGCCTGGTGGGGCAGCCTGATCAACTGTCCCGGGTGGATCCGGTCCGGGTCGCCGAGCTTGTTCAGCTTCACCAGCACCCGGTAGCTCTGGAAGTCCTCCAGGTAGCGCTCGGCGACCTCGCCCAGGTAGTCGCCCTTGGCCACCCGGTACACCTGGGTCTGGTCGGTGGTCGCGGTCCGCTCCACCGCGCCGGCCACCGGGGCCACGCCCCGGGCCACCGGGGTGGCGGTGGTGGGCAGCGACGCCGTGGCCGGCCCGGTCGCCGTCACCGGGGCGGACACGGCGTACGGGGTGGTGGGGGCCGACATGCCGTACGTGGCGGTCGCTGCGGTCGCCGCCGGACTGGCCGCGATGATCAGGGCGACCGAGCCGACCAGCGCCGCCGCCGCGCGTTGCTGGCTGCGCATGCCGGGCAGCTTCGGCGTGGGCCGGCGCAGCACCTGGGAGCACAACTCCACCAGGACGGAGAACGCGAAGGTCGCCCACCCGAACCAGCCGAGCACCGCCAGGGCCCGGAGGAAGAGTTGCCCGTCGTCCCGACTGGTCAGGGCCGTGCCGACGGTCTCCAGCGTCGGTACCTCGGCGGGCAACGGGTTGCCGGCGAGGGCGACGAGGGCGACCGGCCCCCCGACCAGTACCGCGCCGAGCACGACGAGCGCGCCGAAGCCGGTGAGGACCTGACCGGTCCGCCGGGCGGAACGGGTTGCGGCCATGGCGGCCTTCCTCTCTACGGTCCGGTGATGGCGCGTGCGGTCGCCTCGCCGGAGACGGTCACGGAGTCGGTGAGGTCGAACAAGCCGAGCAGGTACCTGTCGTAGGTGATGGTCAGTCGGACGGTGATGCGCTTCTCGCCGTCGACGACCGGGAAGCTCACCGTGTGGTCGGTGACGCCGGCGGCCGCCAGGTAGTGCTGGACCGCGGCGGTGGCGGCAACCTCGTCGATCTCCTTCTTGCCGCCGTTGATCGCCTGCGCCCGGTCGATGGCCTGGCCACCGGTCCGGGCCGCCTCGGCGGCGAGGTTGTCCGCCCGGTGCATGGTGCGCAGCTGCCCGGCGCCGTCGAAGGCGAGCCCGATGATCATGAGTACGCCGGTCATGCTCACCGCGAGGAAGAGGCTCACCCGGCCCTCGTCCCCCCGGAACCCCCGCCCACGGCCGGACCCCGGCTGCGGTGCCCGTCGGCCGCCCGCCCCGGGGGTCGGGAACCGTCGGCGGCTCATCCCCGGCTCCGGTAGCTGTCCAGGGGCGAGGTGAAGCGCGCCGACACCAGCCGGCCGGCCGGCATCCCGGGCATGCTCGACAGGTGGATGTCGGCGAACGACACCGTGCAGCTGACCTGCACCGAGACCGCAGCCGGTTCTCCCGGGTCGGCCGCGTACGCCGTATCGAAGCTGGTCGGCGTGCCACCCACCGAACCGGTGAAGCTGAACGACGGCGGGCCGACGCAGTTCAGCCCCTGCCAGTCGAGCTGTTTGCCGGCGGCGGTGACGGCGGCGTCCCGGCCCGTGCCGGCGTCCCGGGCGATCGAGGCGGCACGCGCCGCGTCGTGCGCGGCGGCCTGGATCGCCTCCGCTCCCACGGCGGTACGCCCGGCCACCCCGGCCAGCACCATCAGCGCGATGAAGGCGGGGGCGAGGACGGCCACCTCCACCGACACCGATCCCCGCTCGGTGTCCCGCCCGCCCGCCCGGCGGCCGAGGAACCGGCGTCCGGCGAACCCCCCGTTCACGGGTTGCCCGCCGTGGTCCAGCGCTCGACCGTGCCGTGTGCGGTCTGCGACACGGTCAGGCTCATCCCGGGTACGAGCGACAGCGGCTTGCCGGTCACCGTGCAGGTGACCTCGGTGGCTCCGGTGGCACAACTCGACTTCGCGCCGGCCAGCCAGTCCCCGGCGGCGGCCAGGAAGGCATCGGCCCGCTCGGCTCCCGCGCCCGCCGGAGCCTGGTGGACGCGTTGCGCGTTCACCCCGCTCTGCGCGGCGTGCAGCGCGGTGCTCCGGGCCAGGAACCAGGCGGCGACCTGGATCGATCCGAAGAGGAGCAGCAGGATCGCCGGCATGACCACGGCCAACTCGACCGGGTTGGCCCCCCGGTCGGCCCCGCCGGACGTCAACCGGCGCCGGACGGCGGCGACCGCCCGGCGACCGGTGACACGGACCCCTCGGATCACTGTGCCCCCGGACCGTCGATCGAGGCCATCCACTCGTTCGCCTTGGCGAGGACGGCCGCGGTGACGGCCGCTGCGGCGACCACCAGGCCGGCGATGATCACGGCGGTCGGGACCGGGCTGTCGCCGCGCTCGCCGTCGCGGCGCAACTCGGCCAGCCGGGTGCTGACGACGACGTGCAGGTAGGTGATGACGGCCATCGGGGTGCTCCTCGTGTCGGGTCTACAGGCGGGCCAGGAACGGGTAGACGATGAAGCCGAGCAGCACGAACACCAGCAGCGAACCGGGAATGTCGAGCCGGCTGGTGACGCCTTCGGCCTGGGCCAGGTTGTCCGTGCGGATCTGGTCGCGCAGCGCGTCGGCGCGGCTGCGCAGGGTCTCGTGCACCTGGGCGCCCTCGCTGCCGGAGGAACGCATGATCGCCCCGACGTCCCCCAGCTCCGGGATGCCGATCTTCTCGGCCAGCTCGCGCAGCTCGTCCCAGGGCGAGTGCATCTGCATCTGGGCGATCCGCAACGCTTCGCGGATCCGGTCGAAGACCCAGCCGTCGCAGACCTCCGCCGCCCGTTCCAGCGACTGCACCGGCCCGTGCGCGGCGGACAGTTGCAGGGCGACCAGATCCAGGTAGGCGCAGACGGCCAGCCGGAACTGCTCCCGGGCCTTGTCGGCCTTCTGGAGCACCGAGCGGTGGGCGATCAGCGCGGTGAGGAAAGCCATCCCCAGACTGCCCAGCACCGGTACGACGAACGGCAGGCCGATGCCCAGGACGGCCAGGAAGGCCGCCGCCAGGGTCGGCGTGGCGAGCCCGATCAGCGCGGAGAGCAGCACCGAGAGGGCGTACTGCTCGGGGGTCCGGCCGATCAGCGCGAGCTGCCGGTGCGGCGGGCGCAGCCAGCGGGCCGCCCCGGTCAGCCACTCCGGGTTCCGGGTGGCGGACGCGGTCACCGACCGGGCGGCGGTCGGCGGCTGGTGCAGCCGGCGCAACGCCGGCCCCAGCGCCGGGGTGGCCGGCAACATCTCCCGGACCACCAGGAACACCCCCAGCCCGACCGCCGCGCCGCCACTGACGGCCAGGGTGAGATGCCAGTTGAGGATCATGCGAGCGCGTCCTCCGGATCGGGGGCGGGCAGGAAGCGCGCCGGACGCGGGGGCTGGCTCATCGACCGCACCCAGGCCAGCAGGGCGATGAAGGCGGCACCGAGCACCACCATCACCACCTGCCCGGTCGGGGTGCCGTACGGGCGGATGTAATCGGTGTTCAGCAGCCCGTACGCGAGGGTGGCCAGGGTCATCCCGGTGAGGAAGCGGACCGCGAACCGGGGCTGGGTGCGCTTCGCCTCGATCTCCCGACGGGTCGCCACCTCGGCCGCCGCCGCCCCGGCGATCGCCCCGAGCACGTCGCCGAGGCGCTCGCCCCGGTCGGTGAGGTGCAGGATCAGCGCCGCCACCACCTGGTCGGCGACCGGGTCGCCGATGTCGTCGGCGAAGGCGAGCAGTGCGGGACGGGCCAGCCAGCCGGCCTGGAGCCGGGCGGCGAGCAGGCGCACCTCCTCCTCGATCTCTGGCGGTGCGGTGGCGATGGTGCCGACGATGGCCTGCTGGAGGCCCTGACCGGTGGCGGAGATGTCCTTGAGTCGGCGGGTCCACTCGCCGACCGCCTCGATCCGGGCGATGGCCCGCTGCTCGGCCTGACCGACCGAGAAGAGCCACGGCGCGCCGGGCACCGCCACGGCGACCAGCAGACCGACCACGGGCAGCCCGGTCAGCAGGAACGCCAGCGCGCCGGCCACCGCCGCTCCCACCAGCAGGGTCTGGTGACGCCGCTGTTCCCGGCGGCTGCCGGAGCCGAGCCAGAGTCGGCGCAGTCCCGTCCCGCCGCCCGACTCGGGGCCCGGCGGACGGGTGGTGCCGACCAGGGCGACCACCGCCAGCACCAGCCCGGCCACGCAGGCCGCCCCCGAGACCATGGCGATCAGTTCGATGTTGACGATCACCGGGTCACCTCCGGCTGCGTCCGGTGCCCGACCGGTCCGGTCATCGGGATCACCGCCGGCCCAGCCGGGTCTGCACGGGCCGTCGCCACGCGCCGGTGCCCGCCTCGATGTACGGGCTGAGCAGCCGGGCGTCGTAGCCGACCCGGAGGAGCTGCTGACGGACCCGTTCGGGCAGGTGCTTCGGCACCGCCCGGCCGTCGGCGCCGGGGCCGAAGACCTCGGTGGTGGTGATCCGGTTGCCCTCGCCGGCGCCGATCACCTCCTCCACGTGCGAGACGAAGCGGTGCTTGCGCCCGCCGATCGCGGTCTCGTCCTCGACGTTGACGTAGACGATCAGGTCCAGCGCGTTGCCGGCCATCCGGCGGGCCTGGTCGACGGTCATCTCCCGGCCGTGCGAGAGCGCCAACTCGATGATCCGCTCGGTCACCCCGGCCGGCGTCCGGGCGTGGATGGTGCACATCGACCCCCGGCTGGTGGTCATCGCCTGGAGCATCGGCACGATCTCCCGGGAACGCACCTCGCCGACGACGATCCGCAGCACACCCATCCGGAGCGAGACCGGGATCAGGTCGGCGATGGTCACCTCACCGGCCGGCCGTCCGTCCAGGCCGCGCTCGCCGTGCCCCTCCCGGGCCTCGAAGCTCATCACCGCCCGGTGGCGGAGCTGGCGGCGGGCCGGCAGCAGCTCGCGGCTCTCCTCCAGCAGCACGAACGGCTCGTCCGGCGGGATCTCGTCCATCAGCGCCCGGACCACGGTGGTCTTCCCCGCCCCGGCCAGGCCGGCGACCATGATGTTCAGCCCGGCGCGCATGGCCGCGCGGAGGAAGTCCCGGAGCAGGACGTCGACCATCTCGTCCAGGTCGGCGCGGAACCCCGCGATGTCGTCCAGGCTCACGTCCAGGGTGTTGTGCTTCCGGATCACCGCGTACGGACGGCTGCTGACCAGGTAGACGGCGGCGAGCCGACTCCCGTCGGGCAGTTGCAGGTCCAGGGTCGGCTTGGCGGTGGAGAGGGACCGCTCGGTCGCCCCGGACCGGCGGGCGGCGGCCTGAAGGATCTCCACCAGCTCGTCGTCGCTGTCGGCGATCGGGTCGGCCCAGTCCACGCCGCCGCCGCGCCGGGTGATGCGCACCTGGTCGCAGCCGAGGATGTGCACCTCCTCGATCGTCTGGTCGACCAGCAGGGTCTGGAGCCGGCCGAGTCCGACCAGTTCGGCGGTCACCTGGTGGAGCAGTTGCCGCTCCTCGTCGGCCGGCATCGGCGTGCCGGCCCGGCGCACCGCGTCGGCGTACTCGGCGACCACGTCGACGGCGATCCGGGCCCGCTGGACGTCCTCCTCGTCGACGGTGAAGTCCCGGCCGCGTTGCCAGAGGGTGAGACGTTCGCTCAGCTCCCGGCGCAGCTCCCGGACGACGGTGAAGTCGACCCGGGGGCGCGGCGGCGGGGTCGGTGCGGGGGCCGACGCCAGGGCCACCCCGCCGGGGTGGCGGCCGTTCGGCCCGTTCGGCGTGGCCGGGTGGGGGTGCCCGTTCGGCGCGGGCGGATGCGGGTGTCCGCTCGGGCCGGGCGGGTGGCGGTGTCCGTTCGCGGGCGCCAGCGGCGGGGTGACCGACGTGGCCGAGGCGGTGCGCGGATCGTGCTGGACCGGTTCAAACCGCATGCGGTACCCCCTGGCCGGTGGGCCAGCCCAGGCGGGCCCGCCGCCGGTCGAGCAGCGCGCCGACCGGCACCTCCAAGGCGTTGGCCGCGCGCATCAGCGGCCGGTTGGTGCGGAGGTTGCCGCCGGTGCCGAGCACCTGGGCGGTACGCGGGTCGTCCGGCAGCCGGGCGATCACCGGCAGCCCGAGTGCCTTGCTGATCTCACTGTTGCCGTGGCCGTCGCCGACCACCAGCAGGCGCAGCGAGCCGGGGGCCACCCGGTGCTCGGTGAAGTCCCGCTCGATGGCCCGGACCAGAGAGCGGGTTGCGGAGATACCGGGCAGGGTGGCCCGGGTCACCACCAGGACCACCGCGGCGGCGCGCAGCACCGGCCAGGGCGGGCCGACCACGGCCAGCCGGCCGCAGTCGGCGAGCACGTCGTACGCGGGCACGCCGTTCTCGAGCGTGCCGAAGACGTCCGCGAAGCGCTGCCAGAGCGGGGTGACGCTGCCGGCCTGGACCGGGTCGACCACGCCGGGCAGGAGCAGCCGTTCCCGTTTCGGCGCGTCCAGGTCGACCAGTTGCGACCAGAACATCGCCTCGAGGTTGCCGTCGCGCAGCTCCCCGACGGCCAGCTCGCCGAGGCCCCGGGCACCGTCGAGCAGCCCGCCCAGGTAACCGGCGAGCACCGACCCGCCGGCCGGGTCGCACTCGGCCAGCACCAGCCGGCGGTGCCAGCTCAGCGTGCAGGCCAGCGCCGAGGTGGTCACCCCGGGCGAGCCCTTCGCCGAGAGCAGCGCGATGATCGCCATGCTCAGACCGACCCGGTCAGGACGAGGGCGATCCGTTGTTCGGCGGCGAGCGCCACCACCGCCGGCACGTCCCGGACGGACACCGCAAGGTAGACCACGACGGTGCTGGTCTCCGGGGTGTCGCTGTCGATGACGGTCGCGGTGAACCGGGTGGCCGAGGTGGTCGTCCGGCCGTCGTTGGTCTTCACCGGGGTGCTGACCAGCAGCACCTTGTCGCCGGGGCGCAGCGTGCGGGCCGGCACCTGGCTGGGCTTGAGGCCGAGCGCGAGCTGCTGCTGGCCGGGGCCGAGCAGCGGCTTGTCGGTGAGCTGGGCCTGGGTGACCAGGGTGCCCGGGGTGAGGGTGACCGCCGCCCGCTTGCCGATCACGTCGTCGATCTCACTGGCTGCCACCGGCTTCAGGCCCTGGCCGCCGGCCACCTGGACGGATATCAGGTCGTCCGCGCTGAGCACGGTGCCCACGCCGACCGGGCGGGCGACGGCGAGGTACGTGCCGGTGGCCCGGACCGAGGTGACCGCGAAGGCCGCGCCGAGCCCGCCCAGCGCGATCAGGAGCACCGCCAGGCCGAGCAGGCCGGGCCGCATCCGTCGTTGCCGGACCACCTTGGGCGGGGCGACCGGGGCGTCCACCGGCCCAGGCCCGTTGCGCGTCGCCAGGCTCACTGGGTCACCACCTGAAGTTCGTTGATCTGGATCTGTGCACTGTCGCTGGTCCGGGTGACCGGGATGGTGCCGCGCTGATCGCCGCCCTCCCACTCCACGACCCAGTGGTTGGTGACGCTGATCCGGTACGTGCCGGCCTTCCGGTAACCGGTGTCGTAGCCGCAGTCGGGGGAGGGCTGCCCGGCGAACGGGCCGGTGGTCGAGTAGGGCGTGCCCGGGCCGGTGCACTCGAACGTCTCGCCGTCGCCCATGGTCCAGACGGCCCGGTCCACCTTCGCCGTGATGCGCACCGTCACGCCGCGCTCCGAGGCGGAGGCGAACAGCGGGCCGAAGTAGTTCCGGCCGGGGCTGGCCCACGTCCAAACCGGGAGTCCGACCAGGCCGGGCCCCTGGCTCCTGCGCGGGGCCACCCAGATGTGCGGCTTGAGTAGGTCGATCGAGGCGAGCGCCCGGAACGCCAGCTCCTCCGGATCCGGCGGCGCACCGAACCCGGGCGGCGGGGCATCCAGCCAGACGGTGTGCTGAGAGCCCAGGTGACCGCCGTTACAGGTGCGGAGGTACGCAAGCTTGCCCGGGCGGATTTCCGGCTGGGGCTCCTGGATCTTGTAGTAGCAGCCGTCGCTGTTGTTGAACCAGCCGAGGACGTCGTGGTAGCAGGCAATGGGCTTGCCGTTCCACTGGCACTTGGCCGGGCCGCCACCGCCGTCGTCACCGTCGCCGTCCCCGCCACCCGGGCCACCTGGGCCACCTGGGCCACCTGGAGTGCCCGGTTCGTCGTCCCAGACGCTGCAGTCGGTCTGCCCCACCGGGCACTCGGCCCCCGGGTCGGCGACGGCGGGCGCGGGAACGGTGATCGTCAGTGCGAGCCCGGTGAGGGCCGCGACCAGGGCGGCGAACAGCCGGCCCACCGTCCCGGCCGGCGCGCGGCCCGCCCCGGTCCGGGTGCGCTTCCGGCGCGGCGCGGTTGCTGTCCGGGTCAGCACGGCTGGTCCTCGTGGGCGACGCCGGCGCTGATCAGCCAGCGCCCGTCCGGATAGCGGGTCGCGGTGGCCGTGGCGAGGTGGCGTCCCGCCCCGGTGCCGGGGACGACCTTGCGGGTCTTCGCGTAGACCAGCTTGTAGTCCGTCGCGTCGAGACAGTCCTGGATCTCCACGGCGGCCGGGACGGTGTCCAGGCTCACCACGGTGACGGTCGGGTCGGAAACGAGCTTTCCGGTACGCATGGCACCGTGCTCCTTTGCCTCGCGAATTACCAGCCGGACCCTGGTCAGAAGTGGATCTGCCAGGTATTTGGCCAGGTCGGGATGATGTGGATCACTGCGTGCGCTGGCTGCCCGGGAAGCGGTCAGATATCCGGCGTACGCCGCGAGAGCCGCCTTTCCGGCCGCCGCCTCCTCCGCTTTCCGGTCCTCGGGAGCGACGGGCTCGTGTTCCGCCATGACCCGGCCGGGCGGCTCGGGGTCCGTCCCGCAGGCGGTGCCGGTGCCGATGAGCAGGAGCGCGACGAGATAGGCCGTCCAGCGCAGGGGGTGCCGTGCTCGCAACGCCGCCCTCCTCGATGCGGAGCCCGTCCGGCCGGTTTCCGGGTGTGCGGCAGCGCCTCCGGATGCCCCGGTCCGGATCGTTTGATCTTCTATCTCTATTTACTCTTGCGGATATGTGCCGATTCTTCCGTCGGGCTTATGCCCGATCGTCGGTCGACGAGTCCCGTCGACGGTTGCGTCCCACCCAAGGGGCGAGCATAGGCTGACGGCGGCCGATGCAACAGAGGCAATTGGATTGAATACTCTCCGTGATTGAAGGTGGTGGGATGCAGCGGCGGCGCCGTCGTCGTCGGGGTGCGCCACCCTGCTCGTGTCGCCGTCCGGTGGCGGCGGGGACGGCTGCCCGGACGCTCCGCCACGGATTTCGGTACGCGGCAACGGATCCGCTCGTCGCGGCGTCCGTGGTGCGCCCCGGCGGTGGGCAGGGCCTGTCGGTCGGGCGGCCCGGGTGTCGACCGGTGAGCCGGGTGGCGGCGACCCTCGGACGTGTCGCTCCGCAGATGACGAAACTACTTTGCGTATTCGCCGCTCCGGCCCGCACCTGGAGATCCACATGGCGCTGACCCGGCCACCGGCCACCCGTTCGGCCTGGGTACGCCTCGCCGCCGTCCTCGCCCTCACCCCGCCCCTACGGCTGGCCGCGCTGCGCCACGCCGTACCGCGGGGAACGCCCGAGCGGAGCGGCTGCGCCACCTGCGCCACCCCGATCCGCCTGGACCGGCCGGTGCCGGCACTTACCCCGGTGGCCCGCTGCCCGCGCTGCCGGGCCCGGGTCGGACCGCCGCCCGGCAGCGTCGAGGCGGCCGTGCTCGCCGCACTGGTGCTGCTCGTGACGCTGGACCTGTCCCCGTTCGCCCTGCTCGCGGCCGGCTGGTGGCTGGGCTGGGCGGTGCCGCTGGCCCTGGTGGACGCGGCGGTGCACCGACTGCCCGACCGGCTGACCTTTCCGGCTGCCGCCGGCACCTGGCTGCTGCTCGGGGCCGCCGCGCTGACCGGCGCGGGGGCGGGCCCCTGGGTCCGGGCCACCGTCTGCGGTCTGGCCCTGGCCGGCGGCTTCGCCACCACCACGCTGCTGCTCGGGCGGCGCGGTTTCGGCCTGGGGGACGCCAAGCTGGCGCTCGGCACGGGCGTGCTGCTCGGCTGGTACGGCTGGGCCGCGCCGGTGCTCGGGCTGGTGCTGACCTTCCTGCTCTCCGCGCTGGTCGCCGGGATCCTGCTGGCCGCCCGGCGGGTCAGCTGGACCAGTCACCTCCCGTTCGGGCCGTTCCTGATCCTCGGCACCGCCCTCACCCTGGCGCTGCTCGGCTGAGGTGCTCCGGCCGGCGGCGGGCCGCCGGGTCTACCGGGCTCCGGTGGGGGTGCGGGTCTGCGTGGGCGGGCCGGTGCGGCGGCGATCCAGCAGGTGGGCGACCGGCCCGGTCAGCGTCGCCAGCAGCGCCGTGCCGACCAGCGCGCCGAGCAGCACCCCGGCGACCACGTCGTGCGGGTAGTGCACCCCGACGAAGGTGCGGGAGAATGCGGCCAGCAGGGCCAGCGGGACGGCCAGCAGCCCCAGCCGGAAGCCGAGGAGAAGTGTCGTGGCGGCCAACGCCCCGGCGATCGTGGAGTGGTTGCTCGGGAAGGACCAGTCCCCGGTCGGGGGGCAGTGCCCGGCCACGATGGTCAGCTCGGTCAGGGCCCGGCACGGTCGTTCCTGGTCGACGAGGGTCTTGATCCACTCGCTGAGGCCGTAGGCGAGGACCACCGCCACCGGGGCGACCAGCGCCGCCGCCCGGTCGCGGGACGTCCCGCCGAACCGCCGCCAGGCGGCCAGCAGGAACAGCAGGCCGAGCAGGACGACCGAGCCCTCGGTGAAGTGCGCGGCGAACCACTGCACCGGCTCCGGGGTGCGGTCGGCGAACTCGACGATGTCCCGATACCACTCCACGCTGACCCGCGGCACGTCCTGTTGCGGGTCGACCATCCATGACGTCATCAACTGCTCATACCTCCTCCAGCCCTTACGGACTGTAGAAATGGGCGGAGTCCGGCACAGTGTGCGAAGGTTGGGCCTCACCCCTGACTTTCGTCTCAGCCGCCGCACAGGCGGGCGTGCTGGGATGATGGTCAGCGCACCTGAGTACGGGGAGGTTGTGTGCCCGACACGACCGTCAGCGACCAGCCGGCCGACCGCCCCGCCGAGGACGACGGCTGGCGGATCCGGCGGACCGAGGCGGACGCCGACCGCCTCGCCGAGACCGAGTCGATCTTCGCGCTGAGCAACGGCTGGCTGGGCTGGCGCGGCAACCTCGACGAGGGCGAGCCGTACGGCATGCCGGGCAGCTACCTCAACGGCTTCCACGAGCGACGGGAACTCAGCTACCCCGAGGACGGGTACGCCTTCCCGCAGCTCAGCGATACCGTCATCAGTGCGCCGAACGCCGCGTTGATCCGCCTCTGGGTCGACGGCGAGCCGCTGGACGCGCGCACCGGCACGCTGCACCACCACGAGCGGGTGCTCGACCTGCGGGCCGGTCTGGTCGATCGGCACACCGAGTGGACCTCCCCCGGCGGACACCGGGTCCGCGTACGCAGCACCCGGCTGGTCTCGCTCGCCCACCACCCCGTCGCCGCGGTGCGCTGGGAGGTGGAGGCGCTCGACGAGCCGGTCGACGTCCGGGTCTGCTCCGACCTGGTCGCCAACCAGCGCGTCCCGGAACGCTCCGACGATCCCCGGGCCGCCACCGTCCTGGACGAACCACTGGTCGCCGAGTACCGCCGGTCCGACGGGCCGGACGGCGTGCTGGTGCACCGCACCGGCCGCAGTGGACAGCGCGTGGCCGTCGCCGTGGCGCACCTCGTCGAGGCCCCCGACACCACCGCCACCGACACGGGGTGCCAGGCCGACCGGTTCCGGCTCGCCCTCAGCGGCCCGCTCCGCCCCGGGCAGCGGCTCCGACTGACCAAGTTCGCGGCGTACGAGTGCACCCGTACCGACGTCGTCGACGACCCGGCAATGGCGGCGGACCGGTCGGCGGACGACGCGGAGGGAACCGGGGCGGTAAGCCCGACGGACCTGGCCGCCCGGGCGGTGGAGGCCGCCACCGAGGCCCGGTCGGTCGGCTGGGACGCTCTCGTCGCCGAGCAGCGGACCTGGCTCGACGCGGCCTGGGCCACCGCCGACGTGGTGCTCGACGGCGACCCGGAACTCCAGCAGGCCACCCGCTTCGCCCTGTTCCACCTGATCCAGGCGGGGCGGGCCGAGGGCGACCGGACCATTCCCGCCAAGGGCCTCACCGGCAACGGCTACGACGGGCACGTGCTCTGGGACACCGAGGGGTACGTCCTACCGGTGCTCACCTACGTCGCCCCGGCCATGGCCCGGTCGGCGCTGCGCTGGCGGCACGCCCACCTGCCCGAGGCGCGGGAACGCGCGGCCGAGCTGCGGCTGCCCGGCGCGAGTTTCCCGTGGCGGACCATCGGCGGCCAGGAGTGCTCCGGCTACTGGCCGGCGGGTACGGCCGGGCTGCACGTCAACGCCGACGTCGCCGACGCGGTGCTGCGCTACGTCGCGGCCACCGGCGACGAGGAGTTTCTCGTCGACGCCGGACTGGAGATGCTGGTGGAGACCGCCCGGCTCTGGCACGGCTTCGGGCACTGGTCCGACACCGGCTCCTTCCACCTGCGCGGGGTGACCGGCCCGGACGAGTACAGCGCCCTGGTCGACGACAACGTCTTCACCAACCTGATGGCCCGGCGGAACCTGCGGGGCGCCGCCGACGCCGCCGAGGCCCACCCGGAGGTCGCCGCCCGGTTCGGCGTGGACGCCGCCGGGGTGGCCGCCTGGCGGGCCGCCGCCGACGCGATGCACCTGCCGTACGACCCGAAGCGCGGGGTGCACCAGCAGTCGGCCGGCTTCACCGATCTCCCCGAGTGGGACTTCGACGGCACCGACGCGGACGACTACCCGTTGCTGCTGCACTTCCCGTACCTGGAGCTGTACCGCAAACAGGTGGTCAAGCAGGCCGACCTGGTGCTGGCCATGCTGCGCAGCCCGGGGGACTTCACGGCCGAGGAGAAGGCCCGCAACTTCGCGTACTACGAGGCACGCACCGTCCGCGACTCGTCGCTCTCCTCGCCCGGCCAGGCGGTGCTGGCCGCCGAGGTCGGCCACCTGGACCTGGCATACGACCACTTCGCCGAGTCGGTCCTCCAGGACCTGGAGGACCTCGGTGACAAGACCTCCGACGGGTTGCACCTCGCCGCGCTGGCCGGGGCGTGGCTCGCCCTGGTGCAGGGGTTCGGTGGGCTGCGCGACGACCGGGGTGAACTCTCCTTCGTGCCCCGGCTGCCCCGGCGGCTCACCCGGCTCGCGTTCAGCCTGCTCTGGCGCGGGCAGCGGCTGCGGGTGACCATCACGCCCGACGAGGTCCGCTACGACCTGCCCGGTGCCGGGCCGGACGTGGGGCTCGACCTCTGGCACGACGGTGAACGTGTCCGGGTGACCGGCGGCACCTCCTGCGTCCGCCCCCTGCCCACCCCGCCCGACCCGGGCCCGGAGCCGCCCGCGCCCCCCGGTCGCCGTCCGACCCGCCGCGCCACGGCCTGAGCCGAACCGACGGCGTCAGGTGGTTGCAGGGGACCCTTCCTACCGCTTCTTGACGAGCAGGGGTCCCCTGCAACCACCCAACGAGCCCTTGCCGCACCCCCGGAGCGCCTATGCGTACGGTCTGGTCGCGTAGGCGGCTCGCAGGGCGGCCAGCCCGGTGTCCTTCGGGACCAGCGTGCCCCAGCCCGAGTTGAAGTAGTTCGTCCGCGTGATCCGGGGACCACCCTCCCGGTTGAGCCGCCGGATCGCCTCCGGCACGGTGGCGATCCAGGCCGCCTGGTCCGGGAACTCCGCCTTCCGGACCCCCCACTCGGCGATCAGCACCGGCCGGGAGAGCGCCACCGGCCCGAGGTCGGCGACCGCCCAGTCCTTGGTCCGGCGGAACCGGGCCAGCGCGGTGTGTGCCGGATCGGTGGCGTAGACGTTCCACTGGAGGAAGTCCAGCCGGGTCATCAGCGATTCCGGGTGGGTCCGCCGGAAACAGGACCGGTCGAAGCCGCCGGCCCCGACCGAGAAGGTGGTGCCGACCGGCAGCGGCCGGGCCCGGAACCAGTCGACGACGTAGGACGTCGCGGCCACCGCGCGGACGTCCGACTCGGCCCAGTTGTACGCGGTGCCGGCCTCGGTGGTGCCGAACTCGTGGTCGGTGTCCAGCTCGGAAGCGAACTGGATGTTCACCGGGAACCCCATGGTCCGGTACTGGGAGAGTGCCCGGGCGAGGAGGCCGTCGCAGTGCCCGGCGAGAACCTGGCTGTACCCGTACGCCCTCGGCCAGGTGGTGCCGGGGCGCTGCTGGATCGTCATCGACGGGGCCGGGACCGTGTAGGTGACCCCGTCGACCGTGAAGGTCTGCGTGCCGGTGTTGGCGTTGCCGTAGTGCTTCAGCTCCAGCACCATGTTGACCCGCACCCCGGAACGGCCGAGGGTGAGCAGCCAGTCCTTCTGCCAGCCGGGAAAGACGTACCCGTCGGCGAGGCTGCGGTACTGGGTCAACGACCGGAAGCGCCCGCCGGCCAGGTCGGCCGTCGGGTCGGAGTTGCCGCCGAGGTAGTAGCCGCCCAGCACGGTGGTGACCTGGTAGTCGGTGGTGGCGGTCGCGGTCTGCCCGGCGGCGTCCCGGACCCGTACGGTGATCCGGGGCATCAGGCCACCGCCCGGAACACGGCGACGGTGCCGCTGTCGGACACCCGCGTCCAGGTGCGGCCCGAGTCGTCGGTCACGGCCACGGCGAGGGGATCGATCACGATCGGGACGGTCACCGGCGTGCTGTGGTTGCCCCGGGCGTCGGTGACCGCGATCGTGACGGTCAGCGGTTGGGTGTCGGTGTCGGCGTACGCGACGGTCAGGAGCATCTGGTCCCCGGGCGCGTACGTCGCCGCGTCCAGCGACACGGTTACGGTCGGAACGGCCATGGCGGGTCCTCTTTTCCGGCTCGAACCCTTTTCCGTTCCAACGACGGACGTCGCTTTCCGGAATCGACCGTCGTCAGTCGCGTTCCTGGTTGCGCCGGACCGGCCGGTGATGGACTATCCGGACGTTTGCCAGGTGGCGGCGGCCCGCCGCAGCCGGTCGTTGATCGCCCGGCCGAGGCCGGTGTCCGGCACCCGCTCGGCGACGATCTCACGCACCCCGGTCGCGTCGAGCCGGTGCAGGGCGTCGAAGAGCCGGGCCGCCGCCCCGGTCAGGTCGCCGTCGGGGGCGAGCACCTCCACCGCCCCGTACGCTCCCTCGGGCGCCTCGCGCAGGGCGAGGTACCCGCGCGTACCGTCGTCCGGCCGGGTCGGGGCCGGTGCGTCGATCACCCGCAGCGGGGTCCGGGGCGCGTAGTGCGCGGCCAGGGTGCCGGGCGCGACCGGCTGCCCGGAGCTACCCGGCCGTACGCTGACCGGGCCGACCGCCTCGACCAGCGCCTCCACCGGCAGCGAGCCGAGCCGCAGCACGACCGGCTGGTCGCCGCGCGCGTCAACGATCGTGGACTCGATGCCGCACCGGGTCGGCCCGCCGTCGAGGATCAGGTCCACCGCGTCGCCCAACCCGGCCACCACGTGCTCGGCCCGGGTCGGGCTGAGCATGCCGAACCGGTTCGCGCTCGGCGCGGCCACGGGAAGCCCGGCCCGCCGGATCAACTCCCGGGCGACCGGGTGGTCCGGCACCCGGACGGCCATCGTCTCCAGCCCGGAGGTGACGATCGGCGGTACGGCCGGCGGCCGGTCCACGATCAGCGTCAGCGGGCCGGGCCAGAACCGCTCGGCCAGCGCGGCCACGGTCGCCGGCAGCGCGCCGACCAGCGCGGCCAGGTCCTCGACGTCGGCGAGGTGGGTGATCAGCGGGTCGAAGCTGGGCCGGGCCTTCGCCTCGAAGATCCGGGCCGCCGCCCGCGCGTCGAGCGCGTTCGCGCCCAGGCCGTACACGGTCTCGGTGGGGAAGGCGACCAGCCCGCCGGACCGCAGGACGGCGGCGGCCTCGGCCACCCCGCTGGCCGCCGGCAGCACCGGCGCGGACTTCGCGCTCATACCCCCGACGCTAACGTCCCGGGAGCGACGGGCCGCACGGGGGCAGCCACAGAGGCGACGACTGCCGCACCCGAGACGGGCCAACCTCTTGGCTAGGGAGGCGCGATGTCGAGCGAAGCCACGGCCCAGTTCAACATTCACGAGGCCAAGACCAACCTGTCGAGGATCATCGACCGGGTCGAAACTGGCGAAGAGATCGTCATCAGCCGCGCCGGTCAGCCGGTGGCGAAGGTGATTCCGCTGGGGAGAGAAAGGCCCGGGTGATCCCGACGCTGATCCTGTTCGGCCTTCTCCTGGGCGAAGGTGGAAGACGACCCTGGTCGTGCAGGGCGTCCGCTGGGCGTTCTGTCCCACAGGCCCGTCGCTTGTGCTCGGCGCGAGCGCAAGCGCGGCGCGAAACCTCAGTACCAGTAGTAGCTCCAGTTTCCTTGGCAGTCGGACTCGAATGATTCCCGGCTCTCGAGAGCGACATTGACCGGGATGATGCTGGTCGACCCGAACTCGTCCTCTTCGGCGATCAGGGCGCGGAGTTGTCGTTCCCACTCGTACCATCGCGGTGTCTGCTGCAGTTGCGCGACCTGAGCTGCAGTGTGGACGAACACGGAGACGCGGTGAAGATCCGCGTTCACCGCGACGGTCCAGACGCTGGCTCCCCAGTCATCGCGGGGCTGGTCCCACCGCTCATGCGGTATCGCTGCCATGACGCGTGTCGTGGCCTCCTCATCGAAGTACCCCAGCCCGCCCAGAATCGGATCAGTTACGTACTCGATGCCGGCAAGTGCCGCGATGCGCCGGGCCCGCGAACGTGGAAGGTTCCCAACCCGCAACGCCCGTGCCGTGAACTGCCGCCACCGCCACGGACCAAAATCGGCAACGATCTGATCAAAGACGCGGTCCGCCTGCAGGCGGCGTTCATGGTCGAGTGCCGCGCCACGTACCCAGGCGGTCATGGTCGGAACCTCCACGCCCGGGACTCCGTGGCCGGCCACGGAGTTCATGCACCCGCATGTAAGGGCAACAACGGGCTGACCGAGTTGAGCCTCGAGCGCATCGAGCGCCGGGCGAAGCTCCGCGTCAACGACCGCTCGTCCTCGGAGGACATTCGCAACCTCCTCGAACTCATCGTTCTCCTCCATGCTCACACCGGCACTCTGGGTTCTGTCGACCGCGATGAGGACCGCTCGTTCGGCGTCGAGCCATGGCAGGTCGAGATGGTCCAACCGTGAGAACCGGAGGTCTCATCGGCTTCGTGCACTACCACCTCTCAGCGTGCGACCACGGGCTAGGACGAAGAGTACTTCTGAGCCGGGTGAAGGTCTCGCCTGCGACGGAACTACAGGTGTTTACGCATCTGAAGGGATGTCGTCTCGAAGCCCAACTGCTCGTACAGGCTGCGGGCGGCGAGGTTGAACCCGAACACGCTCAGGCCGATGGAGACGACGTCCCGCGCCCGGCACCACTCCTCGGCGGTCTCGAGGATCGCGCGGCCGTAGCCCTTCCGGCGTACGTCCTGACGCACCTCGATGTCGAACACGAAGGCGTGCGGGCCGTCCGACTTCGGCTCCACGTGCAGCCACAACATGCCGACCTCGGTGTCGCCGTCGTAGGCGATCCAGAGATGGTGGTCCGTCGAGTCCAGGCCGTCGGGCAGCAGCGTCTCGTGGTCCCGCCGTGATTTCTCCTGGGCCTCCGGCAGGGGCATGGCGCCGGAGGCCGCGATGTTCCGCGCGTACCTGATTTCCGCCTGTTGCCGGTACCGGTCGTACTGCTCCTCGGTCATCGGCGCGAACCTCAGCGTTGCCATGCCGGCACCCTAGGCGACCGTCCTCCGGGCACCCGCCCCACCCCGTCGATCAGGGGCTTTGAGCACCACTCAAATCCCGCAATTGCCACTGCTCGGGCACCATTACTTCATGATCGACGAAGTTGGGCTACGGTGCTGCCGTGGACGATGATCGCCGTAGCCTGCCGTCGCCGCTGTCCGAGGCCCATCGGGAGGGTTTCGACTACGACGACGGGGCCGGGATCGACTTCGAGCCGTACACCGAACTCCTCGACGCACGCGAGACCGCCGAGTGGTGGCGGGCCTGGACGGGGAACACGGCGCTCGACGGAGCCGAGTTCCGGGTCTTCGGGCAGGACGGCACCGGGGGCATGGCCGCCTTCTGGCTGGCGCGGCCGGGTGAGCCGCTCGACCGGCAACCGGTGGTGTTCCTCGGTTCCGAGGGCGAGAAGGGGGTCGTGGCGCGGGATCTGGGGTCCTACCTGTGGCTGCTCGCCGCCGGGGTCGGCCCCTTCGAGGCGACCATGTACGCCCCGGACGAACATGCCGCCCGTCCGGACGCGCGCCGGGCGGAGATCGCCGAGCGCTGGGCGCCGTCGTGTCGCGCGTCCGCAGTCGAGATCATCACCTCGGCGCGGGAGGAGTTTCCCGGCTTCGACCGCCTGATCGAATCGATGTGCCGCTAGCCACGAGCGGTGGGGGCGAAGGCCCGTAGGGTGGCCTCGACCAGCGCGTCGGCGTAGGCGTCGTCGAGCGGTCCGGTCCGGCTCAGCCAGCGTTGGGTGAACGGGGCGTAGAGGAAGTCGAGGCAGAGGTCGAGGTCCGCGTCCGGGTCGAGTTGGCCGGCGCGCTGGGCGGAACGCAGTCGGTCGAGCTTGGCCTCGGTGAGCGGGCGTTCGACCTTCTCCTGGTAGAGCGTGGCCAACTCCGGGTCCACCGCGATCTCGGCGTACAGGGCGCGCAGCAGGGCTGACAGAGTCGGGTCGGTGAACTCCACGGCGGTGGCCCGCAGCACCGTTTTCAGGTCGGCTTCCAGGTCGCCGGTGTCGGGCAGGGTGATGGCGCCCGCCTCGTCCTCGCTCAACGCGCGTACGGCGTCGAACACCACCGCGCCCTTCGACGGCCACCAACGGTAGATGGTCTGCTTGCCGACGCCGGCCCGGCGCGCGATGGCCTCGATCGACATCCGGGGATAACCGACCTCGACGACGAGATCGCGGGCGGCGGCCAGGATCGCCAGGCGGGACCGGTCACTGCGGCGGGCGGCATCGGGGGGCATGGCCAGAGCATATCCCGAGACGAGACGGTCCGTCTTGACAGGGAGCCAGGTTGCGGGGACAGTTCTCAACGAGACGCTCCGGTCCGTCTCGTTGAGGAGAATCATGCGAACCTGGTTCATCACCGGCGCCTCCCGTGGCCTCGGTCGCGCGTTCACCGAGGCCGCACTCGCGGCCGGGGACCGAGTGGTCGGCGTCGCGCGGGACGTCGGCCCGCTCGACGACCTGATCGCCGCAACGGACGGCCGTCTCGTCGCCTACCCCCTCGACGTCGCCGACCGCGCCGCCGTCCTCGCCGGGGTGCGGCGGGTGAGCGACGAACTCGGACGGCTCGACGTCGTGGTCAACAATGCCGGCGGCGCGCTGCTCGGCATGGTCGAGGAGGTCACCGAGGAAGAGGCCCGCGCGCACCTCGACGTGAACTTCTTCGGCGCGCTCTGGGTCAGCCAGGCCGTGCTGCCGGTGCTCCGCGAACAGGGCAGCGGGCACCTGTTGCAGGTCTCGTCGCTGGGTGCCTCCGGGGGATTCGCCTCGACGGGCCTCTACAGCGCGGGCAAGGCGGCCCTCGACGCCGTCAGCGAAGCCCTCGCGATGGAGGTCGAGTCGTTCGGGGTCCGGGTCACCATCCTCAGCCCCGGTGGATACGAGACCGGGCTGTTCACCAAGGGGCTCACCCAGACCGCACCCCACCCGGCGTACGATCCGCTGCGCGCGAAGCTGAACGAGATGTGGAGCGGGGCCGAGGACTTCGATCCGGCACTCGCCGCAGACGTGGTCATGCGGGTGGTGGCACTGCCCGACCCACCGAAGCGGATCATCCTGGGCGGTGTGGCGTTCGACCTGACCCGCGAGATGGAGGCGGCACGCGCCGCCGAGTACGCGCGCTGGGAGGAACTCAGCCGCCTCGGCGACCGTCCCAACGCGCTCCACGGGCAGTGACCCGTCTCCACCTTCGTCCCCGCAACTTCCGGTCCGGCATCCGCTGCCCAGCGCCGGATTGTCACGGAGCAGCTGCAACGACTGCGACCAGGCGATTCCGGTTACGCCATTGGTGAGTCTGCGAACGTCCGCGTTGCTCTTGGCGAAAGCCCCCATCAGCGCGCCGAAGGTGTGATGCATGGTCGAGAAGACCAGGCCGGCGGCACCGTCGGGCGGGAGGCGTTGGCGTACGGCAGACCGAAGGGCGGACCGCTCGTCGTACGAGCGATCCGCCCTTCGCGGTTCCTCAGGCCGGGCGATGCCCCGGGCCGGGACGGAGTCCACCGGCCGGGCGCACCCTGGCTCTGGTCAGGATTCCTTGGACAGGTCCTGCAACTCCTTCAACATCTCCATCAGGTCGGTGGTGTCCGCCGGAGCCGGGGTCTCGATGGTGACCGGCTTGCCGTAGTCGGTGTAGTCGATCGTCAGGTCGCTCATCGTGCCCATGACCATGCGCGCCCGACGCGGCTGGTAGTGCTCGTCGACCCAGAGGTCGATCTTGACCTCCTTGACGCCGTTCTTGGCCAGTTCCTGCTCGACGCCCTTCCGCATCTCCGCGTCGAGCTGACCGAGGTAGGTGGCCAGCGGAGAGGTGACGGTGTAGTGGACCGTGGCCGCCCCGTTCACCGTCTCCTCACCGACGGCGGTGACCCCCTCGGTGGCGAGCAGCGTCTTGACCTGCTTGGTCGGGTCCATGTCGTCGAACTGCTTGGTGACGTCCATGCCCGCCATCTCACCCACGGCGGACAGGTCCATCTTGAGCCAGCTCTTGCCGTCCGTGCTCGCCCGTTCCGCCTCCGGCACCTGGGTGTAGACCGCAGTGCCGATCATCCGGACGGTCGTCGGCTTGCCGTCCTCGCCCGGCACCGACATCTCGAACTTGATCGGGTCGCGCAGGTCGATGACGCCCTGCATCGTCATCTTCTCGTTGGCTACCGTGCCCTCCATCGACACGGTCACGGACTCGGCCTTGTCGGTGGCGTTGAGCGTCTTCTGCAACGAACCCTTGAGATCACTGGCGAGCAACTTCAGCACGCTCGGCTGCTGCGGAGCATCCGACGAGCCGGGCGTCGAGCCGCAGGCGGCAACTGCGAAAGCGGTGACCGCGGTGACCGCGAGAACAGTGGATTTCTTCCACAGTGACATGTGACAACTTCTCCCCGTAGGACGCCGGGAGCATCCCGGACCGACGGACACGCTATCCCAATCGATGTGCCGTGGATGGCGTCCGCCCCCGCGCCAGCTGGTCGACACCGGAGCGCACGGTCAGGACAGGGCGATGCGTACCTCGATCCGGCCGTCGTGCGGCACCCGTAGCGTGTGCACCCGTCGCCGGGCGTCGCGCAGGTAGGTCCGGGACGTGCCGGTCACGGTGGCCCGCCGTACGCTGTCCCAACTGATCGTGATGACGGTGCCGCCGCGACGGATGGTCAGGCCGTCGGTGCTGGCAGCCGCGTTGGCGCCGTAGGCGAGCGGGGTGCCGTCGGCGAACGCCACGACGTCCTCCGGTTGCAGCACCAGTGGGATCTGCTCGGTCCCCGTCGAGGTGACCCGCACCGAGCGGATCACGCTGTCCCGGGTGACGGTCAGTTCGGTGGTGATCCGCGAGTCCGGCAGACGGTAGCGCACCCGCACCGGCGCGCTGCCGGGGGAGAGGGACTTCCCGTCCCACTCCCGGTCACCGACCTGGTAATCGGCGACCAGGTTGCTCCGGCCGTCCGGGTTGCCGTTGGGCAGCAGCGTCGACCAGCAGCCGGTGTCGGTCTGCTGGGCGTGCACGATGGTGCCGGCCGCCGGGTGCCAGAGGAAACCCGGTCCGCTGCGGACCGTGCTCGTCGGCCGGGTGCCGAAGAACGCCCCGAAATAGAGCCTCGGCCGCTTGACGTATAGGTAGTCCTGGTTGAACGCGGTGTCGCGGCGCAGCTCGGCGAACTCCGGCCGCCGCAGGTAGGGCAGCGCCGCGATGGCCCGCTTCTTCTCGGCGTTGCTCGGCAGCGTCTCCCCGTACGGCACGTGCGCGATGATCCGAGGCGAGGTGTCCTGCTTGGCCGGCCCGGGGGCGGGACCCGGCTCGGCGGCCCAGTCGGCGCGGGCGGCGGCCCGGTCCTCGCTGGAGGTGAAGAACGCGCCGAGTTTCGGCAGGTCGGGGACGAAGATCGAGCCGAGGTTGCTGCGGTCCGGGTCGGGAATCACGTTGTCGTAGTAGGCGACGCTGGTCCGGGCGGACATGGCGTAGTAGGTGAGCCAGCCCGAGCCGTCCGGCTCGCGGAGCAGGTTGTAGCCGAACCACTCGGTGAACCGGCGGGCCATCCCCAGCACCGCCCGGTTGCCGGTGAGCAGATAGATCTCTGCCAGCTCCGGCAGCATCACCTCGAAGTTGTAGTTGATGTCCATGCCGGTCGGGTCGTAGAAAAAGCCGGCCGGGCTCACCCCGTGCTCGGCCAGGAAGTCGATCCGCTCGGTGAGCCGGGCGGCCAGCGTGGCGTCCGGGTCGAGCCGCAGCGCCAGGGCCGCGCCGGCCAGGCCGCCGGCGACCTGGTTGGTCCACTGGACCGGGGTACGCCAGATGCCGTTGGCCGGATCCAGCAGCCAGCCCATGCCGGTGCGCAGGGCCCGTTCGATCTCCGTCCGCCGCTGCGGCAGCGCGGCCGACTGCCGCAGGTTGGCCAGGGTCTTGGCCAGGTAACCGAGGCCGAATCCGGTGGCCGCCAGCGCGTGCTCGTTGCGGTTGTACTCCGGCCAGGACCCGTCGTCGTGCTGGAGCCCGAGGTAGTGCCCGAGCGCCGCGTCGAGCCGCCCGGCCAGCGCCCCGTTGCCGGCGTACGGGTTCCACGGCCGCTGGTTGGCGTGGAACCAGCTCAACGTGTAGACGTGCTCCTGCACCCGGGCGTTGTACGGCACGTTCGGGGAGCGCCACCAGCCGCCGCCCATGAACCCGCGGTTGGCCGTGTCGTCGATGTCGTTGGTCATCGCCGGCAGGATTGCCAGGTAACCGGCGAACCGCTGTTCCAGTGGGGCGAACAGGCTCCGGTCCGGTGCTCCGGGCGGCAGCGGGGCGAGCAGTGGCAGGCCCGACGCGATGGTCTGCGACGTCCCGGCGAGCGCCCGGAACGGTACGGCGAGCATTGCTGCTCCGCCCGCTGCGGCGGCCAGCAACGCTCGGCGTCTGAACACTGTCGGGGTCGGGGTCGGGTCGTCGGCCATGATGGTCCTCCTGTCGGAACGGGCAGGCAGGTCGGAGCGGAATCGGCGACTCGGACGAGGCGCGGGGGACCGACGGGCAGTCGCGGCGAGGCGGCGTCGGGGCACGGGCACCCGAGATCATCAGTGACGGAGGGTGTGGTGGGTGTCTGGCCGATCCGATTGCTGAGTCTGGTCTCGGGCGATCCGCCGAGTCAAGAAGCTAATACGGATTATCGGCGCACTTCCCGGTTGTCGGGACCGGCGCTCGGGCCCTTGACCCGGCTGCCCGCCGCAGCCAAGGATGGCACCCGGCCGGTACCCGTTTGTCCCATGCCGGACGTCAGTCGACACTCAGCGTCACCGCGGCTGGTTCGGGTCGGCCGACGTGACCAGATGAGATGGGGTGCGCCATGCCGCTGTCCGACCTGTCGTTGGCCGAACTCGCCGATTACCGGCCGGTGCGCCGTGAGCCCGCCGATTTCGACGAGTTCTGGGCCGACACCCTGGCCGAGGCGGCCCGGCACGAGCTGGACGCCACCTTCGAACCGGTCGACTCGCCGCTGCGGGTGATCACCGTCCACGACGTGACGTTCAGTGGCTTCGGCGGTGACCGGGTCAAGGCGTGGCTCGCCGTCCCGGCCGGTGCCGAGGAGCCGCTGCCGTGCGTGGTGGAGTTTCCCGGCTACGGCGGCGGCCGGGGCCTGCCCCACGAGAACCTGCTCTACGCCGCCTCGGGCTATGCCCACCTGTTCATGGACGTACGCGGCCAGGGCAGCGGGTGGAGCGCCGGCGCGACCCCCGACCACGAACCGGCCGGCGGCAACCCGCAGCATCCCGGCTTCGTCACCCGGGGCGTGCTCGACCCCCGGACCCTCTACTACCGGCGCGTGGTCACCGACGCGGTGCGCGCCGTGCAGGCAGCCCGGGCGCACCCGCTGGTCGACCCGGACCAGGTTGTGGCCACCGGGATCAGCCAGGGTGGCGGGCTGTCGCTGGCGGTCGCGGCCCTCGATCCCCGGCTGCGTGCCGTCGCGCCCGACGTGCCGTTCCTCTGTGACTTCCGGCGTGGTGCCGAGCGGGCCACCACCGGCCCCTACCAGGAGATCGTCAACTACCTGAAGGTCCATCGGGGCAACGTGGAACAGGTCTTCGACACGTTGAGCTATGTCGACGGGGTCAACTTCGCCACCCGGGGACGCTGCCCGGCACTGTTCAGCGTGGCGCTGATGGACACCAGCTGCCCGGCGTCGACGGTGTTCGGTGCCTACCACCACTATGCCGGCCCGCGCCGGATGGAGGTGTATCCGTTCAACGGACACGAAGGCGGTGAGTCGGTGCAGGACGAGATCCGGTTACGGTTCCTCGCCGAGGTGCTGGCCGCCGAGGACGGTCGCGGTAACGGACAGTTCGGTCAGGGCGGCTGACCTGGAATGGAGTGGGCCGCCAGGGACTCGAACCCTGAACGGCGCGGTGCTCGGCAGGCAGCCACCGCCACCCTTCCCGCGTGGTCGCTTTCTCATGCCAGGCCACGGCTTCCTCTGCGTCGCCTGACTCCACCGTTGCGGCGACGCGGGCGAGCTGAACCGCTGTCGGCCCGAATCCGGTGCGATGGTGGTCGTGACCGTCCCCTACCCGCGCCGCCATGTCGGCGGCCTCGTTGATCAGCTCGGCGGCGGTGCGGTCGTCTCCGTCACGGGCAGCGGCCAAGGCGGCCTGGGCCACCAGGGTGCCGCAGAGGGACAGCTCGGCCGGGGTGCCGTATTCGATCACGGGTGGGGCGATGCGGTGCGCGGCGGCCAGCATTACCGACTTCCCCACCCGCGCCCGCCCCGATTCACGCAACACCTGCCCGAGCTGCACCGCAGCGGCAGCCACCGATACCCGGTCACCCGTAGCGGCGATCATCGCCCGGTCGACCGCCAACCACGCCACATCGGGGGCACCGAGCTTCACCAGCAGCGACGCGGTCACCCGGTACGCCTCCACCAGCGGCACCCGACCCGCTCCGGGATCCTGGGCGTGGGTGCGCTGCGCGTCGGCCGCCAACTCCGGCACCAGGTCGACGACCTGCGGGTAGCGGGCGTGCTGGAAGGTGGTCCACACATGTGCGACCTCCCGCATCAGGCGGTCGGCCGGCAGTACGTCGACACCTTGTCCAGCGACCGGACACCCCGCTCGACCTTGTCCACCCAACCCTTCGACTTGCCGAGCCGATCGGCGAGCACCTGCTGCGACAGTTTCCGCCGAGCCCGCCAGTAGGCGACTCGACGAGCGACGAGGCGCGGCGCTTCCTGGAATCGGCCCGCGCCGACGACGATCCGCTCTACGCCGCGTACGTCCTGGTCCTGGTGCTCGGTCTGCGCAAGGGCGAGATGTTGGGGCTCTCTTGGTCGGACGTCGGCCTCGACGCGGGGGAGTTGACCGTCGACCGGCAGCTTCAGCGGGTCGGTGCCGAACTGCTGCACCGGGAGACGAAGACGGCCGCCTCGGACGCCACCCTGCCGCTGCCGGACATCTGCACCGTGGCGCTCGACCGCCGCCGTGCCGCGCAGACCGCCCCCCCCGGGATGCCGCTGGCCCGGCCTGGCAGCCGCCGGATCTGATCTTCACCACCCGGTACGGGCGGCCGGTCGAGCCGCGCAACGTCAACCGCTTCTGGGACCGGCGTTGCGACGCGGCCGGCGTCCGGCGGATCACCGTCCGGGACGCCCGGCGGACCTGCGCCTCGCTCCTGGCGGACCTGGACGTGCACCCTCGGGTGGCGATGCAGATACTCCGGCACGCGCAGTTCGCCATCACCATGGAGATCTACACGGTGGTCTCCTCGGCGGCCACCCGCGACGCCCTCAAGCGGCTCGGCAGCGCGCTGGACCGGTAGGACGTACTGATTCGGGCGGGGCGGCCGACGCCTCTGGTTCCAGTCGGTCCGCTACCGGTCGACGTAGTGGTACCGGCAGGCGATGATCTCGACGTCGTTCTTGGTGATCCGATACACCAGCCGGTGTTCGCGATCGATCCGGCGGGACCAGAAGCCGGACAGCTCTCCCCGAAGGGGTTCCGGTTTGCCGATGCCCTCGTACCCGTTGCGCATCACGTCCGCGACGAGGTCGTTGATGCGCTTGACCAGCTTGCGGTCTGTGTGGCTGAGGTACTGATTCCAGGCTGTCGCGGTGAAGACCAGCCTCACGCGACGTCCCGGACGGTGGCCGGGTCGACCAGATCCCGCTCGGCCGTGTCGCCCTGCTCAAGTTCCGCGATCGATCGGCGCAGAGCTGCGGCGTTGCTCGGGCTGCGCAGGAGGTACTCGGTTTCCTTCATCGACTCGTACTCGGCGAGCGACACGATCACCACGGGCTCGTGTCCGGACCGGGTCACCACCACCTCCTCCGCGTCGTTGATGACGCTGTCGAGTTCGGCGGCCAGGTTCTGTCGTAGCTGGGTGAAGTTCACGGTGCGCATGACCACCTCCGAGGCAAGTACAGAAAACTGTACCTCAGGTGGGCCTGCATATCACTCCTGGCCGACCTGGCGGTGCACCCACGGGTACTGCTAACTCCGGTGCTGTACGAGCCGAGAGCGCGGCTCAAACGGCCCCACGAGGGGGCGCTGACCTGGGGAGGAGTGGGCCGCCAGGGACTCGAACCCTGAACCTATGGATTAAAAGTCCACAGCTCTGCCATTGAGCTAGCGGCCCGCGCGCTCAGGTTACCGGACAACCCGCGCTGATCGCTCGTCGCTTCCCGTGGGGTGTCGGCCCCGGCTGGGCAGGCTCCGGGGGCATGCGCCGGGCCGTCGCCGGGAACCGTGGCAGGCATGAGACTGACCAGGACCGCCGCCGTGGCCGCGTCGAGCGAGGTGGCCGGGGACGACGGCGTACGCCAGCCGGGCGGCGAGGTGCACGCCTGGCTCCCGGGGCAGAACCAGACCCTCTGCGGGCTGCCACTGAGCCGTACCCGACTGCGTCGTTTCCCGCACGTGCCCTTCGACTACTCGGCGACCGACCAGCTCACCGGAGCCGACCCGGTCGGCCGGATCTGCCCGCGCTGCCTGGCCGCCGCCGGTGGGCGGGGCGGACGCCGCCGGCAGAGCTGGGACCGCCACTCGCCGCGACCCTGAGCACGTCCCCACGGCCCCTGAGCCGTGAACAGCGGCCGAGCGACGCCGTGAACAGCGGCCGGGCGATGCCCTGTACAGCGGCCGGGCGACGCCGTGATCAGCGGCCGGGCGATGCCCTGTACAGCGGCCGGGCGACGCCGTGATCAGCGGCGGGACCACGCCGGACACGGTTGGAGCGGGCCGGACCGGGTACGGAGCGGCATGCGGATCGTGGTGGTGGGGGCCAGCGGGAACCATGGGACGGCGCTGTTGCGCCGGCTGCGCCGGGAGTCGGGGCTGGAACTGGTCGGGGTGGCGCGCCGTCTGCCCGACCCGTCGGCCGGGTCGCCGTACGACACGGTCGAGTGGCACTCCTGCGACATCGGTGAACCGGGTGCCGCCGACCAGCTCGCCGGGGTCTTCGCCGGGGCGGGCGCGGTGGTGCACCTGGCCTGGCAGATCCAGCCCAGTCACGACCAGCGGCAGCTGCACCGGACCAACGTCGGCGGCAGCCGTACGGTGGTCGACGCGGTGCTCCGGGCGAAGGTGCCGGCCCTGGTGTACGCCTCGTCGGTCGGCACGTACGCGCCGGGCCCGAAGGACCACCCGGTCAGCGAGCGTTGGCCGACGACCGGGGTGCCCGCCTCGTCGTACAGCCGGGACAAGGCGGCGGTGGAGGAGTTGCTGGACCGGGTCGAGCGGGAGCATCCCGGACTGCGGATCGTCCGGCTCCGCCCGGGGCTGGTCTTCCAGCGGGACGCGGCCACCGAGATCACCCGGTACTTCCTCGGGCCGTTCGCGCCGGTCCGGCTGCTGCGGTACGGCCGGCTCCCGCTGGTGCCCACGCACCGCCGGCTGCGCATGCAGGCGGTGCACGCCGACGACGTCGCCGACGCGTACGCCCGGGTGGTCCTGGGCGACGCGCGCGGCGCGTTCAACGTGGCGGCCGACCCGGTGCTCACCCCGGAGCTGGTCGCCCGGCACTTCCACGGCTGGACGGTGCCGGTGGCCGCCCCGGTGCTCCGGACGGCGGCGGCGCTGACCTGGCGAGCCCGGTTGCAACCGGTCGACCCGGGCTGGGTGCAGCTGGCCCTGAGCGTCCCGCTGATGTCCAGCGAGCGGGCCGAGACCGAGCTGGGCTGGCGGCCGGAGACGGACGCGCTGACCGCGCTGCGGGAACTCTTCGCCGGGATGGCCGACGGCGGGCACACGCCCAGCCCGCCGATGTCCGCCCGCAACGACCTCGCCGGCCGCCCCGGCGCGCTGCTGCTGGGCCGCCCCGCCGGCCAGGGCAACCCGTACTAGTGGCGGACGCCACCGGACCGGCACGACCACCCACGACACGCCAACCCGAGGTGGCACCAGCCGTGATGACCCCGGCGGCCGGTCACCGGCCGCCGGGGTTTCGCGGTCAGGACTCGGAGGTCCTGCGGCGGTAGAGGAGAAGCAGGGCCGCGCCGGTGGCGACGGCGACGCTGCCGAGGGCCGTCAGGAGGGGTACCAGCGCACCGCCGCCGCTAACGCCGGTCACCGGCAGCGCCGTTCGGCTTGGAGCCGGCATCCCGGTGGGGCCTCCTGTGGGTTGGCCGGTGGGGCCGCCGGTGGGCTGGCCGGTGGGGCCGCCGGTGGGTTGGCCGGTGGGGCCTCCTGTGGGTTGGCCGGTGGGGCCGCCGGTGGGCTGGCCGGTGGGGCCGTCGGTGGGCTGGAGGCAGACGGGGGCGGTGATGACGTTGGTGTCGAGGGTGACGGCACCGGTCTGGGCCAGGGCCCGGCCCTGGAGGGTCGCGCCGGTTCTCATGGTGATCGAGGTCTGGGCCAGGATGTTGCCGACGAACCGGGTGCCGGTGCCGAGCGTGGCCGAGCTGCTCACCTGCCAGTAGACGTTGCAGGGTGAGGCGCCGTTGATGAATACGACGCTGCTGTTGGCCGCCGTGATGAGGGTGGAGTCGATCTGGAAGATGAACACCGCCGCCGGGTCGCCCTGGGAGTTCAGTGTCAGGGTGCCGGTCAGTTGGGCGGCGCCGATCCGGTACACCCCGGGAAGGAGCGTGCTTCCGCCGAGTTCCGCAGGAAGGTTGGTGAACGGGGTTCGGCCGGCGGCGTCGTTGTAGGCGTCGGTCAGGTCGTCCTTGGCCTGTAAGGCGACCGCGTCGCCAAGGTGGATCTCGCCGCCGACCATGATCGGTAGGAAGCCTGGGGCGGTGTCGCCGGGGTGGACGCCGAGGCTCTGCCCCAGGAAACTCGGGCCGGTGTTGGTGGCGGTGGAGCCGGCCAGCACGGAGAAGTCGGCCGCTGTGCCCAGGCCGACCGGCGCTACCGCCGCGTTGGCGCCGGTTCCGCTGAAGATCAGCACGGCGACGGCCGCGCAGCCAGCGGTGACGGCCGCGAGTGCCGGCAGTACGGCGCGTCGGCGCAGACGGAGTCGACGATGACGGATTGAAGTGACTGTCACGATGTGGCCCTCTCATGGCGCGTCTCCGGCGGCGCCGCCACGACAGCGGGCCGAAGTCACACGGAAGTGCAGGTATCCTTAATCGGACTTTTGCACAAAGAGATGGCCATTAAGGACAAAACCTGCGAACGGTAGCCGCTCGGGCCCGTGTTCGTGGTTGGAATGCCGGCTTGGGCATCAGCCGGTGAGGGCGGCGGTCGCCAGGAGTCCCCAGCCACCCGCCTGCGACCATTCCGGCACCCGTCCGGTCTGCCCCGTCGGGCGGGTGCCGGAACGGGTCAGAAGCCGGCGCAGAGGTACGGCAGCTCGCGCGGGAAGAGGCGGCGCAACTCCAGCATCGCGTCGATCGGCATGTCACCGAGCCCCCGCACCACCACCTCGGCCGGGTCGAGCGCCCCGTACGCCAGGGCGGAGAGACCGGCGGCGGTGAGCGTGGCGGACGGCGGGTCGACCGCGCCGAGGGACGCCCCGGACCGGATCTCCATCTGCCCGGTCGTCCCGTCCAGCAGGTACGTCCCGGCGAGCCAGCGGTCCCCGGTCAGCTCCACCCGACAGCACCCGGCTCCGGCTGGCAGGCCGGCCAGCGCGTCCATCGAGAGCACCCGGGCCATCGGGGCGGACTCGTCCGGGCGGGTCACCCGGGTCTCGCAGACCACCCCCAGGTCGGTGGCCCAGAGTTCGGGCAGGTCGTCCGGGGCGACCACCACGCTCACCCGCTCCACCTGGTCGACGTGCCGGGCGAGGAACTGCAACAGCAGCGCGCGGGCGAGAGGACTGACGGCGAGCAGATGACCGCCCTCCAGGGTGCCGCCGTAGCCGTCGATCCGGTACGTGAGCAGGCCCTCGGTCACCCCGTCGACCCGCGCGGTCACCAGCCAGCGGTTGTCGTCCTCGCGCACCCGGACCCGGCGGTACTCGGGAAGGACCGCGAAGCCGTGCCGCTGGACCAGGCAGCGGTCGTGGAAGGCGGCGTACTCGTCGTACCCGGCGCCGGTCCGTTGCCAGACCAGCTCGCCCGGCAGCTCCACGCGTAGCAGCTCGGCGAGGTCGTCCGGGGGGAACATGGCGGTACGCGGCGCGGGGAGGCCGACGTAGCCGAGCCGTCCGTAGAACGAGGGTCGGAACGGGTAGAGCGCGGAGAGTACATGCCCCTCGTCGCGCATCTCGTCGAGCAGTTGGTGCATCAGCTCCCGGACGTGTCCCTGACGGCGGGCGAGCGGGTGGCTGGCAAGTCCGGCGACCCCGGCCATCGGCAGTACGGTGCCGCGCAGGTTCTGCCGCATGGGGATGGCGGAGGCGCAGGCCAGGGTGGTGCCGTCCGTCTCGGCGACGAGCGTGCGGTTGCCCTCCTGGTACGGCAGCCAGTCCCGCATCGACTCGGCGTCGTCCGCCGGGCGGGGCGTCTCGTCGAAGGAGTACGCCTGGAGCGGGAAGCTGGTGGTCAGGCGTTCCCCGGGGGTGAGACGGCGGATATTCATCCGTCCATCCCAACCCCGGTCCCGGAGCCCCGCAACTCGATTCGCCCCGTCGCCGGTTCAGACCTCGGTGACGTCGGAGACCACGACCGTGACGTTGTCCGGTGCGCCCGCCTGATGGGCCAGCTTCACCAGCTGCTCGGCACACTGCTGCCGGTCCCCGTACGTGAACACGGTGTTCGCGACCGTGCCGTCGTCGACGTAGTCGGAGAGCCCGTCGCTGCACAGCAGCAGCCGGTCGCCGGGCAGGACGGTGTACCGGGCGACCGACGGGGGCGCGTCGACCCCCTGGACCGCCCGGGTGACCAGGGCACGCTGCGGATGCTGGCGGGCGGCGGCGGGGGTCAGCGCCCCCTGGTCCACGAGCGCCTGGACGAAGGTGTCGTCCTTGGTGAGCTGGTGCAGCGCCCCCTCCCGGAGCAGGTAGCACCGGGAGTCGCCGACCTGGGCGACGACCAGGACGTCCCCCGCGAGCAGCGCGGCGGTCAGCGTGGTGCCCATGCCCTCGCGCGCCGGGTCGGCGTCGATGGCGGCACGGATGCGCTGGTTGGCGGTCTGCACGACGGCGCGGAGCGCGTTCTCCGCCTCGTCCGGCGCCTCTGGGGGTATCAGCTCGTCCAGGATCCGGATGACGATCTCACTGGCGACCTCCCCGGCCGGCAGTCCACCCATCCCGTCCGCCACCGAGACCAGCCGTTCCCCGGCGAGGGCGGAGTCCTCGTTGTTGGCCCGGACCAGGCCGACGTCGTTCAGAATGGCCGAGCGGAGGATCAGCGTCATAGGTGAAGTCTGCCAAGAAGACCACATCCACGTCTCCACCCACTGCCGCCCTCCAACGGCGTGGCGTCGCCGAGCGGAGCCGGACCTGGCCGGGGGCGCCCGGTCAGGTCCTCGGCGCGCCGTCCGAGATCCAGGTTGGACGGACTGCGGAGCCGCGCCGGGGTCAGTCGCGGGGGTAACGCAACAGGAGGCCAGCGGCGACCTCCTCGTCACCGACCGCGACGTAGCAGTGCGGTACGTCCGACGTCCAGCGCAGATGCCCGCCTGCGGCGGCGGTCATCGGCGCGTCCACCGGGCCCGCGCGGAGCACGCCCGCGAAGACCGTGACGTGCTCGGTGACCCCGGGCCGGTGCGGGGGTGAGACCTGGCCCGGGCCGGGAGCGACCCGCATCCGGTACAGCTCGTAGGTCGCCCCGGCCTCGGTGAACACTTCGAGCAGGGTGGCGCGCACCGCGGCGCCGCGCACCGAGGGCGCGCTCGCCGGTCCGGCCAGCACCGCACCCAGGGGTACGCCGAGCTGCGCGGTCACCGCGTAGAGCGTCTCCAGGGTGGGGTTGCGGGTGCCGTTCTCCAGCCCGGAGAGGGTGGCCTTGCCGACCCCGGCCGACCGGGCCAGGGCGGAGAGCGAGATGCCCCGTTCCTCCCGGAGGAGCCGGACCCGGCGGCCGATGGCGGCGGCACCCTCCTCGGGGTGCCCGGGGTCGGCGGCTTCCGGCTGGGGGGCCGGTGGTCGGTCGGCGGTCGGCATGCCGCTATCGTGCATCACGCCACCGTTCCGTATACGGAACGGTCGTGGAGGGAGACGGAATGGCCGGCGTCCTGCAACCCGTGCTGGCCGGCGTGGTGACCGCCCTGGTCGGCTTCGCCAGCTCGTTCACCGTGGTCCTGGCCGGGCTCCGGGCCGTCGGTGCCACCGAGTCGCAGGCGGCCTCGGGACTGCTCGCGGTCTGCGTCGTGTCCGGGGCCAGCGCCGTCTGGTTCGGACTGCGGCACCGGTTGCCGATGAGCGTCGCCTGGTCCACGCCGGGTGCCGCGTTGCTGGTGGCGACCGGTCCGGTGGCGGGTGGCTGGCCGGCGGCGGTCGGCGCGTTCGTGGTGTCCGGCCTGCTGGTCGTGGCCGCCGGTCTCTTTCCTCCGCTGAGCCGTGCGGTCGCAGCGATCCCGAAACCGATCGCGGGCGCGATGCTGGCCGGCGTCCTCCTGCCGCTCTGCACGGCACCGGTCCGGGCGTTGGTCGAGGTGCCCGCGCTCGCCGGGCCGGTGGTGGTGGTCTGGCTCCTGTTGCACCGGTTCGCCCGCCGCTGGGCGGTGCCGGGCGCGCTCGTCGTCGCGGTGGCGGCGATCGCGCTGACCACTCCGTCCGGTCGGCTCGGGGGCACCGGGCTCTGGCCGGCGTTCGACCCGACGCCACCGGCCTGGAGCCTGCCGGCCCTGGCCGGACTGGCGGTGCCGCTGTTCCTGGTCACCATGGCGGCGCAGAACGTACCGGGCATGGCGGTGCTCACCGGA
Organism: Micromonospora sp. NPDC050187; assembly: GCF_044459745.1. Taxonomy (NCBI): domain Bacteria; kingdom Bacillati; phylum Actinomycetota; class Actinomycetes; order Micromonosporales; family Micromonosporaceae; genus Micromonospora; species Micromonospora sp. NPDC050187. The sequence continues at coordinate 152,939 of NZ_JBITJH010000005.1, forward strand.
TACGGCTACCGTCCACCGTTCGGTTCCGCGCTACGGGTCACCGGGCTGGCCAGCGTGGCCGCCGCGCCCGTCGGCGGGCACGCGGTCAACCTGGCGGCGATCACCGCCGCGCTCGCCGCCGGCCCGGACGCCCATCCCGACCCGGACCGGCGCTGGATCGCCTCGGTCACCGCCGGCGTCGGGCTGGCCCTGCTCGGCCTCGGCGCGGGGGTGGCCACCACGCTGGTCCTGCTCTCGCCCCCGGTACTGATCGAGGCGGTCGCCGGCCTGGCGCTGCTCGGCGCACTGGCCACGGCCCTGACCACGGCCGTCGCCGAGCCGGACGCCCGCGAGGCGGCGGTGGTCACGTTCGTGGTCACCGCCGCCGGGGTCACCCTGCTCGGGATCGGCGGTGCCTTCTGGGGGCTGCTGGCCGGTGGCGCGATGCGGCTCCTCTTCCGCCGCAGGCCATTCCCCCAGCGTGCGCGCCCCGTCCCGCAGAGCCGTCCCGCAGAGCGGAAGCACCCCGACGGCGCTGCCGGGTCGGAGCCGTCCGACCGCGAGACCCCTGACCAGGCCGCCTCCCAGCCGGCGGATCCGTCTTCCCTCCCGCAGGTGGACCCGGCCAGATCCCCGCAGGTGGACCCGGCCACCTCCCCGCAGGCGGGCCGGTCTTCCTCCCCGCAGGTGGGCCCGTCCTCACCCCGCTCCACGTCGCCGGGCTGTCCGGTCGGCACCGTAGCGAGGCCGGGGCAGAGTCAGGAGCAGGGAACGCGGACGGAGCGGGAGACGCGGGAGGGTGAGGACGCATCGGAGTGCTCCTTTGGAGCTGCCCGCACAGACGGGGCACGGCGCGACTGAACCGCTGAGCCCGCAGCCGGTCACCCGCCAGCCCCTATTCGGTCGTAGGGCCTCGGCACGGGCACCGGAATTTCTGCTCGGTCGCGCGGACCTCGGCGAGGGCACCGGCCTGCACGGGCGCCCGACGGGGTCGCCCGGGACCTGCCAGGGCCAGCACGAGGGCAGAGGCGTTTTCCGGGTCGGGGCTGCGTCGGGCCGGGCGGTGTCGTGGCCAGTGTCGAATGGGGCCCGAGTCGGGCGGGGCCAGGGGCGGGCGGGCCCGAGGCGGATGGGGCCAGGGTCGGACGGGGCCGGAAGGCGTTCCGCCCGGCTGCCCCGTCTGTGCGGGCAGCTCCAAAGGACGCGGTGCCCCATGTCCTGGCCCGCCCGCCTGATGCTCCGGATGGGTGACATGCGCCCGCCTGACACTCCGTATGCGGTGGGTGCCCGTCCCCGGTGGCGGAGTCCCCACCTGCCGGACGGGTGGACCTGGCGGCCTACTCCTCGCGGGCGAGGTCGGTGGCGGGGACGGTGAGGCGTACCTGCTGGTCGGCGACGTCGGCGATCTGCTCGGCGAGTGCGTAGACCGCCCAGCCGGGGGTGGTGATCTTGAGGTAGCCGCTGCGCAGCAGCCGAGCGGCCAGATCGGCCGGCACGTCCGGTTCCTCGGCTGCCGCGGACTCGATCAGCTCGTCGAGGCTGCTGCCCGGGTCGGCGGTCGGTGCCTCCACGGTCACCGCGTTCGGGTCTCCGCGCTGGACGAGGTCCACCGTGCCGACCTCGGTGCCGGTCGCGTCGACGACCCGCATGCCGGTGGTGACCCGTCCGATGACCGTCTGCGCGTCCGTGTCCTGTCGCGTCATGCTGGCGCGGTTCCCGGCCCGGCGTCCGGCTAAACGCGGGGCGGACGGGGGGAGAGCTCCCGCCAGGTGTCGGTGCCGTCGAGCAGGGCCCGGACCGTCTCCTCCGCCTCCTCGGCGCTGTCGTACTCGTAGAACCGGGAGACGCCCTCGGCGCCGCCGGCGCGTTGTTCGACGTGCCACCGGTCGGCGTCCACCCGGAGGAAGACGTCCCGTCGGGCCAGCCGCCCCCACCTGCCGTTCCACCAGTGCTTTCGCTGCTCCATGGCGGCACTGTATCGAACATGCGTACGAAAGGATCCGGCCCCTGCGGGAATCCCGCGGGGGCCGGTGTGCGTGGTCGGATCAGCGTGCGGTCGGCGGCTCCGGCCGGCGGCCGAGCACGTCGTCGAGCGCGCCGCGCTGCTGCCCGGGGGTGGTGTGCCCGGCGGCGAGCAGGGCGTCCCGGATCTCGGTGAGCAGCTTGACCTCCTCGCTGGGCGCCTTCGGCGGCGGCTCCTCGCCCCGCTTGCGCCGCTCGGCGAGCTTGTTCATCGGGTAGACCACGAGGACGTAGAGCGCCGCCGCAGTGAGCAGGAACGTGATCAGGGCGTTCACGAAGGCCACGTAGTCGAACTCGATGCCCCGGAACTTTGCGGTCGATCCTTCGATGCCCTTCTCGTTGCCGGTCATCAGCACGATGAGGACCCGTACGAAGGGCTCCAGGAACGACTTGGTGAGCTGCGTGACCACGCCGGTGAACGCGGCGCCGATGACGACGCCGACCGCCAGGTCGACGACGTTGCCGCGCATGATGAAGTCCTTGAACCCCTTGAACATCTGCCACTCCCGCTGTCCGGTGCTCGATCCCGGACAACCTATGCCCTGGCCCGGCGCTCCAGGAACGCGCCCGCCTCGTGCGCCGCCCGGGCCGGATCGCCCGCCCGGATCGCCGCCACCAGGCGACTGTGGTCGACGTACCGATCGGGTTCCAGGGCGCCGATCGCCTGGGCGACGGAGGCCCGCATCGCGGCGCCCACCGAGGCGTACAGCTCGGCGAGCATGGCGTTGTGGGCGGCGGCCACCACCACGACGTGCAGCCGGGCGTCGGCCTCGACGAATTCCTCGAACCGGCCGTCGTGCCAGGCCGCCTCCCGCTCGGCCAGCGCCGCGTCGAGCGCCGCCAGATCCTCCGGGGTACGCCGGATCGCGGCCAGTCGGGCGGCCTCCACCTCGAAGGCGCGGCGGACCTCGACCACCTCCGCCATCCGGTCGTCGGTGAGTCGGCGGGCCACCACCGGGGCCAGCTCGTCGGTCGACACCACGTACGTGCCGGAGCCCTGGCGGGGCTCCAGCACCCCGGCGTGCACCAGCGCGCGGACCGCCTCCCGGACGGTGTTCCGCCCCACACCGAGGGCGGCGACGAGCTGCGGCTCGGTCGGGATCCGTCCGCCCAGTGGCCACTCCCCGCCGAGGATCCGAGCCCTGAGCTGCTCGATCGTTTCGCTCACCCGCCGGCCGCGCGGCGGCACGGGCGGGGAATGGCCGGACGGTGTCACTGGTTACAACCCACGCCGGAAATTCATCCCATGATTGTAGGTTCGAGCTCATGACCCCGCCAACAGCCGCCCTCGCGGGACCCGACGTGGCCTCCGACATCCCCCCGGCGACACCCGCCGACCGGACTTCCGGCGCACCGGCCGCCGTTCCCGCCCCCACCCCGGCCCGGCCCGGGACCGGCGGGCTGCTGGTGCTCGCCGGGATGCTCCTGGTCGCGCTCAACCTGCGGGCCGCCATCACCAGCCTCGGCGCGCTCCTCGACGAGGTCCGTACCGGCCTGGCGCTCTCCGGCGCGATGGCCGGGTTCGTGACCACGCTGCCCACCATCGCGTTCGCCGTGTTCGGCGCGTTCACTCCGTGGCTGGTCCGGCGGGTCGCTCCGGCCCGGGTGCTGGTGGTGGCGATGATCACCCTCGCCCTGGGGCAGCTGCTGCGGGTCCTCACCGGCTCGGCCCTGGTCTTCCTGGTCGCCAGCGCGCTCGCGCTGGCCGGGATCGCGGTGGCGAACATCCTGCTGCCGATGCTGGTGAAGCAGTACTTCCCGCATCGCACCGGGCTGGTCACCGGGGCGTACACGGTGGCCCTGACCCTCGGCACGACGGTGGCCGCCGCCTCGGCGGTGCCGGTGGCCCACGCGTTCGGGTCGTGGCGGGTCGGCCTTGGGGTCTGGGCCGGGCTGGCCGCAGTGGCCGTACTCCCGTGGGTGCCGCTGGCGCTGCGGGCCCGGGCCGCCGCGCGGCGGGCGGGACGGACGGCGCAGGTGTCCGCCCGGTCGCGGATCCGGCCGGAACGCACCCGGCTCGGGTGGGCCATGGCGGTGTACTTCGGGGCCCAGTCGCTCAGCGGGTACGTGGTGATGGGCTGGCTGGCCCAACTCTTCCGGGACGCCGGCTACCAGCCGCAGGACGCCGGGCTGCTGCTCGCCGGGGTGACCGCGTTCGGGGTGCCGGTGGCCCTGGTCATGCCCGCCATCGCCACCCGGCTGCGCACCCTGCGCCCGCTGGTGCTCTTCCTGTCCCTGTCGGCGACCCTGTCCTACCTGGGTCTGGCGTTCGCGCCGCACGACCTGGCGCTGCTCTGGGTGCTCCTCCTGGCCATCGGCCAGGGCGCGTTCCCGCTGATCCTGACCACTATCGGCCTGCGGGCGCGCACGGCCGAGGGAACGGTGCAGCTGTCGGCGTTCGCGCAGAGCACCGGGTACGTGATGGCCGGGCTCGGCCCGCTGCTCGTCGGCATCCTCTACGAGGCGACCGGGGGCTGGCAGGTGCCGATCGCCTTCCTGCTGGTCGCCCTGGTCGTGCAGACCGTCGCCGGACTGGCGATCGCCCGTCCCCGCTACATCGAGGACGAGTGAGTCGACGGATGGCGCGCGGGGTGGTGGTGGTTCAGGAGGCCGGGGTCGGCTCCCCCGCCACCGCCTCGTCGACCGTCGGGTACGTCTGCAGCACCTCGACCAGTCCGCTGACCTCGAGGATGCGCAGCACACCGCGCTGCGGTGCGGCGAGTCGCACCTCGCCACCGGCCTCGTCGCAGTTGTTCTTGGCGCGTACGAACACCGACAGCCCGGTCGAGTCGCAGAACGAGACCTCGGCCAGGTCGAACACCAGCCGGCTGCGCCCCTTGTCGAGCAGGTCGGTGATCTGGTCCTGGAGTTGGGGGGCGGTTGCCATGTCCAGCTCGCCCGCGACCGACACCACGACCACGTCGCCGCGCTGTTCCGTGTGCACCGTCAACGACATCCGCCAGACCTCCTGTAGTCGGTGGAACCGTATCCCACCGGCGGGGTGCCACGCAGAACGGGAGCCGTTCCGCAGGGGCGGGCGTCAGTTCTTTGCTCTGCGACAACTAGTCTTACCAGGTCCGGTGATAGAGTCCGCCCGGTTTGGGTGGAGGGGGAGTCCGATGGCGCTGAGCACGGAAGCAAGCGGACGGCTCGCCGGCCTGCTCACGGAGCATGCCGAGCAGCTCACGCAGCGCTGGACGGAGGCGATCGCGGCCTCGCTGCGGGGCCGCCTCAGCCATGCGGAGCTCCGTAGCCAGGTGCAGGACCTGCACCGTGGCATGGTCGTCGCCGGCGAGGGCGGTGTCATCGACCTGGAGTCGGAGCGGGCCGCCGAGCTGCGGGCCGTGCTCGCCGAGCTGTCCCGGGGCCGCGCCCGGCAGGGCTTCACCGCCACCGAGACGGCGGTCAGCATCTACGCCCTCAAGGACGTGCTGCTGGAGCTGATGGATGGCCTCCCCGACGACGGCACCCGGCTCCGCGACTTCGTGGACTTCTCCAATCTCATCGACAAGATGGGGCTGTTCACCTTCGAGAGCTACGTCCGCACCCGGGAGAGCCTGATCGCCGACCAGGCCGAGCAGCTCCTCGAACTCTCCACCCCGGTGGTCAAGCTCTGGGAGGGCGTGGTCGCCGTGCCGTTGGTCGGCACGCTCGACTCGGCCCGAGCCCAGGTGGTGATGGAGCGGCTGCTCCAGACCCTGGTCGACACCGGCTCGCCGTACGCGATCATCGACATCACCGGCGTGCCGGCGGTGGACACCCAGGTCGCCCAGCACATCCTGAAGACCGTGGTGGCCGCCCGGCTGATGGGGGCGGACTGCATCATCTCCGGTATCCGGCCGCAGATCGCCCAGACCATCGTGGCGCTCGGCATCGAGTTCGGTGACATCGCCACCAAGGCCAGTCTCGCCGACGCCCTGCGCCACGTGCTGCGGCTCTCCGGCGTCGACAACGCCGCCAACCGCCGCGTACGCCGGGAGGCCTGATGGAGCGGGTGCCGGTCCTCAAGATCGGTGACATCCTGCTGGTCTCCATCCAGGTCGACATGGAGGACCAGACCGCCCTGCAACTACAGGAGGACCTGGCCGAACGGATCGTCGAGACCGGTTGCCACGGGGTGATCATCGACATCACCGCGTTGGACATCGTCGACTCGTTCATCGGTCGGATGCTCTCCACCATCGCGTCCATCTCCAAGGTCCTCGACGCCGAGACCGTGGTGGTCGGGATGCGCCCGGCGGTCGCCATCACCCTGGTGGAGCTGGGCCTGTCCCTCAACGGCATCCGGACCGCGCTGAACGTCGAACGCGGAATCGAACTCATCGCGGCGGCCCGGGCCGAGGACGACGACCTCGGCTTCGATGCCGCCGACACCGAGCCGGCGACATCACCATGACCACCGGTATCGACCTGGGCCGCCCGCAGGCGCAGGCGATCCGGAGCGACGAGGACGTGGTCCGTGTCCGCCAGCTGGTGCGTACCGTGGCGGTCGCCGTCAAGCTCTCCCTGGTCGACCAGACCAAGTTGGTGACCGCCGCCAGTGAGCTGGCCCGCAACACACTGGTCTACGGCGGTGGCGGCGACGTCGAGGTGACATGCGTCGACAACGGCGTACGACGCGGGGTGCGGATCGTCTTCGCCGACTCCGGTCCGGGTATCGCCGACCTCGACCTGGCCCTCACCGACGGCTACACCACCGGCGGCGGCCTCGGGCTCGGGCTCAGCGGGGCCCGCCGCCTGGTCGACGAGTTCGACATCCAGACCGCAGTGGGCAAGGGCACGCGGATCACCGTGACCAAGTGGTCCCGATGACCACGGAACCCGTCTCCGACCAGGGCCTCTGGTTCCGGGTGGAGACGAGCAGCGCGGCCAGCGCGGTGCGCCGGGCCGCCGAGCGGCTCGGCGGGCAGCTGCATCTCGGCGCCCGGCGCACCGCCGACCTGGCGATCGTCGCCGCCGAGCTGACCAGCAACCTGGTCAAGCACGCCCAGGACGGGGTGCTCCTGCTCCGTCCGGCGCGGCGCGGCGGCGAGGCCGGTGTGGAAATGGTCGCCGTCGACTCCGGGCCCGGCATGGCCGACCTGACCGTCTCCTCCCGGGACGGGCACTCCACCACCGGCACCCTCGGTATCGGCCTCGGCGCGATCGCCCGGCAGGCCAGCTGGTACGACGGCTATTCGCGGTCCGGCCGGGGCACGGTGCTCGCCGTGCAGGTCTGGCCGTCGGCCGTACCGTCCCCCGGATGGGCGGCCGGCATCACCCGGCCGCTGACCGGGGAGGAGCGGTGCGGCGACGCTTTCGCCGTGCGGCTGGCCGACGGGCGTCCGCAGGTGCTGCTCTGCGACGGGCTCGGACACGGTCCGCTGGCCGCCGCCGCGTCCGAGGCCGCCGTCGCCGCCTTCCGCTCCGCACCCACCGGATCGCCGAAGGCCGTGGTGGAGCACCTGCACCGGTCGATGTCGCACACCCGGGGCGCCGCGCTCGCCGTCGCCGAGCTGGAGCCGTCGGCCGGGCAGCTGCGCTACGCGGGACTGGGCAACATCGCCGCCGCCGTGGTCGAGCACGGCCGGCGACGCGGGCTGGTCTCGCTTCCCGGCATCGCCGGCCACCAGCGCCCCACGGTTCGGGAGTACGAGTACCCGTTCGGCGGGGACGCCCTGCTGGTCATGCACACCGACGGGATCACCGACCGCTGGCAGCTCACCGAGTACCCGGGGCTCACCGACCGGGCCCCGCTGCTGACCGCCGCCACCATCCTGCGCGACTACGGCGTACGACGCGACGACGCCGGGGTCCTCGTCGTCCGGACCCCGGCATGACCAGTCCCCTCACCGCCCCGCTGTTGCAGATGGCGCTCCGCGCCGAGCCCGACATCTTCGTGCTGCGGCAACGGGGCCGGGAGGTGGCCACCGCCGTCGGTCTGGAGTACCAGGACCAGATCCGCCTCGCCACCGCGCTCAGCGAGGTCGCCCGGGACCTGGTGCACAGCGTCACCGGCGCGGACGTCGCGTTTTACGTCGTCGGGATGGACGAGGGGCGCCGGGTCCTGCGGGTCGACCTCGCCCCGCTGCGACCGTTCGGCCCGGCCGGGTACGAGCCGACCTCCGGCTCGGTGGCCCGGCTGGTCGACACTCTGGAGCTGACACCGGCCGATGGGGTTACCGTCATAAGGATGTCCCGACGCATCCCGGCGAACGCGGAGGCGCTGACCCCGCAGCGTCTCGCCGAACTGCGTGCCCAGCTCGCGCAGAGCGCGCCGGTCAGCGCACTGGACGAACTCACCCTCCAGAACGAGCAGCTCATCGCCGCCCTCGACGAGGTACGCAGCCATCGTGACGAGCTGGCCGTGCTCAACGACGAACTCCAGGAGACCAACCGGGGCGTGCTCGCGCTCTACAACCAGCTCTCCGAGGAGCTGGAGGAGACCAACCGGGGCGTGGTGGCGCTCTACGCCGAACTGGACGAGAAGTCGGCGCAGCTCAAGGCGGCCAGCGAGTCGAAGAGCCGGTTCCTGGCCAACGTCAGCCACGAGCTGCGCGCCCCGGTCACCGCGGTCATCGGGCTGGCCCGGCTGCTCGCCGACTCGGCCTCGGACCCGCTCACCGGTGAGCAGGCCCGCCAGGTGGGGCTGATCCGTTCCTCCGCCACCGACCTGCTGGTCCTGGTCAACGACCTGCTGGACCTGGCCAAGGCCGAGTCCGGCCGGATCGAGCCGGACTGGACGGAGGTCGACCTGCGGGTGGTCTTCGGCCAGCTCCGGGGCACGCTGCGGGCGCTGGCCAACCGGCCCGGGGTGGAACTGGTGGTCGAGGAGCCGCCGGCCCCGGCGACGCTGCGGTCGGACGAGACCCTGCTGACCCGGGTGCTGCGTAACCTGCTGCACAACGGGCTCAAGTTCACCGAGACCGGCGAGGTGCGGATGCGCGCCGACCTGGTCGACGGCCGGTGGCGGATCGTCGTCTCGGACACCGGCGTCGGCATCGCGCCGGACCAGCACGAACGGATCTTCGAGGAGTTCTACCAGGTGCCCGGGAGCGCCAGCGGCGTCGGCACCGGCCTCGGCCTGCCGTACGCCCGGCGGCTGGCCATGCTGCTCGGCGGCAGCCTGGGCGTGACCAGCGAGCCCGGCCGGGGCAGCGCGTTCACCCTGGACCTCCCCGTGGACGGGGTGTGACGGTGGACGGCGGTCCCGCGACAGTGCTGGTGGTCGACGACAGTCGCACCAAGCGCTACCTGCTGGTGAGCTGGCTGACCCGGGCCGGCTTCGAGGTGCGGGAGGCGGAGACCGGCAAGGAGGCGCTGGAGCGGGTCGGGAACGACCCGGTCGAACTGGTGGTGCTCGACGTACGCCTGCCCGACATGAGCGGGTTCGAGGTGTGCGAACGGATCAAGGCCAGCCAGCCGGCCCTGCCGGTCATCCACGTCTCCGCCCACGCCATCGACGTGGTCGACCGGGCACAGGGCCTGACCCGGGGCGCGGACGCGTACCTCGCCGAGCCGATCGAACCGGACGAACTGGTCGCCACCGCCCACGCGGTACTGCGCTACTACCGGGCCCGCCGACGGGCCGAACTCTTCGCCGAGCGGCTCGCCCGGCTGGCCGAGACCACCGTCGCGGTGCACGCCGCGCCGACCTTCACCCGCCTGCTGGAGGAGGCGGCCGTGGGCGCGGCGGAGATCTTCCGTACCCCCGCCGCAGTGGTGGCCGAGACCTTCGACGGGGACTGCATGGCCGGGGTCTGCCCCGGCCCCGGCGGGGCGGGCAGCGTCGTCCCGTGGACGGTGGACGACACCGGGGTGCCGACCGGCACGACGGTGCGCATCGACGAGCCGTCCGACTGGGACCTGACCGCCTGGCCGGCCGACGACCGGCTGGCGGTCGCCGCGGCCCGGCTGCGGGAGGACCGCGCCCCGCTCTACGTGGTGGTGCCGGCCGGGGTGCAGGTGCCGGGCATGCCGGTGCTGGTGCAACTCGCCCAGGCGGTGGCGGCGGCCGTCGAGGCGCAACGCTCCTACGACGAGGAACACCGCATCGCGGTCACCCTCCAGCGCAGCCTGCTGCCGCGCCGCATTCCGACGATCGACGGCCTGGACCTCGCCGTGCGGTACGAGCCGGCGAGCGCGCAGACCGAGGTGGGCGGCGACTTCTACGAACTGGTGATGCTCGACGGGCACCTGCTGATGGCGATCGGTGACGTCGCCGGGCACTCGCTGCACGCCGCCACGGTGATGGCCGAACTGCGCCACGCGGTGCGCGCGTACGCGGTCGAGGGACACCAGCCGGGGGAGATCCTGCACCGGGTCAACGAGCTGATGCGGCGACTGCTCCCGTACGAGCTGGCCACCATCTGCGTGCTGCTGCTGGAACCGGACACCGGTGAGGTCCGGATGGCCAGCGCCGGCCACCTGCCACCGCTGCTCGCGGTGGACGGGCGGGTGGAGTTCCTCCAGCACACCGCCCCACTGCTCGGGGTCCGGGCAGCCCGCCCGCCGGACCTGGAGTTCGTGGTGCCGGCCGGGGCGACGCTGGTGCTCTACACCGACGGGTTGATCGAGCGCCGGGACACCACCATCGACGAGGGACTGGCCGCCCTGGCCGCGCAAGCCGCCCGGGTCGAGCCGGACCTGGACGCCTTCTGCGCCCGCCTGCTGCGCGAACTCGCCCCCTCGGAGATCCACGATGACGTCGCCGTGCTTGCCCTCCGCCGCCGCCACTGAGGGTGGCATCGTGTGGTGGCAGGGGACCCCTGCACGGCGTTTTGTGGTAGCCGGGGACCCCTGCTCATCACCAGGCGGTAGGACGGGACCCCTGCAACCGCCCGGCCCTTGCTATCCGGTGTGCAGTGAGCGGACGTAGGCGGTCGGGCTGACGCCGGTGACGGCGGTGAAGTCGCGGACCAGGTGGGCCTGGTCGCTGTAGCCGAGGTCGACGGCGAGCGTCGACCAGTCCGGCGGGCCGGCGGCGGCCCGTTCGATCGCCTCCTGTAGCCGGTAGCGCCGAATCACCCACTTCGGTCCGACACCGACGTACTCGAGGAAGAGGCGCTGGAGGCGGCGGGTGGAGACACCGTGCCGGCGGGCCAGGTCGTCCACCCGGAGGATGCCCCGGTCGGTACGGATCTCGTCGGCCAGGCGCATCGCCTCGTCGGCCGACGGATCCGGCTCCGGTGCTAAGCCGAGGAGGAACTCGTCGAGCGCCCGGCGTCGGTCGTCGTCATCGCCGGCGCAGATTCCGAGCGGGTCGGGTGCCGGCACGAGGGGAAGCCGACGGTCGGTCAGCTCGGCGACCGGTCGCCGCCAGAACGGCCGGAACCCGCCCGGCCGGAACTGGACGCCGCAGACCCGGCCGGCGCCGGTCAGAGTGATCGAGAAGAGGCGCTGCCCGACGCCGGCGACCTCGACCGAGCCGGAACCCCCGCCGTCGGAGCCGTCCGAGTCCTCGCCGTCGTCTTGCCGGAACACCAGGTTCACCGCCGGGTGCGGTACCACCCGCTGCTCGAACGCCCCGGTCACCGCCCAGTCGACGAACCAGTAGTGCTCGACGTACCGGCGTAGCGGAGCGGCGGGCAGGTGCCGGCGGAAACGCAGCTCGCGGCGGAGCCGGTCCGGGTCGAGGATGCCCCGGCTGTCGTTCCGTGGCTCGTGTCGCATTCCTTCAAGACCACCCTCATACGCTGCCCGTATGGCGACAAAGACTAGTGACCTGCTGACCGCCGCCGCCCCGGAGACCGTGGCGGTGGTCCGGGGCATCTCCGACGACCAGCTCGACCTGCCCACCCCGTGTCGGGAGTACGCCGTACGCGACCTGCTCGGCCACCTGTTCCAGGTGGTGGTCAACTTCCAGGAGTTGGCCGCCCGACGCCCCGCCGACTGGTCGGAGCAGCCGGACCTGCTCACCGGCGACTGGCGGGACCGGTTCGGTGTCGAGACCGAGCGCGTCATCGGCGCCTGGTCGGAGCCGTCCGCCCTGGAGGGGGTGTCCCCAGGGATGGGCATGCCGCAGGAGGTCGTCGGGGGCATGCTGCTGCTCGACCTGACGGTGCACGGGTGGGACCTGGCCCGGTCGACCGGCCAGCCGTACCAGGCCGATCCCGCCGTGGTGGCCGAACTGCTCGGCCTGGTCGCCCGGCTCGCGCCGACTGCCCGCGAGCGGGGCGTGTTCGGCGCGGTGGTGGAGCCCGCCGACACCGGCGACGACCTCGCCCGCCTGCTCGGTCTGACCGGTCGCGACCCGGCCTGGCCGTCGGTGGGCTGACCCGGGTAGCCCGTCCACCGGGCAGGATGGCGGGATGGACCTGGTCTCGCTCGCCGACATCCGCGCCGCCGCCCGTGCGATCGCGCCGACCGTGCTGCGTACCCCGTTGCTGCCCACCCGGTGGGACGACCGGCTGTGGCTGAAGCCGGAGAGCCTGCAACCGGTCGGCTCGTTCAAGCTGCGGGGCGCGGCGCACGCGGTGGCCTGCCTCGACCCTGCCCGACGGGCGCGCGGTGTGGTCACCCACTCCTCCGGCAACCACGGCCAGGCCCTCGCGTACGCGGCCCGGGCGGCCGGGGTTCCCTGCATCGTGGTGGTGCCGGAGGGCGCGCCCACGGTCAAGGTCGACCAGATGCGGGCGCTCGGGGCCGAGGTGGTGCTCGTACCCCGGGAACGGCGGGGCGCCGAGGCCGACCGGATCGCCGCCGCGACCGGCGCGGTGCTGGTGCCGCCCTTCGACGACCGGCGGGTCATCGCCGGTCAGGGCACGGTCGGGCTGGAGATCGTCGAGGACCTGCCCGACGTGGACGTGGTGCTGGTGCCGGTGGGCGGCGGTGGACTCTCCTCCGGGGTCGCCACGGCGGTACGCGCGGTGCGCCCGTCCGCCGTGGTGGTCGGGGTGGAACCGGCGCTGGCCGCCGAGGCGCGGGACTCGCTCGCGGCGGGCGAGGTGGTGGTCTGGGGCGAGGAACGCACCTACCGGACCTGCGCCGACGGGCTACGGCTGCCGCTGTCCCCGCTGACCTTCGCTCACCTGCGGGCTCGCCTCGACGGCATCCTCACGGTCACCGAGGAGGAGATCCGCGCGGCGATGGGACGGCTGGCCCGGGACGCCCGGCTGGTGGCCGAGCCGAGCGGCGCGGTGGCGCTCGCCGCCCGGCTGTTCCACGCCGACGAGCTGCCGGCCGGTCGGACCGTCGCGGTGGTCAGCGGCGGCAACGTCGACCCGGACGTGCTCACCACCGCACTCTCCGCCCCACCTGAGTAGGAGCGCACCCGCCCGGCCCCCCGTCCTGCTCGGCTGTTGACAGCTCAGCGGCGGCCGAGGCGGTCGAGGATCCAGGCGTGGATGAACGCCTCCTCCTTCCAGGCGTCGTACCGTCCGCTCGGGCCGCCGTGCCCGGCACCCATCTCGGTCTTGAGCAGGTAGTCGCCCTGCGGCGCGACCGCGCGCAGTCGCGCGATCCACTTGGCCGGCTCGTGGTAGAGCACCCGGGTGTCGTTGAGGCTGGTCACCGCCAGGATCGCCGGGTAGTCGACGGGCGCGACGTTCTCGTACGGGGTGTACGACTTCATGTAGGCGTACACCTCCGGGTCGGCCAGCGGGTTGCCCCACTCCTCCCACTCGGTGACGGTCAGTGGCAGCGACGGGTCGAGGATGCTGGTGAGCGCGTCCACGAAGGGCACCTGCGCGACGACGCCGGTGAACGCGTCCGGGGCGAGGTTCGCCGCCGCGCCCATCAGCAGGCCACCGGCGGACGCGCCCCGGGCGACCAGCCGGTCCGGAGCCGTCCAGCCCGCCTTGACCAGGTGCCGGGCGCAGGCCACGAAGTCGGTGAAGGTGTTCTTCTTGGCCAGCAGCTTGCCCTCTTCGTACCAGCGTCGGCCCAGTTCACCGCCGCCCCGGATGTGCGCGACCGCGAACACCACGCCCCGGTCCAGCAGGGAGAGCCGGGGGATGGAGAACCACGGGTCGATGCTCGCCTCGTACGAGCCGTATCCGTAGATCAGACAGGGGGCGGAGCCGTCCTTCGGGGTGCCGGCCCGGCAGACCAGCGAGATCGGGACGCGGGTGCCGTCGTCGGCGAGGGCCCAGTCGCGGTGCTGCTCGTACTCGGCCGGGTCGTACTCCCGTCCGTCCGGGCCGGGCAGCACCGGCTTCCGCTTGCGCAGGATCATCTCGCGGGTCACCAGGTCGAAGTCGTAGACCGAGTCGGGGCTGACCAGCGAGCTGTAGCGGAACCGGATCCGTCCGGTGCGGTACTCCGGGTTCGCGTCGAGGCCGACGCTGTAGAGCGGCTCCGGGAAGTCGATGTCGTACCAGTCGGTGCTGCCGTCGGTGAGCACGCGCAGGCCGGTGAGCCCGTCGCTGCGCAGCGAGATGACCAGGTGGTCGGCGAAGGCGTCGACCGACTCCAGCCGGGTGCCGGGGGCGTGTTCGATCATCGGCACCCAGTCGCCGGGCGCGTCCGCCGAGGTGTACGCCAGCGCGAAGTCCTCCGCGCCGTCGTTGTGCAGGATCAGGAAACGGTGCCCGTGGTGCTCGACGGAGTACTCGACGCCCTGCCGGCGCGGGGCGATGACGGCGGGCTCACCGGTCGGGTTGCCGGCCGGGATGACCAGCACTTCGCTGGTGATCTTGCTGTGGATGTCGATCAGGATGAACCGCTCGGAGCGGGTCAGCTCGACGCCCACCCAGAACCGCTCGTCGGGCTCCTCGTGGACGACGACGTCCTCGCTGGCCGGGGTGCCGATGGTGTGCCGCCACACCCGGTTCGGCCGCCACGACTCGTCCACCGTGACGTAGAAGAGGACGGAGGCGTCGGCGGACCAGGCGGTGCCGTAGAAGGTGTCCGGCACCTCGTCGGCGAGCACCTCGCCGGTGGTGAGGTCCTTGACCCGCAGCGTGTACCGCTCGTCCCCGGCGAAGTCCGTCGAGTACGCCAGCCAGCGCCCGTCGGGGCTGACGTCGTACGCGCCCAGGGAGAAGAAGTCGTGCCCCTCGGCGAGCTGGTTGCCGTCGAGCAGCACCTCCTCCCCCTCCAGGGGCGCGCCGTCGACGCTGACCGGGGGCTCGGTCTCGCCGTCGCGGACCGGCCGGCGGCACTGGATGCCGTACTGCTGGCCCTCGACGCTGCGGCTGTAGTACCAGTACCCGCCCTTGCGTGCGGGCACCGAGAGGTCGGTCTCCTGGGTGCGCCGCCGGGTCTCCTCGAACAGGGCGGCGCGCAGGTCCGCCAGGTGGGCGGTGCGCGCCTCGGTGTAACTGTTCTCGGCGGTCAGGTGGGCGATGGTCTCCGGCGCGTCCTTGTCGGCGAGCCAGGCGTACTCGTCGACGACGGTGTCACCGTGGTGGACACGCTCGGTGGGGACGCGCTTGGCGACGGGCGCGGGGGTCTCGGTGGTCACTCCGCCACGTTACCGGCCGGGATGCCGGGACCGGGTCACGCGCCGATGCCCGGTTTCGCCCCACGAGTGTTCGTACACATGTACGATTGCCGCCATGTCGGGATCCCTGCCTTCGGCCCACCGTTCCGGTTCGACCGACATCACGCGTCGGCTCGTCGAGATCTGCGGTCCGTCCTTCGCCCGTCCCGCCGGCCCGGCCGACGAGGTCGCCGGACGGCTGGCCGGCTGGGTGGCGGTGCCGGGCGACGCCCGCGCCGCCGCCGAGGTGCTGCGGCTGGCCGCCACGCACGACCTGACCGTCGTGCCCCGGGGTGCCGGCACCAAGATCGATTGGGGTGCCCCGCCGGAGCGGGTGGACATCATGCTCGACACCGGCCGGCTCGCCGGCATCCGCTCGCCGGGCGGCCCCGGCTGGCACGGGACGACCGGTCCCGCCCGGTCCGGGCCCGCCGGAGCCGGCCGGCCGGTCGGGCGGGCCGAAGGCCGGCACCGCCGGGGCGAGAGCGTTTCCGACCCGTCCGGATCGGTGGTCGAGATCGGCGCGGGCACCCCGCTGCGCGCCGTGCAGGCCGCGCTGGAGCGGACGGGCCGGCGCCTGGCGCTGGACGCCCCGTCGCCCGGGGCGACCGTCGGCGGTGTGCTCGCCGCCGACGAGGCCGGTCCGCTGCGCCTGCGGTACGGCACCCCGGGCGACCAACTCGTCGACCTGCGCTACCTGACCGCCGACGGGGAACTGGTCGAGGCCGGCGGCGACGAGGCCGGCCCCGAGCTGGCCCGGCTGCTCTGCGGATCGCACGGGGGGCTCGGCGTGCTCGTCTCGGCCACCCTGCGGGCCCGGCCCCTGCCGCCCCGCCGTGCCTGGGTCACCCGGCCGGTCTGGACGCCGCTGGAGGTGCACGAGCTGATCCGCGCCGTGCTGTCGGCCGGGCTCCGCCCCGCCGCGATCGAGCTGGACCTGCCCGCCGTGCGCCGGCCGCCGACACCCCGTACCCCCGTCTCCGGCCCCGCCTGGTCGGGCCACCCGGCGGGCTCGGCCAGAGCCGCGCACCCGGCCGGTTCCGGACGGGCCGCCCATCCGGCCGGCTCGGCGCGTTCCGGCCCGATGCCCAGGACCGGGCGGTCCACCCCACCCGCCGCCGGTGACCTGGTGATGCTCCTGGAGGGAGGCCCGGCCGACGTGGCCGAGCGGGCCCGCCACCTGACCAGGCTGCTCGGTGAGGGGGCCACCGTCGCCGACTCCCCACCCGAGTGGTGGCGGCACTATCCGTTCCGGCCGGACGACATCGCGCTCCGGGTCGACGTCCCCCTCACCGACCTGCACGCCGCCATCTACGCGCTGCGGGACGCGGTGGGTGCCCCGGTGCCGGTACGCGGCTCGGTCGGCCTCGGCGTGGCCCATGCCGTGCTGCCCGGCGGCACACCCGTGGACCGGGTGGCCTCGATCCTCACCGCGGTCCGGCAGGTGCTCCTGGCCCGCGAGGGCCGCTGCGTGGTGCTGGCCGCGCCAACCGCCGTCCGGCAGGGCGTCGACCTCTGGGGTGACCTGCCGGTCCTGCCCCGGTTGCACGCGGCCAAGCAGCACCTCGACCCGCACCACCGGCTCGCTCCCGGTCGTCTCCCCGGCGGCCTCTGACCCCGTCGACCGGTTCAGGGCCGGGCTCAGCCGACCGGCTCAGACCGCGTCGTTCCGGATGACCAGTACGGCGATGTCGTCCCGGGGCGGCTCGGGAGAGAAGTTGATCGCGGTGGAGCGCAGCCGCGCGGCGACCACGTCCGCCGAGTAGCCGGCGAGCGGGGCAGCTGCCTCCCGCAGTCGGTCCGGGCCGAAGAGTTCCCGGCCGCGTCGCCGTTCGGTCACCCCGTCGGTGTAGAAGATCAGCGCGTCGCCGGGATCGAGCGGGACCACCGACGTCGGCGAGGTGATCGTGTCGAGCAGGCCGAGCGCGGTCCCGCCGGCGCCGACGAAGGACGCCCCGCCCGCGCTGCGCAGCAGCACCGGTCGGTCGTGCCCGGCGAGGTGCAGCGACACGTCGAGCTGGTTGCCCTCGCCCGGCCCGACCGCCGCCAGCGCGAGCGTGCAGTACCGTCCCCCGCCCCGCTCGACCAGCGTCTCGTTGAGTCGGGTCAGCGCCTCCGGCAGCGGCTTGCCGTCGCCGACCAGCACCCGGATCACGTCGCGGACCAGCCCGGTCACCGCGGCGGCCTGGACACCCTTGCCCGAGACGTC
The DNA here is from genome assembly GCF_044459745.1 of Micromonospora sp. NPDC050187. Classification (NCBI taxonomy): domain Bacteria; kingdom Bacillati; phylum Actinomycetota; class Actinomycetes; order Micromonosporales; family Micromonosporaceae; genus Micromonospora; species Micromonospora sp. NPDC050187. Next base: position 170,551 of record NZ_JBITJH010000005.1, read on the forward strand.
CCCGATCACCACCAGCCAGCGGCCGTCCGGCAACGGCAGCACGTCGTAGAAGTCGCCCCCGACCTCGGCGTCGTCCCCGGTCGGGACGTACTCGGCGGCGAAACCGATGCCCTCGATCACCGGCAGCACCGGCGGCAGCAGCGACTGTTGCAGGGTCTGCGCCACCCGGCGTCGCTCGGCGTGGATGCGGGCGTTCTCGATCGCCAACGCGGCGCGTCGGGCCACGTCCTCCAGCACGGCGACCTCGTCCGGGTCGTGCCGGTGGCGCTGGTGCCGGCCGACCGCGAGGGTGCCGAGCCGCTGCCCCCGGGCGACCAGGGGCACCGCGAACCCCTCCATCGGGCCGTTGAGCGGCACCTGCGAGCCGAGCCGGATCGCCTCGCGCAGCCGGGCCTGGATCGAGTCCTGGCCGGTCTCCCGGAGCACCTTGTGCAGGTGCGGCAGGACCGACTCGTCGGCGTGGCTGGCCGCCGCCAGGTTGAGTCGCCCCCACTCGTCGGTGATGTGCACCGCGCACCACTGCCCGAGCCGGGGCACCACGAGCTGCGGGACGAGCGCCATGGTCAACTCGACGTCGAGGGACTGGGCGAGCAGTTCACTCGCCTCGGCCAGGAAGGTCAGCCAGGCCTGCCGGCGGATGTCGGCCCGGCGCAGCCGGTCGTTCTCCAAGTGCAGGGAGAGCCGTTCGGCGGTCAACGCGGCGAGCGGGCGCGCGTACGCCGAGGGCACCGCGTCCAGCTCCAGCTCACCAAAGTACGGCCGCTGCACCGCCAGCCGCACCCGGAGCAGCTCGCTGTCGGTGCGGGGCGGTCGGCCGTACCGGGCCAGCACCTGGGTGCCCTGCCCGTCGCCCCGGTCCAGCCGGACCAGCCCACCGGTGGCCCCCACCATCGTGGCGACCCGGGCGAGCAGGTCGGTGGCGAAGTCGGGGAGCGGATCGTCGGCGTACGGGTCGGGACGGGTCTGCATCAGCTCGCTCATCGCGGCCGCGCTCGGCCCGGTGGTCTCCACCGGGTTGCCGTCGCCGTCGGTCCCCGACGAGCAGGGGGAGAGCCGGCGGCCCTCGGCGAGCGCGTCCCGGCGGGGCGGGGCGCCGTCCGGGCGGTCCAGCCGGAACCAGACACCCTTGCCGGAGGGGAGGTAGGTCGTCCCCCAGCAGCTCGCGAAGTGGTCGACCAGGAGCAGGCCCCGGCCCCGCTCGGAGACCTCGGCGATGTCGGCCGTGTCGTTGCGCACCCCGACGGTCAGCTCGTCCACCGGACCCGGCGCGAAGTCGGAGACCATCACGCTCAGCCCCACCCGGTCCGCGACCACCTCGATGTCCAGCTCGGTGCCGGCGTGCTCGACCGCGTTGGTGGAGAGTTCGGTGGTCAGCAGGAGCGCCTCGTTGAGCAGCTCGTCCAGGTGGGCCTCGGCGAGCACCGAGCGGACGACGGCGCGGGCGGTGGCGGGCGTGCGGCGGTCGGCGGGTAGCCGGACCCGCCGGACGTGCTCGTCCGGGCCGCCGGTCGTCGTCGGCCCCGCCTCCGTTGCCACCCTCGTATCCTCCCCTCCCCCTTGCCGGGAAGCCAAGCGGGTCGACTCCCTTTCGCGCCCCGGGCGCGTCGTCGCGCCCCTCGCGTCACTCCGGCCCGTCCCGTCGCGCCGGTCCGGGCGGTGACGCATCGACGGATGGGAGCGGCGTGGAGATGCGCAGGCCGGGTGCGGGCACAATGATGGGATGGCCGGCACGAGCCTGGAGGCCCCCGAGCTGAGCGAGGAACGATGACGACGGCGAGAACTCAGGCCGGCGCGGACTCCGCGACGTCCGACCACGAGGCTGTCCTCGGCGAGCTGGCGGCGGCGCTGCGCCGGGTCGGCCGGGGCGATTTCAAGGTGCGCCTGCCCCGGCGGGCGGGCGTCGCCGGTGACGTGGTCGACGCCTTCAACGACGTGGTGTCGTTGCAGGAGCGGCAGCACCTCGACCTGCGCCGGATCAGCCGGATCGTCGGCCGGGAGGGTCGGCTCACCGAGCGGCTCGACGAGGAGGGGCTGGACGGCTCCTGGGCGGAGGGCCAGCAGGCGGTCAACTCGCTCATCGACGACCTGGGCCGGCCCACCACCGAGATCGCCCGGGTGATCGTGGCGGTCGCCGACGGCGACCTCTCCCAGCACATGGCGCTGGAGATGGACGGCCGGCCGCTGCGGGGCGAGTTCCTGCACATCGGCCGCACCGTGAACACGATGGTGGACCAGCTCTCCTCGTTCTCCAGCGAGGTGACCCGGGTGGCCCGGGAGGTGGGCACCGAGGGCAAGCTGGGCGGCCAGGCCGACGTGCGGGGCGTCGCCGGCACCTGGAAGGACCTCACCGACTCGGTCAACACCATGGCGTTGAACCTCACCGACCAGGTGCGGTCGATCTCGCAGGTGGCCACGGCGGTGTCCCGGGGCGACCTGTCGCAGAAGATCACCGTGTCGGCGAAGGGCGAGGTCGCCGAGCTGGCGCACACCATGAACGGGCTCACCGACACGCTCCGGCTCTTCGCCGAGCAGGTGACCCGGGTGGCCCGTGAGGTGGGCACCGAGGGCAAGCTGGGTGGTCAGGCCGAGGTGCCGAACGTCGCCGGCACCTGGAAGGACCTGACCGACAGCGTCAACTCGATGGCGTCGAACCTGACCGCCCAGGTCCGGAACATCGCCCAGGTCTCCACCGCGGTCGCCCGGGGCGACCTCTCCCAGAAGATCACCGTTGCCGCGCAGGGCGAGATACTGGAGCTGAAGGACACCGTCAACACGATGGTGGACCAGTTGTCGTCGTTCGCCGACGAGGTGACCCGGGTGGCCCGTGAGGTGGGCACCGAGGGCAAGCTCGGTGGGCAGGCCCAGGTGCGCGGGGTCTCCGGCACCTGGCGCGACCTGACCGAGAACGTCAACCAGCTCGCCGGCAACCTGACCAGCCAGGTCCGGAACATCTCCCAGGTCTCCACCGCCGTGGCGAAGGGTGACCTGTCGCAGAAGATCACGGTGGACGCCCGGGGCGAGATCCTGGAGCTGAAGTCGACGGTGAACACGATGGTGGACCAGCTGTCGTCGTTCGCCGACGAGGTGACGCGGGTGGCCCGGGAGGTGGGCACCGAGGGCAAGCTGGGTGGTCAGGCCCAGGTCAAGGGCGTCAGCGGTACGTGGCGGGACCTGACCGACAACGTGAACTCGATGGCGTCGAACCTGACGTCGCAGGTGCGGAACATTGCCTCGGTCACCACCGCCGTGGCGAAGGGTGACCTGTCGCAGAAGATCACGGTGGACGCCCGGGGCGAGATCCTGGAGCTGAAGTCGACGGTGAACACGATGGTGGACCAGCTGTCGTCGTTCGCCGACGAGGTGACGCGGGTCGCCCGGGAGGTGGGCACCGAGGGCAAGCTCGGCGGCCAGGCCCAGGTCCGTGGCGTCGCCGGCACGTGGCGGGACCTGACCGACAACGTGAACTCGATGGCGTCGAACCTGACCGCCCAGGTCCGGAACATCGCCCAGGTCTCCACCGCGGTCGCCAAGGGTGACCTGTCGCAGAAGATCACGGTGGACGCGCAGGGCGAGATCCTGGAGCTGAAGAACACGGTCAACACGATGGTGGACCAGCTGTCGTCGTTCGCCGACGAGGTGACGCGGGTGGCCCGGGAGGTGGGCACCGAGGGCAAGCTGGGTGGTCAGGCCCAGGTGAAGGGCGTCTCCGGCACCTGGCGGGACCTCACGGACAACGTGAACTCGATGGCGTCGAACCTGACGTCGCAGGTGCGGAACATCGCCTCGGTCACGACCGCCGTGGCCAAGGGCGACCTCGGCCAGAAGATCACCGTGGACGCGCAGGGCGAGATCCTGGAGCTGAAGAACACGGTGAACACGATGGTGGACCAGCTGTCGTCGTTCGCCGACGAGGTGACCCGGGTCGCCCGCGAGGTCGGCATCGAGGGCAAGCTGGGTGGTCAGGCCCAGGTGAAGGGGGTCTCCGGCACCTGGCGGGACCTCACCGAGAACGTCAACCAGCTCGCCTCCACCCTCACCACCCAGCTCCGGGCGATCTCCCAGGTCTCCACCTCGGTGACCCGTGGCGACCTAACCCAGCGGATCTCGGTCAAGGCGCAGGGCGAGGTCGCCGAGCTGAAGGACAACATCAACCAGATGATCGTCACCCTCCGGGAGACGACGAAGAAGAACGCCGAACAGGGCTGGCTGGACTCGAACCTGGCCCGGATCGGCGGTCTGCTCCAGGGTCAGCGCGACCTCGGCGAGGTCTGCCGCATGATCATGATGGAGGTGACGCCGCTGGTCGACGCCCAGCTCGGCGCCTTCTTCCTCGCCGAGACCTCGGACGGCGTCACGCGACTGCGGCTCACCGCCTCCTACGGGTACGTCGCCCGGGGGCACGAGGTCACCTTCGGTCCGGGGGAGGGCCTGGTCGGGCAGGCCGCCCTGTCCCGCCGCACCATCCGGGTCAGCGCGGTGCCGGACGGCACCATCACCCTCCGCTCCGGGCTGGCCGAGACGAACCCGGCCGACCTGGTCGTCCTCCCCGTGCTCTTCGAGGGGGAGCTGCTCGGGGTCATCGAGTTCGCCAGCGTGGCGACCTTCTCCGAGCTGCACCTCTCCTTCCTGGAGCGGCTGGTGCTGACGATCGGCATCGCGGTCAACACCATCCAGGCCAACCGGCGTACGGAGGAACTGCTCGCCCAGTCGCAGCGGCTCGCCCTGGAGTTGCAGGAGCAGTCGGCGGAGTTGCAGCGCACCAACGCCGAACTGGAGGACAAGGCCCAGCTGCTCTCCGAGCAGAAGGGCAACATCGAGACCAAGAACCGGGAGATCGAGCTGGCCCGGCTCGGCCTGGAGGAGAAGGCGCAGCAGCTCACCCGCGCCTCGGCGTACAAGTCGGAGTTCCTGGCGAACATGAGCCACGAACTGCGGACGCCGCTGAACTCGCTGCTGTTGCTGGCCCGGCTGCTCGCCGAGAACTCGGAGCAGAACCTCACCCCGAAGCAGACCGAGTTCGCCCGGACGATCCACAGCGCCGGCTCCGACCTGCTCTCGCTGATCGACGACATCCTCGACCTGTCGAAGATCGAGGCCGGTCGGATGGACGTCCAGCCGGTCGACGTGCGCTTCGCCGACATCCGTGGGTACGTCGAGCAGGCGTTCAAGCCGCAGGCCGAGGAGAAGGGGCTCGACTTCCAGGTCGAGATCGCCCAGGACCTGCCGAACACCGTGGTCACCGACGCCCAGCGGTTGCAGCAGATCCTGCGCAACATGCTCTCCAACGCGGTCAAGTTCACCGACGCGGGGGCGGTCACCCTGCGGATCGGGCCGGCGGCGGAGAACGTGGTCTTCGACGTACCGGCGTTGACCAACGCCCGGCAGGTGATCGCCTTCACGGTGGTCGACACCGGGATCGGCATCCCGGACGACAAGTTGTCGCTGATCTTCGAGGCGTTCCAGCAGGCCGACGGGACCACCAGCCGCCGGTACGGCGGCACCGGCCTCGGGCTCTCCATCAGCCGGGACCTGGCCCGCCTGCTCGGCGGCACGATCACCGTCGCCTCCGCGCCCGGACAGGGGTCGACGTTCACCCTCTTCGTGCCCGACGTGCTGGCCCCGGACGCGGTGGTCGCCCCACTGCCGCCCTCGCCGGCCCGGGCCGGGCTGCCCTCGTCGCTGCTGATGCCTCCGCCGGAGATGCCCAAGCCGCCGGAGACCCCGACGACGCGGCGGCTGGAGGGAACCACCGTGCTGATCGTCGACGACGACGTCCGCAACGTCTTCGCCCTGACCAGCGCGTTGGAGCTGCACGGCATGACCGTGCTCTACTCGGACAACGGGGCGGACGGTATCCGGCTGCTCGCCGAGCATCCGGAGGTCGGCATCGTGCTGATGGACGCCATGATGCCCGACCAGGACGGGTACGAGACGACCCGCTCGATCCGGCGCAACCACCGCTTCGCGGACCTTCCGATCGTCTTCCTGACCGCGAAGGCGATGCCCGGGGACCGGGAGTCCGCCCTGGCGGCGGGCGGCAGCGACTACATCACCAAGCCGGTCGACCTGGACGAGCTGATCGAGCTGATGTCGTCCTGGATCAGCCGCAGCAGCGGACGCGAGGAGAACCAGTGACCCAGATGGCCAAGGCGCTGCTGGTGGACGACCGGCGGGAGAACCTGATGGCCCTGGAGGCGATCCTCCAGGGCCTCCCGGTGCAGTCGGTGGCCGTCGAGAGCGGCGAGGCGGCCCTGAAACAGCTCCTGGTGGACGACTTCGCGGTGATCCTGCTGGACGCCCAGATGCCGGACATGGATGGTTTCGAGACGGCCGGGCACATCAAACGCCGGGAGCGGACCCGGCACATCCCGATCATCTTCCTCACCGCCGCGGACCGGGACGCCCAACTCGCCCTGCGCGGGTACGCCGTCGGCGCGGTGGACTACCTCACCAAGCCGTTCGACCCGTGGGTGCTGCGGGCCAAGGTGTCGGTCTTCGTCGACCTGTGGTCGAAGACCCGGCAGCTCGCTGCCCAGTCCGAGCTGGTCCGCGAGCGAGAGTCGCAGTGGCGGGTGCTCACCGACGCGGTCGACGAGGCCACCGCGCTGCTGCGCTCCGACGACCCGGACGCCGGGGACCGCGCCGTCGAGCTGCTGGAGCAGGCGCGTTGGGGCAGCCCCCTCTGAGCCTCAGAGGGGGGAGTGGTTGTTGCGGATCATCAGCGCGGAGCGCAGGCCGGTGATGTCCAGGACGCGCAGCAGGAAGTCGCCGACGTGGGTGAGCACCAGCAGACTCTGCGCGTGACTGGCCTTGCGGCTCAGCACCACGAGGGTGCCGAGCCCCTGCGAGTCGCAGAAGGTGACACCCCCGAGGTCCAGGACGATGCGCGGTGGTGGATCGGCGAGGATCTCGTTCACCGCGCTGGAGAGCTGGGCTGCGGTGAGCATGTCGATCTCACCGACCAGGCTCAACACCACTTCGTCGGCCGTCCGGTGTACCGTGATGGACAGTTCGGCACGATCCACCCGGTCAGCCTAGCGCGAACCGGGTGACCTGGCCTGCCGAGGCCGATCTGGCCCCCGTCGGAGCGGTGACCGGGCCGGGCGGGGTGAGTCTGGTAACCCTGACCAGGGGTGGTTGTCGATCGGCCCCCCGGCGCTGACACAATGGCCGCATCGTGACGGATACGTACCCTGCCGGATCCGGCCGTTACCCGGCCGACGCACCGGCCTCCGAGGCCCTGTTCGACCGCGCCCGCGCCATCGTGCCGGGCGGGGTGAACTCCCCTGTACGCGCCTTCCGTGCCGTCGGTGGCACCCCGCGCTTCATGGTCCGGGGGGAGGGTCCCTGGTTGTACGACGCCGACGACCGGCGTTACGTCGACCTGGTCTGCTCTTGGGGGCCGCTGATCCTCGGGCACGCGCACCCCGGGGTGGTCGAGGCTGTCCGGGCCGCCGCCGCGCGGGGCACCAGCTTCGGCACCCCGACACCGGGTGAGGTCGAGCTGGCCGCCGAGATCGTCGACCGGACCCCGGTCGAGCAGGTCCGGCTGGTCAACTCGGGCACCGAGGCGACCATGTCGGCGATCCGGCTGGCCCGGGGTTTCACCGGCCGGTCCAAGATCGTGAAGTTCGCCGGCTGCTACCACGGCCACGTGGACGCGCTGCTGGCCGCCGCCGGGTCCGGCGTGGCCACCCTCGGCCTGCCCGACTCGCCCGGCGTGACCGGCGCGGCGGCCGGCGAGACGATCGTGCTGCCGTACAACGACCTCGCCGCTGTCGAGGAGGCCTTCGCCGCCGAGGGACCGCACATCGCGGCGGTGATCACCGAGGCCGCCGCCGGCAACATGGGCGTGATCGCCCCCCGCGACGACTTCAACGCCCAGCTCGCCCGGATCGCGCACGCGCACGGCGCGCTGCTGATCGTCGACGAGGTGATGACCGGGTTCCGGGTCTCCCGTTCCGGCTGGTACGGCCTCGACGCGGTCGACGCCGACCTGTTCACGTACGGGAAGGTCATGGGGGGTGGGCTTCCGGCGGCGGCGTTCGGCGGGCGCGCGGAGATCATGGCCCGACTGGCCCCCGCCGGCCCGGTCTACCAGGCCGGCACCCTCTCCGGTAACCCGCTGGCCTGCGCCGCCGGCCTGGCCACCCTGCGCCTGGCCGACGACGCCGTCTACCGCCGGCTCGACGAGACGGCCGCCGTCGTGGGCAAGCTGGCCGGCGATGCGCTGGCCGCCGCCGGGGTCCCGCACCGGCTGTCGTACGCGGGCAACATGTTCTCGATCTTCTTCACCGACGCCGAGGTGCGCGACTACGACAGCGCCCGCACCCAGGACGTGCCGGCGTTCACGGCGTTCTTCCACGCGATGCTGGCCGCCGGGGTCTACCTGCCGCCGAGCGCGTTCGAGGCATGGTTCGTGTCGGCGGCGTTGGACGACGCCGCCTGTGAGCAGATCGCCGCTGCCCTGCCGGGCGCGGCGAAGGCGGCGGCAGCGGCAGGCCACGGGGGGTAGGTGCGGTGAGCAGCAAGACGGTGGTCCACGTGCTGCGGCACGGCGAGGTGCACAACCCGGACAAGATCCTCTACGGCCGGCTGCCCGGTTTCCGCCTCTCCGAACTGGGCGTGCAGATGGCCAAGGCCGCCGCCCAGGGCCTGGCCGACCGGGACGTCGTGCACGTGGTGGCGAGCCCGCTGGAGCGCGCCCAACAGACCGCCGAGCCGATCGCCGCGCAGTTTGGCCTCCCGGTCGGGGTGGACGAGCGGCTGATCGAGAGCGCCAACTGGTTCGAGGGCAAGAAGGTCTCGCCCGGTGACGGCTCCTTCCGGGACCCGCGCAACTGGTGGGTGCTGCGGGACCCGGTCACCCCGTCCTGGGGCGAGGCGTACCGGACGATCGCCGAGCGGATGTTCGCCGCGCTGCACGCCGCCCGGGTCGCCGCCGAGGGGCGCGAGGCGGTCTGCGTCTCCCACCAGCTCCCGATCTGGACGCTGCGCCGGCACGTCGAGCGCAAGCGGCTCTGGCACGACCCGCGTCGCCGGCAGTGCGGGCTGGCCAGCCTCACCTCGTTCCACTTCGAGGGGGCGAAGATCGTCGGCGTCGGGTACTCCGAGCCGGCCGCCCACCTGATCGCCATGTCGCCGACCGCCAGGACAGCCAAGGGAGCCTGATGAACGCCCGGAGGTGGACCGCCGCCCTGCTCGCCACCGTCACTGCGGTGGCGCTGGCCGGCTGCACCACCGGGGGCGACGAGCAGCGCTGCGTGACCCGGGACGGCTTCCTGGAGTGCGCCCCCGACCAGCGGGGCACGGCACCGAAGGTCTCCGGGGAACTGCTCGACGGGAGCAGCTACGACGTCGCCCGGGACCGGGGCACCGTCGTCGTGATCAACTTCTGGGGTTCCTGGTGCAACCCCTGCCGGGCCGAGGCCGACGACCTGGAGAACACCTACCAGGCGACCAAGGCGGCCGGGGTGACCTTCGTCGGCATCAACGTGACCGACAGCCGGGACAAGGCGAAGGCGTTCGAGAAGACCTACAAGGTCACCTACCCGAGCCTCTTCGACCCGCCCGGCCGTACCGCCCTGGACTTCGAGATCGCGCCGAACGCGATCCCGGCGACCATCGTCCTCGACCGGGAGGGCCGGGTGGCGGTGGTGCGTCGCGGCGCGGTCGTCCAGGAGGCCCTGCAACCGGTCGTCGAGCGGATCGCCGCCGAGGACGCCCGCTGATGGGTGAGACGTTCCGCACTCTCGCCGAGAGCGGTCCGCTGCTGCTGGCGATCGGCGCGGCGGCCCTCGCCGGGCTGGTCAGCTTCCTCTCGCCCTGCGTGCTGCCCCTCGTCCCGGGCTACCTCTCCTACGTCACCGGCCTCGCCGGCGCCGACCTGGAGGGCCGAGGTGGTAGCAGGGGACCCCTGTTACCGGATTCTGCCGAGGAAGGGTCCCCTGCAACCACCCCGGCCGGCGTGGGCACGGCCGACGGCGGCACCACCCCGGCCGGCGGCGGCACGGCGCTCGCCGTGCGGCAGCGGCAGCGGGCGTCGACTGCCGCCGTCAAGGGGCGCGTGCTCGCCGGGACGCTGCTGTTCATCGGCGGCTTCACCGCGGTCTTCACCGCCACCGCGATCCTCTTCGCCAGCGTCGGCAAGGTCCTCTTCGCGTACGAGCGGGCGCTGGAGATCGGCATCGGCACCCTGGTCATCGTGCTCGGGCTGGCTTTCGTCGGGGTGCTGCCCGGCCTGCAACGGGAGTTCCGGATCCACCGGCTGCCGTCGGCCGGCCTGCTCGGCGCACCCGTCTTCGGTGCGGTCTTCGCGCTGAGCTGGATGCCCTGCACCGGGCCGACCCTCGGGGCGGTGCTCGGCATGGCCGCCGCCGGGGGCCAGACCGACCGGGCGGTGGTGCTCGCCGTGGCGTACTGCCTGGGGCTGGGCGTGCCGTTCGTGGTGTTCGGGCTGGCGTTCCAGCGGCTGCTCGGCGTCTTCCGGCTGATCCGGCGCAACAGCCGCTGGGTCACCCGGGCCGGCGGGGCGTTGATGCTCCTGATCGGCCTGGCCCTGGTCACCGGAGGTTGGCGGAGCTTCGTGATCTGGTTGCAGACCACCATCGGGGTGGGCGAGGTGAGCATCTGATGACGGCCGTCGACGACCGGCCCGCGACGCCGTCCCCACCGACCCCGCGTCGGCCCAACCCGCTGCTGGCCCTGCTGCGCAACTCGTGGCGGCAGCTCACCAGCATGCGTACCGCGCTGGTGCTGCTCTTCCTGCTCGCGGTCGCCGCCGTCCCCGGCTCGGTGCTGCCGCAGCGCGGGGTCAACCCGGAGGACGTGGACGACTTCTTCGTCGAGCACCCCGACCTGGCCCCGGTGGTGGACCGGATCGGCGGGTTCGAGGTCTTCGGCTCGGTCTGGTTCTCCGCGATCTACCTGCTGCTGTTCACCTCGCTGGTGGGCTGCATCGTGCCCCGGCTCCGCGACCATGTGCGCGCGCTGCGGTCCGTACCGCCGGCGGCGCCGAAGCGGCTGGAACGGCTGCCGCAGCACGCGGTCCTGACCGACCACGACGGCGGCCCGGAGGCCATCGCGGCGGTGCTGCGTCGCCGCCGGTGGCGGGTGGTGGTCCGGGACAACGAGGTCTCCGCCGAGAAGGGGTACCTCAAGGAGACCGGGAACCTCCTCTTCCACACCTCGATGATCGCCGTGCTGATCGGAGTCGCCGTCGGCTCGTGGTACGGCTGGACCGGCAACCGCCTCCTGGTGGCCGGCGCGGACAACGCCTTCTGCAACACCCAGTTCCAGTACGCCGAGTCGAAGTTCGGCTCCCGGGTGCAGAGCCCGGACCTGCCCCCGTTCTGCATGACCCTGGAGGAGTTCGAGGCCCGCTTCCTGGAGTCCGGCCAGCCGGAGTTCTACAACGCCACGGTGACGGTGACCGAGGACGGGCGTCAGCCGCGCCGGGAGGAGTTCTCGGTCAACTCGCCGCTGCGGCTCGACGGGGCGAACGCCTACCTGCTCGGCCACGGCTACGCGCCGATCATCCGGTACACCGACCGCAACGGCGACTCGCAGACCTCGGCGGTGCCCTTCCTGACCACGGACAACACCCTGACCGGTGAGGGCGTGGCGCTGTTCCCGGACATCAACGTCGACCCGGCGACCGGGAAGCGGGACCCGAACCTCCAGATCGCCTTCGAGGGGCTCTACCTGCCCACCGCGCCGGACGCGCCGCCGTACGTGCGGTCGCAACACCCGACCGAGCGGAACCCGGCGGTCTTCCTGATCGCGTACCGGGGGAACCTCGGCATGGACGCCGGCATCCCCGGCTCGGTGTACCAGCTCGACCAGCGGCAGGTCCGCAACGGCAAGCTCACCCAGCTCGGGGACGCCAAGCTGCTCAAGCCGGGGGAGAGGTGGACGCTCGACGACGGCACCACGGTCGAGTTCCTCGGCACCGAGCCGTTCATCACGCTCTCCGTCCGGTACGACCCGGGTTCGACGCTGATGCTGGTGAGCTGCGGGGTGCTGCTGCTCGGCCTGATGGGGTCGCTCTTCGGCCGGCGGCGCCGGGTGTGGTTCCGGGTGGTCCCGGGCGTTGCCGCCGACCCGGCCGGTGCATCCACGACGGACGGTAGTAGTTTGGTGGAGGCCGGTGGGCTGCCGCGCACCGAGTACCCCGGGTTCGCCGCCGAGTTCGCGCAGCTCGTCGACGAGATCCGGGGCACCGGCGGGGCCGGTGCCGCCGGCCGGGCCGCCCCGGGCTCGCGAGAAGGGACCGAGTGATGTCCGCGCTCTCCGATCAGCTGGTGACCTTCGCGATCCTCGCGTACCTGGTCGCGATGATCTGCCACGCCGTCGAGTACGCCCTCGGCAACGCCCGCACCCGGGCGGTGGCCGCGACGCCCGCCCGCGAGCTGGTCGGCGCGGGGGTCGGCGGGTCCGGCGGAAGCCCGGCCGGAACGGACGCCCTGGTCGGCGGAGACGCCCCGGCTGGCGGGGACACCGGTGCGAAGCTGCCGGCACGCCCGAACGGGCGGGCCCGGCTCGCCGGCCGGGTCGCGGTCGTCGCCACCGTGGTCGCCACCCTGCTGCACCTCGCGGGCCTGGTCACCCGGGGCATCGCCGCCGACCGGATGCCCTGGGGCAACATGTACGAGTACGTGCTGACGGTCTCGCTCATCGGGGTCGTCGGCTGGCTCACGGTGCTCTGGAAGCGCCCGTCGCTGCGCCGCCTCGGGCTGTTCCTGACGCTGGTCATGGTGCTCCTGCTGGCCACCGCCGAACTGGTGCTCTACGTGCCGGTAGTGCCGCTGGTGCCGGCGCTCAACTCGTACTGGTTCGTCATCCACGTCTCGACGGTGGTCTTCGCCTCCGGTCTCTTCCTGCTCGGCTCGGTGCCGGCGGTGACCTACCTGATGCGCGCCGGGTACGAGCGCGGCAAGCGGAGCTTCCCGTACACGCTGGCGAAGCGGATGCCGGCGGCGGAGAGCCTGGAGCGGCTCACCTTCGTGCTGCACGCGTTCGCCTTCCCGGTCTTCACCTTCGCGGTCATCGCCGGGGCGATCTGGGCCGAGGCGTCCTGGGGCCGGCCGTGGGGCTGGGACCCGAAGGAGACCTGGTCGTTCATCTCCTGGGTGATCTACGCCGGCTACCTGCACGCCCGGGCCACCCCGAGCGTGAAGCGGAACGTGGCCACCTGGATCGCCGTGCTGGGCTTCCTGACCATGCTGATGAACCTCTTCGGCGTGAACATCTTTTTCGAGGGCCTGCACTCGTACGGTGGCCTCGACTGACCCCACCCCGCCCCCTGCGGACGACGACCGCCGGCACCCTGACGGGCAGCCGGCGGTCGCGTCGTTCCGGGATCAGGAGATGGTCACGGGGGCGCTGTCGTTCGTCGGGTCGTCGTCCGTCCGTGGGTAGCTGTACGGGATCCGGACCTCGCCCGGGGCGCCGAGTGGACCGTCGATCCGCAGGTCGAAGTCGACCAGGAAGTTCTCGCCGGCCGCGAAGATGCCACCCGGCTTGGTGCAGTACCAGGTCACCGGCCCCTCGAAGCCGTCGTCGCCGCCCGTGGACGAGCAGCCCGTCGGCCAGTTGGCAACGACCGTGCCGGCCGGCGGGACGAAGGCGAACTGACCCGGATCCCCACCGGAGATGGTGTTGTCCGGGACGCCGGGACCGTCGTTGCGCATGCCGACCCGGACCGTCACCGTGTCACCCACCGAACCGGTGGTGGCGGCACCGAGCGTCACCACGTCGAACGCGCCGGGGACATCGCGCAGGTAGTACCAGCCGGACGAGGACTGGTGGTCGGCGTCGAGGACGTCGACCGGGGCGCCCACCTGGCGGAGCCGGAGGGTGCGGTCGGCGGGACGCCGCTCCAGCACCACGCCCGCCGGCGGCGGGCCGGCGGTCGTGGCCGGCTCCACCGTCTGCACGATCTGCTTGGCGCCGAGGGCGGCCGGGCCGACAGTGGTGGCGAAGCCGCCCGGGACGTGGTAGCTCAGCCCGGGCGAGAACGTGCCCGGGAAGGCGCAGACCGCGATGGTGCTGAGCTGGCCGCCGGCACCGTAGCGGCAGTTGCGGTAGGCGGCGGGCTCCAGCCCGACCGGGAACCGGATGGTGAGCCGGAGACCGGACATCGACATGTTGCCGGCGTTGATCAGGGCCACCGGCATGGCGAGGGTGTCGCCGGTGTCGACGCCGTCGACGGACTCGTCGACCAGGCTGACCGCGTCCGGCCCGGCGTGCACCGAGACGGCGGCCTGCTGGGCCCCGTCGTTGTCGCCGTCGGCCAGCACGGTGTAGCCGATCGTCCCGACCGCGCCGTCGGCGGCGCCGGGGACGGCCCGCAGCACGACGGGCACGCTGCCGTTCAGCATGCCGAGCTCGTCCGGGGTGGCGGTGGGCGGCATCGGGCAGGTGACCCCGGCGCCGGCGGTGACACACCAATCCGGGAAGGTGGCGGTGGCGACTCCGGCCAGTCCGCTCAGGTCGAGGACGACCCGGGGATTGGTCGCTCCGTTGCTGACCAGGCTGAGAACAGTGGTCCGGCCGGGGGCACCGGCGGCACCGATGGTGGTGTCGTTGAGCCAACCATGCACCCAGCCGGGATCGTCCTCCGCTGATGCGGGGTTCGCCGCCAGGCCGACCAGGGTTGCCGCCGCGAGTGCCGCCGCGCCGACCTGGAACGTGCGGGTAACGCGTACAGGTGTCATGGGACTCCTTCAGGAGGATGATCCGGTCGGACTGCCCGGCCCGAGCGGCGGACCGAATCCTATGGGGACGGTGCGACGCGAGGGGGGTGGTCAGTAGCGGAAGAGACCTGGCGCGGTCTGGCTAGGCTCGCCTCGTGGGCGAGCAGCGGTCTTCGGGGCGTCCGGTGCATCCGGAGGTCACGCTCTCGCTGCCGTTCACGGGACTGTGGTTGGCCCGGAACAGTCCGGCCCGACGGATCCCGAGTCACGGCACGGACCTGTTCGGCGAGCGGTACGCCATCGACTTCGTCGGGGTGGACGAGCGCCGCCGGACCGCCGACCGCCGCGACTGGCGGACCTTCCTCGCCACCGAACCGGCCGACCGGTTCTTCGCCTACGACCGACCGATCCTGGCCCCCGCCGACGGCACCGTCGTCGAGGTGCACGACGGCGAGATCGACCACGCCGGGCGGCGCTCACAGCTTGCTCTCGTGCCGTACGCGCTGGGCCAGGCGGCCCGGGTCCGGCAGGGCGTGCGTGCGGTGGCCGGCAACTACCTGATCATCGCGCTCCCCGGCGGCGCGTTCGTGGCTCTCGCCCACCTGCGGGCCGGTTCCATCCGGGTCACCCCCGGGGAGGAGGTGACGGCGGGGCAGCACGTGGCGGCCTGTGGCAACTCCGGCAACTCGACCGAGCCGCATCTGCACATACAGGTCATGGAGACCCAGGATCTCTCCGTCGCCCGAGGCCTCCCGATGGCGTTCCGACACTTCCGCGAACGGCCGCGCGGCGCGAGGCAGTTCCACACCAGGGAGTACGGCGTCCCCGCTGAGGGCGCGGTCGTCGAGCCGCTGCCGCTACCAGGGGCGCACTCGACATCCTGACCGAGTTCCTGGCCAGACAGATGCCCGCTGCGTACGTCACGCCGGACCGACACCTGTCGGAGCGTCTTCGTCCAGTGGGCCGGGCTCCGGGTGGTGCCGCAACCCCGCCCCGCCCTGCCCACCCGGAACGTGCCGCCCATCCAGAACGCGCCACCCGCTCAGCACGGGACGCCCGTGCGGAACGGGCGGCAGTACCGGCCGAACTCGCGCCGGCTTCCCTCGGCCCGGCCCTGATGTCCGGCGACGCCGTCGGACTTTCGCCGATACGGCGGTGTCCCGCGAACTGGATACCGCGATATCGCCGAAGAGGAGTGGATCACGAGAGGGCGTCCGGTGGGACCGGGTGGTAGGGGACCCAGGTTGGTGCGGGAGACTGGGGGTATGGCGGTTCGTGGCTTCCCGTACACCGATCTCAAGGACTTCCTCAAGACGCTGGAGCGCGAGGGGGAACTGCGGCGCGTGAGCGTGCCGGTGGACCCGACGCTGGAGATCAGCGAGGTCGTCACCCGGACGGTCCGGGCGGACGGGCCGGCGCTGCTCTTCGAGCGGCCCACCCGGGGCGAGATGCCGGTGGCGGTCAACCTCTTCGGCACCGAGAAGCGGATGGCGATGGCGCTCGGCGTCGAGTCGCTGGACGAGATCGGCAACCGGATCGGGGAGATGCTCAAGCCGGAACTGCCGATCGGCTTCTCCGGCATGATGGGCGGCCTGGGCAAGGTGATGCAGCTCAAGTCGATGCCGCCCAAGAAGGTCCGGACCGCCCCCTGCCAGCAGGTCGTCTACCGGGGCGACGACGTCGACCTGAACCGGCTGCCGGGGTTGCAGGTGTGGCCCGGTGACGGCGGGATCTTCCACAACTTCGGACTGACCCACACGAAGCACCCGGAGACCGGCAAGCGCAACCTCGGGTTGTACCGGCTCCAGCAGCACAGCCACAACACGCTCGGCATGCACTGGCAGATCCACAAGAACTCCACCGCGCACCACGCGGTCGCCGAGCGCCTCGGGCAGCGGCTGCCGGTGGCGATCGCGATCGGCTGCGACCCGGTGGTCAGCTACGCGTCCAGCGCCCCGCTCCCCGCCGACATCGACGAATATCTGTTCGCCGGGTTCCTGCGCGGGGAACGGGTCGAGATGGTCGACTGTCTGACCGTGCCGCTCCAGGTGCCGGCGCACGCGCAGGTGGTGCTGGAGGGCTACATCGAGCCCGGCGAGCGGCTGCCGGAGGGACCGTTCGGCGACCACACCGGCTTCTACACCCCGGTCGAGCCGTTCCCGGTCCTGCACGTCGAGACGATGACCATGCAGCGCGACCCGGTCTACCACTCGATCGTCACCTCGAAGCCGCCGCAGGAGGACCACGGCCTCGGCAAGGCCACCGAGCGGATCTTCGCCCCGCTGCTGCGGTTCCTCATCCCGGACATCGTCGACTACAACCTGCCCTCGGCCGGCGTGTTCCACAACTGCGCGATCGTGTCGATCCGTAAGCGCTACCCGAAGCACGCCCAGAAGGTGATGAACGCGATCTGGGGCGCGCACATGATGTCGCTGACCAAGCTGGTCGTGATCGTCGACGAGGACTGCGACGTGCACGACTACCAGGAGGTCGCGTTCCGGGCCTTTGGCAACGTGGACTACTCGCGTGACCTGCTGCTCACCGAGGGGCCGGTGGACCACCTGGACCACGCGTCGTACCAGCAGTTCTGGGGCGGCAAGGCGGGCGTCGACGCCACCCGCAAGCTCCCCACCGAGGGCTACACCCGGGGCTGGCCCGAGGAGATGACCATGTCGCCCGAGGTCGTCGCGCTGGTCGACAAGCGCTGGAAGGAGTACGGCGTCCGATGACCGTGGTCACCGAACGGCCCGGTCGGGTGAAGTCGTTCCTCCGGCTCGTCGCGATCGAGCACTCGGTCTTCGCGCTGCCCTTCGCGTACCTGTCCGCGCTGACCGCGATGCGGGTCGACGGGGGACGGGTGCGCTGGGTCGACCTGCTGCTGATCACGGTGGCGATGGTCGGGGCCCGGACGTTCGCGATGGCCGCCAACCGGATCATCGACCGGCGGATCGACGCGCGGAATCCGCGTACCGCGGGGCGGGAACTGGTGACCGGGGCGGTGAGCGTGCGGACGGCCTGGACCGGTGCGGTGGTCGCGCTGGTGGTCTTCCTCGCCGCCGCCGCGCTGCTCAACCCGCTCTGCCTGGTGCTCGCGCCGCTGGCCGTGGTGCCCCTGGTCGTCTACCCGTACGGCAAGCGGTTCACCGACTGGCCGCACGCGATCCTCGCGGTCGCCCAGGCGGTCGGGCCGGTCGGCGCGTGGCTCGCCGTCACGGGCACCTTCGCCGGCTCCTGGCCGGCCTGGCTGCTCGGTGTCGCGGTGGGCCTGTGGATCGGCGGGTTCGACCTGATCTACGCCTGCCAGGACGCCGAGGTGGACCGGGAGATCGGCGTGCGCAGCATCCCGGCCCGGTACGGGCTGCGCTTCGCCCTGCACGCCTCGACGGTGGCGCACGTGGTGACCTTCGCGCTCTTCGTCTGGTTCGGGGCGTTGGTCGGCTTCGGCTGGCCGTGGTGGGCCGGACTGGTGCTCACCGCGCTCGCCTTCGGCTACCAGCACGTGGTGGTCAGCCCGACCGACCTGAGCCGGGTCAACCGGGCGTTCTTCACCGCGAACGGGTTCGTCGGCATCGCCCTCTTCCTCTTCGCCCTGCTCGACCTGGTGCTCCGGCTGGACCTGCGGGCCTGAGCAAACCGCCACGGCCGGTCAGGGCACCGGGTAACGGGCGCTCTCCCGGGACCAGTCGATGGTGGCGCGTACGGAGTTCGCCATCGCGTCCAGGTGGACGGCGACCGCCCCGTCCAGCTCCGGGCCGAATGACGGCACCGCCGCGCGCAGCGCCACGAACCGGTCCATCGTCTCCCGCCACCGGTCGGCCACCAGGGCGACCGCGGTCTCGACCGGCACCCCGCGCTCGTGGGCGGTGGCCAGCACCAGGTTGTGCCCACCGGCACCGGCCCGGTCCCGCTCCAGCGAGATCACGTCGTTGAACCAGGAGAGCAGGTCGTTCGCGGTCTCGGCGATCCGGACCAGCGCCGGGTGGTGGTAGACGGCGTCCGGCAGGACCTGTCCGGTGGCGAACTCCACAAGCGTGTACGACACGTACGCCGCCGAGGTGGCCCGGCGCAGCGGCACGTACTCGTCGACCGTCGGCACCCGGCCGGCGGCCTTGTTGACCGCCTCACGCCACGCTCCGTTTAGATGGTGGGCCATCGCGTCGGTGAAGCGGATCCGCCAACGGGCGGGCATCCGCGCCCGGGGCGCCCGCCAGGCGTCCACCAGCATCCGGCGCAGCGGACCGGTGAAACCGGGGTGGCGCGAGCGCGGCCCGGTCCGCAGCAGCCTCAGCACCCCCTGCCGCAGCCCGTCGACCTCCTCTGGGGTGGAGCGGCGCGGGCCGTCGCAGAAGTCGTCGACCAGGAAGAACCAGGTGAACAGGGCGGCCAGGGTGCGCAGGTCGGTCTCGCCTGCGTCCGGGTAGATCCGGCCCGCGTACCGGGCGATGGCGGCCCGGTCCAGCCGTTCGAGGGCGATCCGGTCCAGCGGCAGGTCGAACCGGGCGACCCAGGAGGACAGCCACTCCTGCGTCGCGTCGGCGTGCGGCGACAGCCGGGGCGGAACGGGGCAGTCGAACGGTGGCGATCCGAGGGATCCGCCGGTCATCACCGATTCCTTCCCCGCTGTACGTTATGCACCCGCAGCATGCCAGGTGCAAACGCTCTCCCGGCATCCGGCCCCGGCGGTGGAGCGGGGGCTGATGTGGTTGCAGGGGTTCCCTGCTACCGCTTTTTGCGTAGCAGGGGACCCCTGCAACCAAGGCAGCCGGGGGCGGTGGACACTCCGGGTGGGCGAGCAGGCACGCTTGTCGGTATGCGCGAACCATGGGTGGTCGGGGTTTCCGGAGCCTCCGGTACGCCGTACGCGGCGGCGGTCCTGCGCGGGCTGCTCGACGCCGGGGCGGCCGTCGACCTGATCGTCTCCCGGGCGGCCCGGCTGACCGTCCTCGACGAGACCGGCCGGCCGTTCCGGGACGGGCACTGGCGCGACGACCTGGGTGACTGGCTCGGGCGCGACCTCGACGGAGCGGACCTGCGGTACTGGTCCGCCGGTGATCTGGCCGCCGGCCCGAGCAGCGGCTCCTACCGGGTGCGCGGCATGGCGGTGGTGCCGGCCAGCACCGCGGCCTGCGCGGGCATCGCCATCGGCCTATCCAAGGACCTGTTGCAGCGGGCCGCCGAGGTCAACCTGAAGGAGCGGCGGCCGGTGGTCGTGGTGCCCCGGGAGACCCCGGTGACCCGCAGCCACCTGGAACATCTCATCGCGCTGCACGACGCCGGGGCGGTGGTGCTGCCCGCCAGCCCCGGCTTCTACGGTGCCGGGGCGTCCGCCTCCGCCCAACAGTTGGTCGACTTCGTCGCCGGCAAGGTGCTGGACGCGCTGGGCGTACCGCACACGCTGTTCCGCCGGTGGTCCGGGGAACTCGGCGCGACCTTGAACTGACCCACCGACGTCCGTGGGACGGGACACGGACCGGCGTCCTGCGCCCGGTCCGCGTGACCCGTCACCCGTCAGTACATGCCGGCGTTGGCCGGACCCGGGCCGGTGGAAGCCGTCGGTCCGACGTTGCGTGGCCGGTTCGCCACGTCCTCGCCCTCGTCGAGCATCCCCTCCCCCTCGAGCAGCGCCCGCACCTCGGATTCCCGAAAACGGCGATGCCCGCCTGGAGTCCGGATGCTGCCGATCCGGCCAGCGGCCGCCCATCTCGTCACGGTCTTCGGGTCCACCCGAAACAGCGCGGCCACCTCGCCCGGTGTCAGCAGGCGATCTCCAGTGTCCACAGCCCCCTCCTCGCGTCGACGAAGCCCTCGGCTGAACCACACTGCCCCCGGCCGGTGCGAGCCCAGAGCCGTCATGAGGGACGTATGGCAATTACAGCACCGGCGAGGTGACGCGGTCCGCCAAACGCGAAAAAAGCACTGGTTGGGAACGGAGGACCGGTGGGACGCCCGAGGCCGCCCGACGCCTGCGATTGCCGTACGGACACGTGAGGCCAGAATGCCGGACGCCCGCCGGTTCCGGGCACCCTTCGACGACTAGGGTCTACAGTCCGTGGACGCCATCGACCTGAGGCTCGTGGAGCTGCTGCGGGGCAACGCCCGTCTGTCGTACGCCGAACTGGCCCGGCAGGTGGGTCTCTCCGCTCCCGCCGTACACGAACGGGTCGGCAAGCTGGAGGCGGGCGGAGTCATCCGGGCGTACCGGGCGGAGGTCGAGCCCGAGTCCATCGGACTCGCCGTCACCGCCCTGATCGGTATCGTCGAGGACTCCGCCGCCGACACCGACGACGTGCTGGACGCGCTGCGGCAGATGCCGGAGATCGAGTCCTGCTACTTCATGGCCGGGGTGGAGTCCTTTCTGCTCAAGGCCCGGGTGCCCACGATCGCCGAGCTGGAGCGGCTCATCGTCCGGCTGAACCGCACCCCCGGGGTGGCCTCCACCCGCACCGGCATCGCCCTGTCGACGAAGTGGGAGAACCGCCCACAGCCGGGCACCCCGCCCATCGGTTGAGCCGCCCCGCCCGCAGTTGAGCCGCCCCGCTTACCCGGGCCGAGCGGGGTACCGTGCGGCGGTGGATCGGGCTCCCGGGACGGCGGTGGTGACCGGTGCGGCCGGCGGGCTCGGTCGCGCCATCGCCGTCGCGTTGCACGCCGACGGCTGGCAGGTGCTCCTCACCGACCTGGACGCCGCGGCCGTGGCCGCGGTCGCCGGTCCGCTCGGTGGCTGGTCCCGACCGCTGGACGTCCGCGACGAGGCGGCCTGCGCGGCGGTGGCCGCCGAGGCCACCACCCGCGCCGGTGGCCTCGGGCTCTGGGTGAACAACGCCGGCCTCCTGGTCACCGGCCCGTCCTGGAGTCACGACGCGGCCACCCGTCGTCGGGTGGTCGAGGTGAACACCCTCGGCGCGATGAACGGCACCCTGGCCGCGCTGGCGGTGATGCGCGGCCAGGGGAGCGGGCACGTGCTCAACGTGGTGTCGCTCGCCGGGCTGGTCGCCCCGCCCGGCGAGACCGTCTACGCCGCCAGCAAGCACGCCCTGCTCGCCTTCAGCCTCGGCACCCTCGCCGACCTGCGGCTGGCCGGGCACCGGGACGTACACGTCTCCTGTCTCTGCCCGGACGGGATCTGGACGCCGATGCTGCACGACCGGCTGGACGACCCCGGGGCGGTGGCGTCCTTCACCGGGACGCTGCTGTCACCGCAGCGGGTGGCCCGGCAGGCCGCCCGGCTGGCCCGGCGACCCCGACCGGTGGTCACGCTGCCCCGCTGGCGTGGCGCGCAGGTCCGGCTGCTCGACGCGCTGCCGGGGCTGGCCCTCCGGTTGGCCCCGCTGGTCCGCGCCGTCGGCCGGGCCGGGCAGCGCCGCCAGCGCCGGCGGGTCGACGGTACGTGAATCGGTCGGTACCGTCCGGACGCGAAGATTGCTAGTTTCTCGGCGTGACTCATCTCGACCGGTGCGACGAGGCTGTCCGGGCGTGGGTGACCGAGGCGATCGCCGCGGTGGATGCTGACGCGAACCGGTCGGCCGACACCCACCTGCTGCCGTTCCCACTCCCCAGGGATTGGGGCATCGACCTCTATCTCAAGGACGAGTCGGTGCACCCGACCGGCTCGCTGAAACACCGGCTGGCCCGCTCGCTCTTCCTCTACGGGCTCTGCAACGGCTGGATCGGCCCGAACACCACGATCATCGAGGCGTCCTCCGGGTCGACCGCGGTCTCCGAGGCGTATTTCGCGCGGATGCTGGGGCTGCCGTTCATCGCGGTGATGCCCGCCTCCACCTCCCCGGAGAAGATCGCCCAGATCGAGTTCCAGGGCGGCCGGTGCCACCTGGTCGACGACCCGGCCAAGGTGGTCGTGGAGGCCCGCTGGCTGGCCGAGGACACCGGCGGACACTTCATGGACCAGTTCACCTACGCCGAGCGGGCGACCGACTGGCGGGGCAACAACAACATCGCCGAGTCGATCTACGCCCAGCTCACCCTGGAACGGCACCCGGTGCCCGCCTGGGTCGTGGTCGGTGCGGGCACCGGCGGCACCGGTGCCACCATCGGCCGGTTCACCCGGTACCGCCGGCTGCCCACCAAGCTCTGCGTGGTCGACCCGGAGAACTCCGCGTTCTACCCCGCGTGGCAGGCGGCCGACTGGTCCGTCCGCACCGGCCGGGGCTCCCGGATCGAGGGGATCGGCCGGCCCACCGTCGAGGCGTCGTTCCTGCCCAGCGTGGTCGACCGGATGGTGCAGGTCCCCGACGCCGCCTCGCTGGCCGCGATGCGGGCCGGCTCGGCGGTCCTCGGCCGACGGGTGGGTGGCTCGACCGGCACCAACCTCTGGGGTGCCTTCGGGCTGATCGCCGCCATGCTCGCCGAGGGGCGGACCGGGTCGGTGGTGACGCTCATCTGCGACGCCGGTGACCGGTACGTCGACACGTACTACGCCGACGACTGGGTGGCCGCGCAGGGGCTGGACCTGGCCCCGCACCTGGCCACCGTCGAGCGTTTCCTGAGCACCGGGGTGTGGCCCGTCGACTAGGCCGTGACGGGGTGACCCGGTCAGCGCTCCCGGACGACCCGGTCGGCGAGTCCCGGGTAGTGCCGGACGTAGCCGTCGGGGTCGAGGTCCAGGTCGGCGGTGAAGTCGCCGCTGGCGAAGCGGACCCGACCACCGTCGAGCGCCGTGTACGTCTGCTCGGCGGGCAGCACCAGCAGGCTCGGCACCAGCACCCAGACGACCTCGATCCGCCGTTCGGTGCCCGGCGCGGCGTCGCGCAGCCCGAGCCGGCGTACCGGGAGGCTGTTGAACAGCGGTGACCCGCCCAGGTCGACGTCGACCGCGTCGACCAGGCGGTCGGGGTCGTCGGTGCCGGGCAGCCCGACCGGTGGCCGCCCGGCCGCGCGGAGCGCGGCGTCGAGGTCGCCCTGCTCGCTGGTCACGACCCGCCAACGTTCCGGCTGCCGCTCCAGCCGGACCCCACGCGACCAGCCCGCCCCCTCGACCTCGACCTCCAGCCGGGCGGTCGCCCACTCGGGCGTGGTGGTCAGGGTGTACCGGCAGGTGTACGGGAGGGTGTCGACGGCCTGTGCCGTGCCTCGGGCGGTGAGGCCGTTCGTGTCGTCCAGCAGGGTGTGCTCGCAGCCGGCGGTGTCGGTGCGGTTCCAGAACAGCGACTTCGGCATGGTCGGCATGAGCCGGACACTACGGCAGGCCAGCACCGCCGGCACCCGGGTCGTGGGACACCGCCACGGCCACCGCCACGGCCACCGCCACGGCCACCGCCACCGCACGGACGCCGCCGTGGTGACAGAGGTGCACCACGGCGGCGTCCGGTTGACTCAGTGGTCATGTGCCTCAGTAGGTACGCGCGGGAGCCCGTCCGCCGTGCCCAACACGCCGGTCGTCGCTCCGGCCGCCGTACCCAACACGCCGGTCGTCGCTCCGGCCAGCGAACCCGCGCCGGTCGTCGCTCCGACCCGGGTGGCCCCGGTGGTCGTCGCTCCGGCTGCGGTAGCCGGAGCGCTCGTCGGTGCGGGCGTGGTGGCCCGGGCGCTCGTCACCGAAGCGTCGCTCGTCGCGCCCGGTGTACCGGGTCTCGGTCCGGTCGCCCCCGAACTGCTGTCCGCTCCGGTCGCCGAACCGCTGGCCGCCCCGGGCGTCGCGGTCGCCGAACCGCTGGCCGCCCCGGGCGTCGCGGTCGCCGAACCGCCGGGGCCCGCCGGGACGGTCGCCGAACCGGCGCGGCTCCTGCGGCTCGTTCGACACCGGCACCCCACTCGGCTGCCGGGCACCGGTCAGCTCGGTCAGCTCCGGGTCACCAACCCGGACCCGCAGCTCGCCCGGCTCGACACCGGCCTTCTCCATCATGGCCAGGGTGGTCCGCCGCTGCTTCGGCAGGACCAGCGTGGCCACCGCGCCGGACTCGCCGGCTCGCGCGGTACGCCCGGCCCGGTGCAGGTAGTCCTTCGGGTCCTTGGGCGGGTCGATGTGCACCACGAGCGACACGCCGTCGACGTGGATCCCACGGGCGGCCACGTCGGTGGCCACCAGCACGTTCACCCGTCCCTCGCGGAACTCGGCCAGCGTGCGGGTACGCATCCGCTGCGTCTTGCCGCCGTGCAGGCCGCCGGCCCGGACGCCCACCGCGCCGAGCTGCTCCACCAGCCGGTCCACGCCGAGCTGGGTACGGGCGAACATCATGGTCCGGCCGGGGCGGGCCGCGATCGACGCCGCCACCGCGAACTTGTCGTGCGGCGGGATCAGCAGCAGGTGGTGGTCCATCGTGGAGACGGCAGCGGTAGCCGGGGCGGTGGAGTGCGTGACCGGGTCGGTCATGAACCGCTTGACCAGCGAGTCCACGTCGTTGTCCAGAGTGGCCGAGAAGAGCAGCCGCTGGGCGTCGGCCGGCGTCTTCGCCAGCAGTTCGGTGACCTCCGGCAGGAAGCCCATGTCGGCCATCTGGTCGGCCTCGTCCAGGACGGTGACCTCGACGTCGTCGAGGTGGCACACCTGCCGGGAGATCAGGTCGCCGAGCCGCCCCGGCGTGGCCACGATGATCTCCACACCGCGCCGGAGGGCGTCGATCTGACGGTCGTAGGGCACCCCGCCCACGGCGGTCTTGAGGAACACTCCGACCGCCTTGCCCAGCGGCACGAGCGCGTCGTTGACCTGCATGGCGAGTTCCCGGGTGGGCACGAGCACCAGGGCCCGGGGGCGCAGCGGCCGGGCCCGGCCACCGTCGGCGACCCGAGCAAGCAGCGGCAGGCCGAAGGCGAGGGTCTTGCCGGAGCCGGTCTGGCCCCGGCCGAGGACGTCCCGCCCGGCGAGGGCGTCCGGCATGGTGGCCCGCTGGATCTCGAACGGGGTGGTGATGTTCTGCCGGGCGAGGGCCCGGACGAGCGGCTGGGGGAGCCCCAGCGTGGCGAAGTCGACGTGCTCGCCGCCGTCGGCGGTCTGGTCGCCGGTGGTCACCAGCGGGGTGTCGATGGCGGACGGGAACGTGCTGAGGTCAGCAAAGGTCGTCAAGAAATACCTCTCCAGCGGGGCGCATCTTCGCGATGGCCCGCCGCGGAAGGTGACGCCGCCGGTTCGCCCGCAAGATCGCCCATGGGCACGCGACGACGCGCACCGGGTCAGTGATCAATAACAGTGTACGGCGACCCGCACGGTCGGCAACCGCGCCGCGGCGGGGTAGTGGGCGGGCTCACCCCGGCCCGGTCGGCTCGGGTGCCGGCGCCGGAACGGCGGCTCACCCGTTGAGCAGGTTCTCCATCAGGCCACCCATCGCGTCGTTCGCCATCAGCGCCACCACCACACTGATCGCCACCAGCAGCCCGAGCGAGGCGACCAGCACGATCACCACCCGGGTCGTGCGGGACCGCTCGGCGGGAGTGTCGGCCCAGCCCTGGGCGAGGATGTGCCCGGTGAGGGAGCCGGTGTTCTCCACCGGGTTCCCCGTGGGCAGGGCGACCGTGGCGAAGCCGGGCCCCTCGGTGACGGAGCCTCCGTAGACCGTCCCGGAGCGGGCGGACATGCCCGGACGGTCGTCGGCACCGACGTCGTGCCCGGTGCTCAGCGCGGCGGGGATCGCGTTGGACGGCAGGTTGTGCACCGGCCCGCCGCTGGTGGGCGCGAGTGGTGACGGTCCGGCCGGCGCCGGCCGCCCACCCGGGTCGCTTCCGGCGTTTCCGCCCGGCGCGGTCGGTGGCGGCCAGGTCGGCAGGGCCGGCTCCGGGACGGCCGGCGGTGCCGCTGCGCCGGAGGTCGGGGCGGCCGGCGGTGCCGACGTTCCGGGGGCGGGCGAGGCCCATGCCGCCGCCGAGTTCGGGGTGGCCCACGGTGCCGGCGGACCGGAGGGCGGGGTGGCCGCCGGTCCGGAGGTCGGCGTGGTGAAGGGTGCCGTCGGTGGACCGGAGGCCGGGGTGGCCGCCGGTCCGGAGGTCGGTGGGGTCCACCGAGCGGGTGGACCGGAGGTCGGTGGAGCCGGATCGACGGTCGCCGGAGCGACGGGCGGCGTGCGCGATCCGGGGACGGCGGCGCTGCCGGTGACCCGGGCCGGCACCGGAGCGGACGCCGTGGCGGCGGAGACCGGACCGCCGAAGACCGGGGCGCTGCCGGCGACACCGGAGGGCGGGCCGTCGTGGATCGGAACGGCGGGGACGGGGGCACCCGAGACCGGAGCGGCGGAGGCCGGGGGCGGCGGGAACGGCGGTGCCGGCATCGGCCCGGGCGGTGGTGGCGGCGAGGGGACCGGCGGGCCGGGCGGCGGCGCGGGCGGACCCGGCGTCGGCGGTACCGGACCCGGTGGAGTGGGGGCCGGACCGGGCGGGACGGGTGCCGGAGGCTTCGGCAGGGGCGGTGTCGGCGACGGCACCGGGGGTTCCGGCAACGGCTCGGGTCGCGGTTCCGGGGCCGGGGTGGGAGCGGGTAGCGGCTCGGGTTGTGGTTCCGGGACCGGCGTCGGGGCCGGGGCCGGCGGGGGTGGCGGCTCTGCCGGTACGGGTGGCGCGGCGGGTTCCGGCTGCCGGGGAGACGGGGCTTCGGGGAGCGTGGACGGCGTGGTCTGCGTGGACCCGGCGGGCGTGGACTCGGTGGACCGGTACACCTTCGCCCCACCGGTGCGCACTCCGGCGGCGATCCCGGCTTCCTGCGGCGACATCCGTTGCAGGCCCGGCACGGTGGCGCTGGCCCGGGCCGGCGAGGCGGGACCGCGTTGGGCCGGGACGACGGGCGTGTCCGGCGTACCCCCGGACGGGCTGGTGATACTGGCCCGCCCCCGGGCCGGGGCGGACGTGCCCGGCGCGGTGTCGCCGGCACCGGGCGGACCGGTCAGCGGGCGGGACCCGGCACCGGGCTCGACGGTCTCAGCCGGACCCTGCTGCTCGCCCATGTTCGTCCTCCGTGCTCGCACCCGGACCCGTGGCGCCGCGCCGGGAGTGCCTGGCTCTCACGGTGCCATATTCCGGTCCGGCCGCACAGCCGGAGTTGGGTTACCGGTCAGCCACCGGTGCTCGGGCTCGCCGACCCGCTCCGTGCCGGGCTGCCGCTGGGCTCGCCGGTGCCGCTGGCCGAGGCGCTCGGCTCGCCACCCCCGGTGCTGCTGGTGCTCGGCTCCGGACTCGTGGTGCTCGGCGTCGGGGTGGCCGACGGCGTGGGGTCGGGCGTCGTGGACGGCGTGCCCGTCGGCTTCGGGGTCGTGCTGCCGGTGGGCTTCGGGGTCGCGCTGCCGGTGGGCTTGGGCGTGGTCGAGTTGGTCGGCTTCGGGGTGGGCGACTTGGTGGGGGTGGGCGACTTGGTCGGGGTCGGCGTGGGCGACGGGGTGGCCCCGGGTGCCGGCACCGCGTCGATGACCCGGGTGGCCGCGTACAGCCGCGACCAGCGGACGGTGGAGATCTTCACCACGTCGCCGGTGGTCGGGGCGTGCACCATCTTGCCGTTGCCGATGTACATGCCCATGTGGTGGATCGTCGTCCAGCTGCTGCCCGAGGCATAGAAGAGCAGGTCGCCGGGGAGCAGGGCGCTCCGGCTGACGGTCCTGGTCCTGGTGGCGTTGTACTGGTCGCGGGAGACCCGGGGCAGGCCGGAGTAGTCGGCGCCCTTCGACCGGTAGGCCGCCCAGACCAGGCCGGAGCAGTCGAAGCGGTCCGGCCCCTCGGCCGCCCAGAGGTACGGGTCGCCGAGCTGCGCCAGGGCGTACCGGACGGCGGCCATGGCACGCGGGTGGGAGGTGAGCCCGTTGGCCGTCGCGCCCTGGATGTACTGCTCACCGAGTTGCTGCTCGGCAGCCTCCTGCTGCCGCTCGATCTCGGCGAGCTGGGCGGCGTTGTCCTGCCGCAGCTTGAGCAGGGCCGCTTCCTGGGTGCGGTAGGTCCGTTGCGTGGCGGTGAACTGGTCCGTCGCGGTCCGCAGCCGGCCCTCCGCCGCCGTGTAGGCCTGCTGGGCGGCCTGCTCGGTGGTGCGGGCCCGGTTCAGCTCGCCGGTCGCGGCGGTGGTGGTGCCCTCGACCTCCTCGCCCCGGTAGATCCGCTCCAGCACGCTCAGCCCGTGCAGGTCGGCGGCGAGGCCGCCCGGGGGCAGCTTGGCGGCGGTCTTGATCGCCTCGGCCGCGGCGGCGTCGGCCTCCCGCTGGGCGACGGTGAGGGTGTCCCGGGCGAGTTTCAGGTCGCGGTCGGCGGTGGCGAGCTGGGTCTTCGCCTCGGCCTGCAGTTGTTCGAGCTTGAGCAGCTCCTGCCCGAGCAGTCCGACCTGCGCCTCGGCGGCGGCGATCTGCGCGGCGAGCGGGCCGGTGCCGACCGGGGCGATCGGGGTGGTGCCGAGCGGGCCGTTGCCGCCGGGCGCCCCGCCGGGCAGGTGCAGCGGCCCGGCCAGGACCGGACGGGCACCGGTGTCCGGAACGGTCTGGGGCAGGGCCGGGTCGGCGAAGACCGGGGTGGCCATGGCCGCCGCGGCGACCATGCCGAGCAGCGCGGACCAGAGCTTGGGACGCAGGACCGGCGAAACCAGCGGTGTCCTCCGTCGCGGCTGTCGCGTGCGCTTGCTGT
Source organism: Micromonospora sp. NPDC050187 (assembly GCF_044459745.1). Classification (NCBI taxonomy): domain Bacteria; kingdom Bacillati; phylum Actinomycetota; class Actinomycetes; order Micromonosporales; family Micromonosporaceae; genus Micromonospora; species Micromonospora sp. NPDC050187. Next base: position 199,779 of record NZ_JBITJH010000005.1, read on the forward strand.
CGGTCATCCCGCTCCCCGGCCGGCGTGGTGAAGCCGCGCCCTCCCGGAGCGCGGCGTCCGGACGCCATGTTGCACGTCCTACTTTGTCTTACCTCAATGTTTCGGCTGTGTCGATGGTGCGGTGGTAACGACAGCCTGAGAGTCCGGTGAAGTACGTCGCTGCTGATGCCCGCCCTCGACGGTGGGGGGAGGCCGCGACGTAGGCTCGACCCGGACCGAGGTGGAAGGGACGGGCTTTTCAATGGACGCCGGACTCAAGCGCGAGCTCGAAGCCAAGGTGTACGCGGGTGAGCGGCTGACCCGGGAGGACGGCATCGCCCTCTACGACAGCGACGACCTCACCTGGCTGGGCCGCCTGGCCCACCACCGGCGTACCGAGCTCAACGGCGACCGGGTGATGTTCAACGTCAACCGGCACCTCAACCTGACCAACGTCTGCTCCGCCTCCTGCGCGTACTGCTCGTTCCAGCGCAAGCCGGGCGAGAAGGACGCCTACACGATGCGGATCGACGAGGCCGTCCGCAAGGCCAAGGAGATGGAGGACGAGCAGCTCACCGAGCTGCACATCGTGAACGGCCTGCACCCGACCCTGCCCTGGCGCTACTACCCGAAGGTGCTGCGCGAGCTGAAGGCGGCGCTGCCGAACGTCAAACTCAAGGCGTTCACCGCGACCGAGGTGCAGTGGTTCGAGAAGATCAGCGGCCTGCCCGCCGACGCGATCCTCGACGAGCTGATGGACGCCGGGCTGGAGTCGTTGACCGGCGGTGGCGCGGAGATCTTCGACTGGGAGGTCCGGCAGCACATCGTGGACCACGCCTGCCACTGGGAGGACTGGTCCCGGATCCACCGGCTGGCCCACGGCAAGGGGATGCGGACGCCGTCCACCATGCTCTACGGCCACATCGAGGAGCCCCGGCACCGGGTCGACCACGTGCTGCGGCTGCGCGAACTCCAGGACGAGACCGGCGGCTTCATGGTCTTCATCCCGCTGCGCTACCAGCACGACTTCGTCGACTCGGCGGACGGCAAGATCCGTAACCGGATCCAGGAGCGGACGACGATGGCCTCGCCGGCCGAGTCGTTGAAGACGTTCGCGGTCTCCCGGCTGCTCTTCGACAACGTCCCGCACGTGAAGTGCTTCTGGGTGATGCACGGGCTCTCGGTGGCGCAGCTGTCGCTCAACTTCGGCGTGGACGACCTGGACGGCTCGGTCGTCGAATACAAGATCACCCATGACGCGGACAGCTACGGCACGCCGAACACCATGCACCGCGACGACCTGCTCCACCTGATCTGGGACGCCGGGTTCCGCCCGGTCGAGCGGAACACCCGCTACGAGGTCGTCAAGGAGTACGATCCGGCTCCGTCACTGGCCGAGCGGCGTTCCGAGCCGCAGCAGGTGTGGGCCTGACCGGCGCCGGGCCGGTCGCCGTCGGGCGGTCCGCCTGCTCACGTACCCTGCAAGCGTCATGAGCGAACGCAACGAGACACCGGGCGGTTTTCCCCGGCGGGACGCCGAGGGGCGGGTCGTCGCCCTGGGCGACCTGCTCGGGGTGACCCTGGCCGGCGTGGTCATCGGGGCCCTGGCCCTGGTGCTGTTCGACTGGACGTTCGAGCTGATCGGCTCCGGGGACTTCGGCCAGGCCAACGGCTGGCTCGCGGTGATCCTGCCGGCCTGGCTCTTCCTGGAGGACTTCCGCGCCTGGAGCTTCGGGGCCGCCCGGGCGGCCGCCGCGCTGGTCGCCGTGCTGCTGGGAGTGGCCTGCGGCCTGCTGGTGGCGGGGCTGGCCGACGGGTTGCCGCCGCTGGCCTCCGGCACCCTGGCGGCGACGGTCTTCACCGTCGTCTACGCCACCGTCTGGTTCAACGGCGTGCACTGGCTGGCCCGGCGGACGGGCTGACCGCCGGCCCGCGTGCGGGCTGGACAGCTGGCCCGTCGGGCGGCCCGGACACCGGCCCGGCGGACGGGCCGAGACCTCTCGCCGGGCGCCCGTCCGGCGCGGGAGAACGGAGTGGGAACGTGAGCGCGGCGGTCAAGTACACGCTGGGCAGGATCGGGCTCTTCGCTGTCGTGCTGCTCGCCCTCTGGCCGGTCGAGCTGAACATCTTCATCAAGCTGATGGTGGCGCTGGCCTTCTCCGCCGCGCTCTCCTTCTTCCTGCTGCGGGGCTGGCGGGACGAGATGGCCGAGGAGATGGCGGTCGCGGCCGATCGCCGCCAGACCGAGAAGGAGCGGCTCCGCTCCGCCCTGGCCGGCGACGACCAGACCGACGCCGCGCCGGGGCCCGAGGCCCCGCCCGCCGACGGGCCCCGCCGCTGACGCGTACCGGCGGGGACGCCGTCGGTGTCCTACCGGCCGGTTCGGACGGGGCCCTGTCGGTGACCGGCGAACCGGACCGGACGGGGCCCCGGTCACGACGGGATCGGACTACCAGTTGGTGGAGCCGGCCGGGCGGTCCGGCCAGGGGCGGTCCACCGGCTTGATCAGGTAGACGACGCCCCCCGGGCCGCCGGCTACGCCACCACTGGCCGTGGTCCGCTTGGTCCGCAGCCAGATCTGCTCGAACTGCTCCCGCTTGTAGACGTTGCGCACCACGTCGTTGCTCGACGACGCCGGGTCGTTGACGATCACGTCGCCGTCGGCGGTGAAGCCCACCACCACGAAGAGGTGGCCGGAGGTGCCGTAGTTCGCCCCGTCGAGTTCGCTGGCGAGGAACGACTGGCTGGTCACCACCGGGATGCCGGCGGCGATGAAGCGCTCCAGCTCGTCCAGCGAGTGCAGCCGGGTGACCCGCCCCTCCAGACCACGGAAGCTGGCCGCGTACGCGGTGTTGAAGGGCCAGTTCCCGGCCCCGGAGTAGGTGTAGTCGTAGACCGACCGGGCGGCGTGGTTGACCGTCGGGTCCGGGTACGTCGGGTCGACCCAGGCGGTGTCCTCGGCGCTGGGGCGGCGTCCCCAGTACTCCACCACCATCTCGGTCGAGGTGGGTGAGCACCATGCCTGACCACCGCCGTCGTACTCCGGGTAGTGGCCGGAGTGCACCATCTGCGAGTAACGGGGCACCGGCAGCTCGACGCCCCAGGCGATGCCCCCGGCGCTCGGGGTGACGGTGAACCGGTCGGGGACGTGTGAACTCATCGCGCCGACCATCCGGACCACCGGGGGGTCCAACTGGTCGGTCGCCCGGTACAGGGTCAGCCGGAGCTGGTACTCGCGCAGCAACGGTCCGGCCGTCTTGTTCCGGACGGAGAGGGTGTCGGTCCAGACGTCGGACCGCCCGTCCCCCTGGTCGTCGACGGTGGTCCGCCGGATGTCGGCGTCCCCCGAGGCCCAGCGACCCATGACGTACCACGGGGTCTGGACGCCGTCGGTGTAGCGGCCCTGCACCTCGACCTGGATCCAGGTGCCGGCCGGGGTCGCCGCGTTCCAGGAGGCGATCATCTCGCTCGCGTCGAAGCCGATCCGGGTGACCGGCGAGGTCCACGTGCCGTACGCCCAGGTGCGGGTGACGCCGGTGTGCGGATCCTGGTAGGTGGTGGTGCCGGCCGGCCTGCCGAGGGTGAGCCCGGCCGGGGCGACGACCGTGCCGGCGGTCGTGCCCCGCCGCCACTCGCCCCGGCCGGTCCAGTCCTGCCAGGTGATCTGTTCGTCGTGGGTGGACTGGCCCTTCCGGTCGGAACCCGGGGACGCGACGGTGGCGGTGGCGGTGGTGGCGAGGAGGGCGAACGCGGTGACGCCGACGACGGCGACCGCGCGCAGACGTGGTCCGGCCATGGAAGCTCCGCTGCTGGTAGGAGATGGTGCATCGTCAACTTTCACTATCCCGTTCGGTGGGAAGTTTCGCCAGATGTCCAGTGCGGGGAAAATTTTTGCCGATGCGAGGATGCGCTTGGCATGAAAGAGATCGCTGTCAATATTGATATGACCATGTAGCCGGTGGTGAAGTGTGATCCACCAGCGGAGACACTCCGCGTCGTCAGGAGGTTGGCATGGCCTTCCGAAAATCCGTCACACTCCGTCGTGGGGTGGTGTTCGCCGTCAGTGCCGCGGTGGGGCTCTTCGCCGTCGTCTCCGGACCGGTGTCCGCGGAACCCCGCACGGACCGGTCCGAACCGGCCGCCGCGCAGTACGAGGTGCTCGGCCCGCGCACCCTGGCCGATCGCACGGCGGTGGCCCGTACCGGCGCGTCCATCGACGACGTCGACCACGGCCGGCTGATCATCTCGGCCACGACGGCCGAGGCCGCCGCGATCACCAAGCTCGGCTTCACGCTCGCGCCGGTGACCGACCCGCACGACCACTCCCACGACTCGTCGGACGTCGGCCCCGCCGCCTTCCCGCCCGCCGACTCGAACTACCACGACTACGCCGAGCTGACCGCAGTGGTCAACAAGGTGGTCGCCGACCACCCGACCATCGCCAGCAAGATCAGCATCGGCCGGTCGTACGAGGGCCGTGACCTGATGGCGGTCAAGATTTCCGACAACGTCGGCACCGACGAGAACGAGCCGGAGATCGTGCTCAACTCCCAGCAGCACGCCCGGGAGCACCTGACCGTCGAGATGGCGATCTACCTGCTCAACCTCTTCACCGACAGCTACGGCAGCGACTCGCGGGTCACCAACGTGGTGAACAGCCGGGAACTGTGGATCATCCCGACGGTGAACCCGGACGGCAGCGAGTACGACATCGCCACCGGCTCGTACCGCTCCTGGCGGAAGAACCGGCAGCCGAACACCGGTTCGCGGTACGTCGGCACCGACCTCAACCGGAACTGGGCCTTCCAGTGGGGCTGCTGCGGCGGCTCGTCCGGCTCGCCCTCGTCGGACACCTACCGGGGCCCGTCGGCGTTCTCCGCCCCGGAGACCGCGGCGTTCCGCAACTTCGTCAACAGCCGGGTGATCGGTGGGGTCCAGCAGATCAAGGCGAACATCGACTTCCACTCGTACTCGGAGCTGGTGCTCTGGCCGTTCGGCTACACGTACAACAACACCGCCCCGGGGATGACCGCCGACCAGTACAACACCTTCGCCACCATCGGCCAGCAGATGGCGAACCTGAACGGCTACACCCCGCAGCAGTCCAGTGACCTCTACATCACCGACGGCGACAGCATCGACTGGATGTGGGGGCAGCACAAGATCTGGGCGTACACCTTCGAGATGTACCCGCGTGGTGCCGCCGGCGGCGGCTTCTACCCGCCCGACGAGGTGATCGGCCGGGAGACCACCCGGAACAAGGACGCGGTCCTGCTGCTCAGCGAGTACGCCGACTGCCCGTACCGGGCGATCGGCAAGCAGGGCACCTACTGCTAGTGACGCTCTGACCAGGGACGTCGAGAGGGCGGGCCGACCACCGGTCCGCCCTCACCGTCTGTGTTGCGCTACCGTTCCCCCGGACCACCCGCAGCGAAGCCGGTCCGAACCCGGCGCTGTCCCGCAACTGTGACGCCTTCCGTCCCGGCCCTCCGGCCGGGGGCGTTCCGGCCTCCCGGGCCGGGGCGCCGCTCCACGCCGGGTCACCGGCCCGAGCCGGGCGGGAGGACGAGCCAGGCCGCCTGCGGAGGGTCGCGACCCGCGCTCTCGAGGAAGGGCGCCTCGCGGGCGGTCGGGCCGTGGCCCCTGTCGGCGAAGCTCACTCCTCGACCGACAGGAGGCCAGATGACACGACGCACCCCTCGACTTCTCACCGTGGCGCTCGCGGTCACCGCGCTCGCGCTCGGTGCCTGCGCCGACCCGGACGACGACGAGCCGACCCCCGGCGCGAGCGGCGCGGCGGGCCAGTTCCCGGTCACGGTGGGCGAACTGACCCTGGAGAAGCGGCCTGAGAAGATCGTCTCGCTCTCCGCAACTGCCACCGAGATGCTCTTCGCCATCGGTGCGGGCTCGCAGGTCACCGCCGTCGACGAGCAGTCGAACCACCCGCCGGAGGCACCCAAGACCGACCTGTCCGGCTTCCAGCCGAACGCGGAGGCGATCTCCGCGAAGGGTCCGGACCTGGTCGTGCTCTCCGACGACAGGAACAAGATCGTCGACCAGCTCACCGCGCTGAAGATCCCGGTCCACCTCGTTCCGGCGGCACAGACGCTCGACGACACCTACCGGCAGATCGATGAGTTGGGCCAGCTCACCGGTCAGGTCGACGGGGCGGCCGACCTGAACCGGCGGATGAAGGACGACATCACCAAGCTGGTCGCGGACCTGCCGAAGCGCGCCGAGAAGCTCACCTACTACCACGAGCTGGGCCCGGAGCTGTACACCGCGACCAGCAAGACGTACATCGGCTCGTTGTACGCCCTGGTCGGGCTGGAGAACATCGCCGACGCGTCCGACGCCGACGGCAAGAGCGGCGGGTATCCGCAGCTCTCCCAGGAGATCATCGTCAAGGCCGACCCGGACTTCATCTTCCTGGCCGACACCAAGTGCTGCCAGCAGAGCGCGCAGACGGTGGGCGCGCGCGGCGGCTGGGCCGGGATCACCGCGGTGAAGAACAACCAGGTAGTCCCGCTCGACGACGACGTCGCCTCCCGGTGGGGTCCGCGCGTGGTCGACCTGCTCCGCGCGATCGTGGACGCCGTCGCCAAGGCCCCGGTCGCGTGACCGTGCCGAGTTGGTAGCAGGGGTCCCCTCCTATGCAAAAAGCGGTAACAGGGGACCCCTCCTCACACCTGGGCGGGGCGGGTGGAACAGCCCTGGCCGGTCGGGCGGGGGCCCGGCCGGCCGGACTGCGGCTGCCCTGGCTGGCCGCCGGGATCCTCGCGGTGCTCGTCGCGCTCATCGCCGGGGTGTCGTTCGGCGCGGTCAGCCTGCCACCCGGCAGCGTCGCCATCGAACTGCTCAACCTCGTCCCCGGGGTACGCCTCGACAGCGGGCTCACCGAACGCGAGATCGCCATCGTCACCGAGCTGCGCCTGCCCCGCGCCGTGCTCGGCCTGCTCGTCGGTGGGCTGCTCGCCCTGGCCGGTGGCTGCTACCAGGGCGTCTTCCGTAACCCGTTGGCCGACCCGTACCTGCTGGGGGTGGCGGCCGGCGCGGGTCTGGCGGTCACCGCGGTGATCGCCCTCGGCGGCACCGACGGCGTGCTGAGCCAGTTGCCGTTCACCATCCCGCTGGCCGCGTTCGTCGGCTCGCTCGGGGCGGTGGCGATGACGTACCTGCTCGGTGCCGCCGGCGGACGCGACCGCTCCCCGGCGACCCTGATCCTGGCCGGGGTGGCGGTCTCGGCCTTCCTCTCCGCCGGCCAGACCTACCTGCTGCAACGCAACTCCGACGACATCCAGCAGGTCTACTCCTGGCTGCTCGGGCGGCTGGCCACCGCCGGCTGGCACGACGTGCTGCTGGTGCTGCCCTACTTCGCGCTGACCGCCGGGGTGGTGCTCCTGCACCGCCGTGAACTCGACGTGCTCGCCCTCGGCGACGACGAGGCGAGCAGCCTCGGCCTGCACCCGCAGCGCTCCCGGTACCTGCTGGTCGCCGCCGCCTCACTCGGCACTGCCGCCGCAGTCTCCGCCTCCGGCCTGATCGGCTTCGTGGGGATCATCGTGCCGCACACCGTACGGCTGCTCGCCGGCTCCAGCTACCGGGCCATCCTGCCGCTGTCGATGCTCTTCGGCGGGGCGTTCCTGGCGCTGACCGACGTGGTCGCCCGGACCGCCGCCGCCCCCGCCGAGGTGCCGATCGGCGTGGTCACCGCCCTGCTCGGCGGCCCGTTCTTCGTGCTGGTGCTACGCACCGCCCGGCGGGTGCTGACGTGACCGCACACCGTCCGGGTGCTGACGTGACCGCCCACCACGCGGCGGGCGCTGGCGACCCCGCCGTCGAGATCCGGGGACTGCACGTCAGTCTGGACGGCGTCCCGATCCTCACCGGCGTCAACCTGACCGTCGCCGTCGGGGAGTGGGTCACCGTGATCGGTCCGAACGGCGCGGGCAAGTCCACCCTGCTCCGCGCCGTCGGCGGCCTGCTGTCCGCGTCCGGCGCGATCTCCCTGTTCGGTACGCCCAGCGCCGCCCTGCGCCGCCGCGACCGGGCCCGGGTGGTCGCCACGGTCGCCCAGTCCCCGGCGGTGCCGGCCGGCATGTCGGTCTTCGACTACGTGCTGCTCGGGCGTACCCCGTACATCCCGCCCCTGGGCCGGGAGTCCGCCGCCGACCTGGCCGCCGTGCACGAGGTGCTCGACCGGCTGGACCTGGCCGGCTTCGCCCGCCGTGAGCTGGCCACCCTCTCCGGCGGGGAACGGCAGCGGGTCTTCCTGGCCCGGGCGCTGGCGCAGGGGGCCACGCTGCTGCTGCTCGACGAGCCGACCAGCGCCCTGGACATCGGTCACCAGCAGGAGGTGCTGGAGCTGGTCGACCAGCTCCGGCACGCGCACGGGCTGACCGTGCTCGCCACCATGCACGACCTGACTGTCGCCGGCGAGTACGCCGACCGGCTGGTGCTGGTCGCCGACGGCCGGGCGGTCGCCACCGGCACCCCGCGCGAGGTGCTCACCGAGGAACTGCTCGCCACTCACTACCGGGCCCGGGTCCGGGTGGTCGACGGCACCCACGGTCCGCTGGTGGTGCCGGTCCGTCCCATCCGCCATCCGTCCACCACGCCCTGACAGCCATCCGTCCACCGCGCTCTGGCAGCTGCCCCTTCATCACGCCCTGACGGTCATCCGGCCGCCGCGACGACGGAGAAGAGGGCGCCCTGCGGGTCGCGGAGGGCGGCGGACCGACCGGACGGACTGTCCCGGGGCGGCACCAGCACCTCCCCGCCGAGCCGTACCGCGTGGTCGGCTGCGGCATCGGCGTCGCTGACCGCGAAGTACACCGCCCAGTACGCCGGAAGGCCGGCCGGGAAGCCGTCCCCCAGCGGCGGCATCATCCCCGCGACGATCCGGTCCCCGAGCCGCCAGCCGGTGTACGGACCGTCCGTCGGCTTTTCCTCCGGGTGCCAGCCGAAGACCAGCTCGTAGAAGACCTTCGCCGCCTCCGGGTCGGGGGTCACCAGCTCGTTCCAGGCCATCGCACCCGGGGCGCCGAGCAGCTCCGCGCCGGGCATCGCCATCGGCTGCCAGACCGACAGCGCCGCCCCCGCCGGGTCGCTGAAGACCGCCATCCGGCCCTGGTCGAATACCTCGAACGGCGGGACGAACACCCGGCCGCCAGCTGCGGTGACCCGCCCCGCGACCAGGTCCGCGTCGTCCGTGGCCACGTATGTCGACCAGATCGGCACCTGGTCGGGTGCGGCCGGCGGCCCCGCGCCGGCGACCGCCCGGCCGTCGTGCCGGAAGATCGTGTACCCGTGCGCGTCGGGCTCCGGCGAGACGTGCGCCGTCCAGCCGAACAGCTCCGGGTAGAAGCGCCGCGTGTCCGCCAGGTCGGGGGTGGCCAGGTCGGTCCAGCAGGGCGTACCCGGCGGAACGGTGCCGTGCACCGGACCCCCTCTCGCCGGGGCGTACCCCGGCGGCACGCCCTGCCGGCATCCTCACACCGGCGGGCGCGCCTCGTCCGGGGAACCGGCCAGAACGCCCGCGCGCTACGCCGCTTCGGTGAGGGGCACGGGCAGGGGGGTGGTGTGCAGGACGGCGAGGCGGGAGACCGCCCGGGTGAGCACCACGTACAGGCGGTGCAGGCCACGCGGCTCGGCGGCGACGATCGCCGTCGGCTCGACGACCACCACGTGGTCGTACTCCAAGCCCTTGACCAGGGTAGCCGGGACGACGGTGACCCTCGCGGCGGCCTCGACGTCGTCCGCGCCGCCGGTCGGCACGCCGGCCGCGTCGAGGGCGGCGCGCAGACCGTCGACCGCGTCGTCGGCGGCGATCACCCCGACCGAACCGTCGTGGGCCAGCGCCGCGCGCACCTCGGCCACCGTCGCCGCCGCCAGATCGGTCACGGTACGCACGTCGAGCGCACCGTCGCGGCGCAGCGACTCGGCCGGCGGTACGTCCACGGCGAGCGCCGGGAGCAGTCGGTTGGCGAACGCCACCACCACGGCCGGCACCCGGAACCCGACGGTCAGCGGGACCACCGCCGCGTCCGGCTTGCCCAGGTGGGCCAGGCTCTCCCGCCAGTCCGTGGCGGCCCATGGGGCGGTGCCCTGGGCCAAATCGCCGAGAAGTGTGATCGAGCCGTGCTCGCTGCGCCGGGCGATCACCCGGCACTGCATCGGGGAGAGGTCCTGGGCCTCGTCGACCACCACGTGTCCGTAGCCGGCCGGTCGTTCGATCAGGCCGGCGGCCTCGTCGACGAGGACCGCGTCGGCGGCGCTCCACCGGGTCGCCTTCGGGGTCCGGGCCGGCTTCGTCCAGATGAGCAGCGCCTGTTCGACCGGGGACAGCAGGCCGTCGGCCGCCTCGGCCAACAGCTGCGGGTCGGCGAGCAGCCGGTGCACCAGCCCCTCCGGGGTGAGCGCCGGCCAGACCGCGTCGAGGAACGCGGTGACCGACCGGGCCTTCCCCATCCGGCGCAGCCAGGCGTCGCCGGGCGACTCGGCCCGCCGGGCCTCGGCCTGCCGTTGCAGCAGCCCGACCACCCGGGCCCGGACCCGTTCCCGCCCGGTGGCGTACGGCAGCCCCTCCCGGCGGGTCTCCTCGACCACCCGGTGCAACGGATCCAGCCCGATCCGCCAGCGGAACGACCCGTCCGAGACCACGATCGGCTCGGTCGGCTCACCCACGTGCGACCGGACCGCCCGGCGCAGCACCTCCGCCATCCGCGCGTCGTGCTTGAGCGTCGCCACCGCCGGGTCGTCGACCGACCGGACGGCGACCCGGTCGACCAGGTCCTCCACGGTGGCCTGCTCCACCTCGACCTCGCCGAGCGCCGGCAGCACCGCCGCGATGTACGACAGGAAGGCCCGGTTCGGCCCGACGATCAGGACGCCGGAGCGGCGCAGCCGTTCCCGGTGCAGGTAGAGCAGGTACGCGGCCCGGTGCAGGCCGACCGCCGTCTTGCCCGTGCCCGGCGCGCCCTGCACGCAGATCGAGTCGGCCAGGTCGGCCCGAACCAGTTCGTCCTGCTCGGGCTGGATGGTGGCGACGATGTCCCGCATCGGGCCGACGCGGGGCCGCTCGATCTCGGCGGTGAGGATGCGGCTGGTGGTGCCGAGTTCCTCGCCCCGGTCGAGGTGCTCGTCCTCGAAGCTGGTCAGCGTTCCCCCGCTGAAGCCGAACCGGCGTCGGGTCGCCACGCCCTGCGGGTCGCGGGCGCTGGCCCGGTAGAACGACCGCGAGACCGGGGCCCGCCAGTCCAGCACCAGCGGCTCGCCGGCCTCGTCGGTGACGTGCCGCCGCCCGACGTGGTAGCGGTGCCCGGCATGGTCCGGGTCGGCCGCCCGGCCGCTGTGCTGTCCGTCGGCCGCCTCGCCGCTGTGCTGTCCGTCGGCCGTCTCGCCGAAGTCGAGCCGGCCGAAGAAGAGCGGGGTGGTGGGGTCGTCGGCGAGTTCCGCGACGCGTCGGGCCATGTGCCGCCCGAGCTGCTCAGCGGTGTAGGCGTCACCGGCGACCTTGTCGCCACCGGCGAAGAGGACCTCGGCGCGTTCGCGCATCCGGCGCAGCGCCGTGCGGGACGCGGCCAGGTGGGACTGTTCGGCGGCGAGTTCGTCCGCCAGGGACACGGGGGCGCGCAGGGACATCCGACGTACTCCTCGACACGGGGGAGAAGACACTGCCGCTCGCGTTTCCGACCGTGTGGGCCGGCGCGGGACGTCCGCTGCGGTGCTCGATCACCGCGGCCGTCAGGCGGGAACGAAGAGTTTACGCCCCGCCGCCCGGCACGGCGGCCGATATTTCGCCCGTGGCGCCGGCAGACCGTCGTGGATTAACCGGTTGTGCCGGCCGGAGGCGCGCAACTACGTTCCGCGAAATGCCCTCCGCCTCCGCCCTGCCGGCCTGCCCGCCCGCCTCCCGGTGGTCCGACGTCGGGTTCGCGACCGTCGCCCGATCCGTCTCCACCTGCGGGGACTTCCTCGCCGCCACGGCGCTGGCCCTGGCGCTCCAGTCCGCCGGGGCCGGTGGGCTGGCGGTGTCGGCGCTGCTGCTCGCCGCGTCCCTGCCGCTGGTGCTCCTCGCCCCGCTGACCGGGCGGCTGGCCGACCGGGTGGACAGCCGCACCCTGCTGGTCGGTGCCGGGTTCGCCCAGGCGGCCGTCTGTCTGGCGCTCGCGTACGCCGAGCATCCGGTCGTGATCGTCACGCTGGTGGCGCTGCTCGCCAGCGGTCTCGCGGTCACCCAGCCCGTGCTGGCCGCGCTGCTGCCCGCGATGGTCCGCGCCGAGGACCTGCCCCGGGCCAGCGCGTTCAACCAGACCGCGGCCACCATCGGGATGCTCGGCGGGCCGGCCCTGGCCGGGCTGCTGGTGGGACAGTTCGGCACCCGATTGCCGCTGCTCGTCGACGCCGCCAGCTACCTCGCGCTGGTGCTGGCCGGGCTGATGATCCGTACCCGCCGGGGTGGTTCCCGGGTCGCCGGGCCGGCGACGTCCGGCGGCGGCCGTCCGGCACCGGCCTGGCGACTGCGCAGCGATCCGCTGCTGGTGGCGATGGTCGCCACGATGGCCGCGGTGGTCGGCGCGCTCGGCGCGCTCGGGGTGGTGGAGGTCTTCTACCTCCGGGAGACCCTGGACGCGTCCGCGACCGTGTTCGGCGTGGTCACCGCAGCCTGGCCGCTCGGCATCCTGCCCGGGGCCTGGCTGCTGGCCCGGCTGGCCTCCCGGCTCACCGACGACGCCACGCTGCTCTGGGGTGGGCTGGTCCTGCTGGCCGGCTGCTGCCTGATGGTCCTGGTCGGGGCGGTGATGCCGGTCGCGCTGCTGGTGGTGCCGTGCTGGCTGCTGGGCGGGGTGGCCAACGGCGGCGACAGTGTGCTGAACAACCTCCTGCTGGCCCGCCGGGTGCCCGAGGCGGCCCGCGGCCGGGCCTTCGCGGTCTTCGGCGGGGCCACCCAGGGTGCCGCGATGGTCGGCTACCTGATCGGTGGGCTGGCGATGGAGGTGGCCACGCCCCGTCCGCTGGTCGCCGCCTGCGGTGTGGCGGGCCTGCTGGTGGTCGCCGTCTTCGTGGTGCCGGTCGCCCGCGCGGTGCGGGCCGACCGGCGGCACCGACCGGTCCCGGGCGGTCCGCCCGTCGCCGTGCCGGACCCGGCCGGCGAGGTGGGGGACGGTGCCGCCGATGCGGGGTTGGCCACTCCCACCCCCGCCCGGTGAGCCGTCCGGTCCCGGCGGGGATACGGTCGGGGCATGGTTGACCGCGTCGCACGCCCCCGGGTCGGGCACATCCAGTTCCTCAACTGCCTGCCGATCTACTGGGGCCTGATGCGTTCCGGTGCGCTGATCGACGTCGACCTGCACAAGGACTCGCCGGACCGGCTCAGCGCCGCGCTGGTCGCCGGTGACCTGGACATCGGTCCCATCTCGCACGTGGAGTACCTGCGCCACGCCGACGACCTGCTGCTCCTGCCCGACCTGGCGGTGGGCAGCGACGGCCCGGTGCTCTCGGTCAACGTGGTCTCGACCCGCCCGCTGACCGAGCTGGACGGCCGCCGCGTGGCGCTGGGCTCCACCTCGCGGACCGGGGTGCTGCTGGCCCAGTTGCTGCTCGGCGAACGGTACGGGGTGCGACCCGAGTACTTCCGCTGCCCGCCCGACCTGACCCAGATGCTGCTGGAGGCCGACGCCGGGGTGCTGATCGGCGACGTGGCGCTGCGCGCCCTCTACGAGGCCCCGCGCCGGGGACTGGCGGTGACCGACCTCGGGCAGGCCTGGCGGGAGTGGACCGGCCTGCCGATGGTCTTCGCCGTCTGGGCGGTACGCCGGGACTTCGCCGCCGCCCACCCGGGTCTGGTCAAGGAGGTGCACGAGGCGTTCCTGCGCTCGCGTGACCTCTGCCTGGCCGAGCTGGACGAGGTCGCGGCCTCCGCCGCCCGGTGGGAGCCGTTCGACGCGGAGACGCTGGCGTCGTACTTCCGGGTGTTGGACTTCTCTCTCGGCGAGCGCCAGGTCGCGGGGTTGCGGGAGTTCGCCCGCCGCGCTGCCGAGGCTGGCGAGGCCCCGGCGCTGCCGGCCGGCGGCCCGGAGTTCTTCGCCGGCTGACCCGACGAGATCAGGTGGCGGCTGTCCGGAGCTGCTCGGCGACCTTCTCGCAGTTGTCCATGCCGTACTCGTAGCCCAGGCCGATCGGGTAGCGGACCATCACACCCATGGTCCAGCCGTCCCCGATGGCCAGGCAGTTGACATGGATCTCCTGCTCGCGGGTCCGGTCGACCCAGCCGTTCTTGATGGCGATCTGCTTCTGCTCGGCGGTCGGGAACGCCTTGCGGATGCCGAAGTCGCCGGCGCCCCGGACCAACTTCATCTCCTTGAGCAGCCAGTCGGTCCACTCCGGGCCGGCGGCCCGACCGTCGGCGATGCAGGCCCCCATCCGGGCGGTGTCGCGTGCGGAGAGGTTGGTCCGGCTCCAGCCCCCGTCGGCGGCCGGGCTGCTGTCGGTCAGCTTGCACGTGGCGATCAGCCGCTTGATCGAGGACTCGCCGCCGAGGGTGTTGTAGAACTGCTGGGTCCGGGTGTTGTCGCTGTCCCGGATGATCTTGGTGGCGTCGGCGAGCTTCGCCTCGCTCACCGTGCGGTCGGCCTCGTCGGCCCGGCGCAGGTAGTCCGCGACGATCCAGGCCTTGATCAGCGAGGCGGTGGTGTTGGTCTCGCTCATGTTCGCCGAGCCGGCGATCTCGCCGGTCCGGGTGTCCAGCAGGCTCCAGCTCCACCAGCCCTCGGCGTCCAGCGTGACCTCGGTCGCGCGCAGTGGCAGCGGCGGCGGCTCGGGCGAGGGGGTCGGGGTCGGGGTGCTACGCGTGCTGCGGTCGGTGGCCCCGTCGGCGACCCGGGCGGCCGGGTCGCTGCTGGCGCCCCAGCGGGCGGCGACGTCCGACTCGAACGGCGATCCGGGCAGCAGCCGGAGGGCGACCAGCACCAGCCCGATCAGGACGACGGCGACGCCGATCAACCGCAGCGGCGAGGGATCGCCGCCGCCCGACCGGTTGGCCCGGCGGTTGCCCGCCATCAGGGTTTCGCCATCGGCTGCGGGACCTTGAGCGCGGCCCCCGGCTGCGGGGTGACGAGCTGGGT
Source organism: Micromonospora sp. NPDC050187 (assembly GCF_044459745.1). Classification (NCBI taxonomy): domain Bacteria; kingdom Bacillati; phylum Actinomycetota; class Actinomycetes; order Micromonosporales; family Micromonosporaceae; genus Micromonospora; species Micromonospora sp. NPDC050187. Next base: position 214,883 of record NZ_JBITJH010000005.1, read on the forward strand.
GGTCACGCTCTGGCAGACCTGCGCGCCGTAGTCCAGCCCGTGGTCCTTCGGGTACCGCATCATCACCGCGAGACTCCACTTGTCGGTCACGGCCAGACAGTTGAGGTGCCACTGGAGGTCGGCCCAGAGCATCGTCCAGCCGTTCTTGATGCCGACCGGCCCCTGGGCGGTGATCGACGGAGGCAGGCCGTCGATGATCCCCCACCGGCCGCCGCCCTGCTTGAGCTGCTGGTCCTCGGGGGCCGTGGTGCCCCGGACGCTGGCCATCTCCTTCATCAGGAACGACGTCCACTTCGGGCCGGCGGCCGTGCCGTCGGCGATGCAGTCGCCCATCCGGACCGCGTCCCGGGGCGACATCTGGGTGTACGCCCAGCCCTGCGGGTCGATCCGGGTGTCGGTCAGCTTGCACATCTTGATCAGCCGTTCGACGACGGCGCGGCTGCCGCCGGCGCGGTAGAGCGACTGGGCGGCGGTGTCGTTGCTGTCCCGGATGGCGGTGACGGCCTGCTTGCGCTGCTCGGCGGGAAGGGGCTTGTCACCGAGGCGGCGCAGGTAGTCGGCGACGATCCAGACCTTGATCATCGACTCGGTGGAGTTGGTGGTGGTGAGGTTCTCCGCGCCCGAGATGGTGCCGGTCTCCCGGTCCATCAGCGCCCAGGAGAAGTACCTGCCGTCGAAGGGCACCGACACGGCGGTGTTCGTCAGGGTGGGCGGCTGGGGCGCGACGGGCGGCGGGGCCGCGACGCTCTCCGGGTCGTCGCCCGAGCTGCTGCTGTCACTGGCGAGACGGACGTACGCGGCGGGGACCAGCATGCCGGCGCCGAGCAGCACCGCCAGGATGGCGAGCACCAGGGTCACGCGGGGACGCATGAGCGGGCGAACTCCCAGAAGTCAGGGCCGGGGGACCAGCTTTTCCGATGTACGTCGGCGGGGCGGCCGGGGCCGGGCCGGGGGATGCGGCCGGTCGGGGAAAACGGCGATCGCCCGGAGCCGATCGGTGTGACCGGCAAAGTCTACGTCCGGAACCGGGACGCGCCAGAATCCGTCGTCGGTCGGCGCGCCGGAAAACTAGGACATACGACGCATTGGCCCGCCTTGCCCAGGTTCTTGAGTGTGACATGTCGCACTGTCTGGCGGTCGTCCCACCGGATCTCGCTGGAGGTGGTCGGCCGGTCGACTGTCGCCCGATCCTGATCGCTGTTACATCCCTCTAGCGCCCACTGCGGGGAGCTGTAACACTTGGACCGTGTACGGCAACGACTTCGCGAACCCGGACGAGGCCCCCGGCGGGGGTCTGCTCGATCAGGTCGAGGCGGCGGAGGCGGCCCTGCGGGAGGCCGCCGCCCGGGGGCGTCCCGACGGTGCCCCACCCGGGACCGACCTGGAGGCGTACTTCGCCGAGGTGATCGGGGCCGACCAGAAGATCGAGCCCCGCGACTGGATGCCCGAGGCGTACCGGAAGACGCTGGTCCGGCAGATCGCCCAGCACGCCCACTCCGAGATCATCGGCATGCAGCCGGAGGGGAACTGGATCAGCCGCGCCCCCTCGCTCAAGCGCAAGGCGATCCTGCTGGCCAAGGTCCAGGACGAGGCCGGGCACGGGCTCTACCTCTACGCCGCCGCCGAGACCCTCGGCGTCAGCCGGGACGAGTTGGTCGAGATGCTCCTCTCCGGCCGGCAGAAGTACAGCTCGATCTTCAACTACCCGACGCTGACCTGGGCGGACGTCGGCGCGATCGGCTGGCTCGTGGACGGCGCGGCGATCGTCAACCAGGTGCCGCTGTGCCGCTGCTCCTACGGCCCGTACGCGCGGGCGATGATCCGGGTCTGCAAGGAGGAGTCCTTCCACCAGCGGCAGGGCTACGAGATCCTGCACACCCTCGCGCACGGCACACCGGAGCAGAAGGCCATGGCGCAGGACGCCGTCGACCGCTGGTGGTATCCGTCCCTGGCCATGTTCGGTCCGCCGGACGGCGACTCCACCCACTCCGCGCAGTCCATGGCCTGGAAGATCAAGCGCTTCTCCAACGACGAGCTGCGCCAACGCTTCGTCGACATGTGCGTGCAGCAGGCCGAGATCCTCGGCCTCACCCTGCCCGACGACGACCTGCGCTGGAACGAGCAGCGGCAGGCGTACGACTTCACCCAGCCGGACTACGCCGAGCTGATGCGGGTCATCAAGGGCGACGGGCCGTGCAACCGGCAGCGGATCGAACACCGCCGCCGCGCCCACACCGAGGGGGCCTGGGTGCGCGAGGCCGCCACGGCGTACGCGGCCAAGCAGGCGGAGCGGAAGAAGGAGCGGATCGCGGCATGAGCCAGGAACTGTCCCCGCTGTGGGAGGTGTTCGTGCGTGCCCGGCGCGGGCTGTCGCACACTCACGTCGGCAGCCTGCACGCCCCCGATGCCGAGGTGGCCCTGCGCAACGCCCGGGACCTCTACACCCGGCGGCAGGAGGGGGTCTCGATCTGGGTGGTCCCGGCCGGCGCGATCACCGCGTCCAGCCCGGACGAGAAGGACGCCTTCTTCGACCCGGCGGCCGACAAGGTCTACCGTCACCCCACCTTCTACCAGGTGCCGGACGGGGTGGCCCACCTGTGAACCGCGACCTGCACGAGTTCACGCTCCGGCTGGGCGACGACGCCCTGGTCGCCGCCCAGCGCCTCGCCGAGTGGAGCACCCGCGCGCCGGAGATGGAGGAGGACGTCGCGCTGGCCAACATCGCCCTCGACCAGCTCGGCGTGGCCCGGCTGCTGCTGACCTACGCCGGTGAGCTGGAGGGTGCCGGGCGGGACGAGGACGCCTTGGCGTTTCTCCGTGACGACCGGGCGTTCCGCAACTGCCTCCTGGTCGAGCTGCCCAACGGCGACTTCGCGGTGACCATGGCGAAGCTGCTCTTCCTCGCCGCCTACCAGCACCTGCTCTACGAGTGGCTGGTCGCGTCCACCGACGAGCGGATCCACGCGATCGCCGCGAAGGCCCGCAAGGAGTCCGCGTACCACCTCGACCACGCCGGGCTCTGGGTGCGGCGGCTCGGCGACGGCACCGAGGAGTCGCACCGGCGGATGCAGGTCGCGGTGGACGAGGTCTGGCCGTACACCCACGAGCTGTTCGCCGCCGACGAGTTGACCGCCCGGCTGGACGCGGCCGGGCTGGCCGTCGCCCCGTCGACTCTGCGAGAGCAGTGGCTGGAGACGGTGGAGGCGGTGCTCGCCGACGCGACGCTGAAGCGCCCGGCGGACGGCTGGGGCCCGTCCGGCGGTCGCGACGGCGTGCACACCGAGCACCTGTCCTACCTGCTCGCCGAGATGCAGGTGCTGCACCGCGCCCACCCGGGGGCGACCTGGTGAGCGCGAGGAGTGCAGCGCAGCGGAGCCCCGCAGTCGCGAACGGAAGGCGGCTCTGGTGAGCGCGAGGAGTGCAGCGCAGCGGAGCCCCGCAGTCGCGAACGGAAGGCGACACCGTTGAGGGCGCGGGAGGCGGTGGCGGCGGTGGTGGATCCGGAGATCCGGGTGGTCACCATCGACGACCTCGGCATCCTGCGCTCGGTGGAGGAGGACCCGGCCACCGGCCGGGTGGTGGTCACCATCACCCCCACCTACACCGGCTGCCCGGCGATGGACGTCATCCGCGCCGACATCCGCCGCGCGCTGGTCACCGCCGGACACCCCGACGCCGAGGTCCGGACGGTGCTCACCCCCGCCTGGAGCACCGACTTCATCTCCGAGGCCGGGCGGGCCAAGCTCGCCGCCGCCGGCATCGCCCCGCCCTCCCCGACCCGGGCCGCCGACGCTGTGCCGCTGACCCTGGCCGTCCGCTGCCCGCAGTGCGGTTCGCCGGAGACCGAGCAGGTCAGCCGGTTCGGCTCCACCGCCTGCAAGGCACTGTGGCGGTGCCGATCCTGCCGTGAACCCTTCGACCACCTGAAGGCGCTGTGACTGTCACGATCACCCGACCGGTCCGTCGTCGGCCGGTCTTCCATCCGCTGCCGGTCGCCGCCGTCGACCGGCTCACCGACGACGCCGTGGCGATCACCTTCGCCGTGCCCGAGGAACTGCGCGCGACGTTCGCGTTCCGTGCCGGCCAGCACCTCACCGTGCGGCTACCGGGTGGCGGAGCCGACGACACCGAGGTGCGCCGGTCGTACTCGATCTGCTCGACGCCGGACGACGTGGCCCGGCACGGCCGGCTGCGGATCGGCGTGCGCGAAGTCCCCGGCGGGGCGTTCTCCACCTTCGCCTGCGGCGCGCTGCGCTCCGGCGACACCGTCGAGGTGCTGCCACCGCTGGGGCACTTCACCACGGCGTTCGCGCCGGACCGGGTCCGCCATTACGGCGCGGTGGTGGCCGGGTCGGGGATCACCCCGGTGCTCGCGCTGGTCGCGACCGCGCTGGCCGTCGAACCGGCCAGCACGTTCACCCTGGTGTACGGCAACCGCACGGCGAACACCGTGATGTTCGCCGAGGAACTGGCCGACCTGAAGGACCGTCATCCCACCCGGCTGCACCTGGTGCACGTGCTCTCCCGGGAGCCGGGCGAGTCGCCCCTGCTCTCCGGCCGCGTCGATGCCGACCGGCTGGGCCGGCTGCTCGACACGGTCGTGCCCGGGGCGGCGATCGACGAGTGGTTCCTCTGCGGCCCGTACGCGATGGTGGTCGACGCGAAGGCGGTGCTGGCCGACCGGGGCGTCCCGGCGTCGGCGGTGCACACCGAGCTGTTCCACGTCGACGCGCCGCCGGAGCCGCCGCGCCGACCGGCCGACGCGCCGGGGACCGGTGCCGAGGTCACCATCCTGCTGGACGGCCGGGCGTCGACCTTCACCATGGGCCGCGAGCAGCGGGTGCTCGACGCCGCCCTGAAGGTGCGCGGTGAACTGCCGTACGCCTGCAAGGGCGGGGTCTGCTCGACGTGCCGGGCGAAGGTGGTCTCGGGTCAGGTGTCGATGGCTCGCAACTACGCCCTCGAACCGGACGAGGTGGCCGCCGGTTACGTGTTGACCTGCCAGTCCTCCCCGACCACCGACCAACTCGTCGTCGACTACGACGCCTGAGGCCAAATCGCCTGCCGCCGACCGGTCACCGGCGCCACGTTCCACCTGTGGACAACTCCGCCCCCTGTGGAAAACCCCCTGATCACCCCCACCCCTGCTATGCCCCCACCCGCCCACCCCGTCGATCATGGACTTTGGGCACCGTTCAAGCCTCACAATCGCCACTAGTCAGGCGCCACAACACCATGATCGACGAGTCGGGGGTGAGGGGACTGTCGGGACCCGCTGCGTCGGGTCGACCGTGGCGAAGGGAGCCCCGCGCTCCGGCCGGGTCGGTCAGCTCGGAGCCTTGACCTGGCCGTCGTAGGCGATGCTGCGCCACAGGTCGAACTGGCGGTCGTTGCCGACCAGGGGGCTGCCGGCCAGGGCGACGGCGGCGTGCACCTCCTCGTCGTTGCGCAACTGCCGGAAGTAGCCCGGACCGACCAGGGCGATGCCCCGGCCGGGCGACTGGATCAGCTTCATGTCGTCCTTCCACAGGTCGAGGGGTGGGTTACCGGTGAGCTGACGGGCCACGTCGGCGCGCATCGAGTCGAGGTCGATGAAGGAGGGGTCGATCTTCCCGCTGGTGCTGGTCTCCCGGTGGCCCCGGGCGTGGCTGGCGTCCCGGCCGAGCCGCCGCAGCACGGCGGCGGTGGCGAGCACCGAGGCGGAGTACTGGGCGGGGGTCATGGCCTGGTTGACCCCGTTGTAGTCGATCTCCCAGCCGACCAGCATCGTGTTGCCGTCGCCGGCCGGGATCGGTCCGCTGCCCCGGCTGGCTCCGGCGTGGTTGGCCCGGCCGCCGGAGATGACGTGGAAGACACCGTGGTAGTCGACGAGCGCCTGGCAGAGCGGACCGGGCAGGTCGGACCGCCCGTTGATGCAGATGTTCAGCGCGGGGTGCGGGTTGCTGGCGCTGGAGGTCGCCGCGGTGTGGTGCCAGAGCACGCCGATCGGGTTGAACGAGCTGCCGGCGACCCGGTCGAGCCAGTTGCCGTGCTCGACCACGCGGACCCCGGCGGCGCGGAGCACGTCGGCGAGCCAGGGAATGGTCGCCATCAGGCCACGTCCATCGGGGCGGTTCCGCCGGTGGCTGACGGTCGGCAACGGCGGCCGGGAGGAGCGGGACGGGCGGCTGCGGATCGTTCGGCAGGCATGCCGGCGATCGTAATCGATCAATGCCTTGGTGGAACAGGTGTCAGTCGGGGCGCGCGTGCGGGCCTCCCTGGACACCCACCCGGTGCGCTTCGGCGACCAGCTCGTCGGTGCGGAGGTGGGCGGTCCAGCAGATCAGGTCGGACCACGCCAGGTGCCCGCCGCTTGGTTACGCGATGTCGTACGCCCGTTGGTGCGGTCTGCGTCACCTGGTCGGAGGGGCGTGCCGGTGATCGAACGACCGACGTAGGCTCGCAGGTGTGAGTGTGAGCCGGGAGATCGACGACATCCTGCAGCGCGGCGCGGACGGCGGGCGGATCACGCCCGAGGAGGCGCTGCTGCTCTACACCGAGGCGCCGTTCCACGCTCTCGGTGAGGCGGCCGACGCGGTGCGGCGGCGGCGGTACCCGGACAACATCGTCACGTACCTCATCGACCGCAACATCAACTACACCAACGTCTGCGTCACCGCGTGCAAGTTCTGCGCGTTCTACCGCGCGCCGAAGCACAAGGAGGGCTGGACCCATCCGACCGAGGAGATCCTGCGCCGCTGCGGCGAGGCGGTCGAGTTGGGCGCGACGCAGGTGATGCTCCAGGGCGGCCACCACCCCGACTACGGCGTGGAGTACTACGAGGAGCTGTTCTCCTCGGTCAAGAAGGCGTACCCGCAGCTCGCCATCCACTCGATCGGGCCGAGCGAGATCCTGCACATGGCGAAGGTCTCTCGCGTCGGCCTGGCCGAGGCGATCACGCGGATCAAGGCCGCCGGGCTGGACTCGATCGCCGGGGCCGGGGCGGAGATGCTGCCGGAGCGCCCGCGGCGGGCGATCGCACCGCTCAAGGAGTCCGGCGAGCGCTGGCTGGAGGTCATGGAGTTGGCCCACCGGCAGGGGGTCGAGTCGACCGCGACCATGATGATGGGCACCGGCGAGACCGTCGCCGAGCGGATCGAGCACCTGCGGATGATCCGCGACGTCCAGGACCGTACGAAGGGCTTCCGCGCCTTCATCCCGTGGACGTACCAGCCGGAGAACAACCACCTGAAGGGGCGCACCCAGGCGACGACCCTGGAGTACCTGCGCCTGGTCGCGGTGGCCCGGCTCTTCTTCGAGACCGTGCCGCACCTCCAGGCGTCCTGGCTGACCACCGGCAAGGACGTCGGCCAGCTCGCCCTGCACATGGGGGTGGACGACCTCGGCTCGATCATGCTGGAGGAGAACGTCATCTCCTCGGCCGGTGCCCGGCACCGCTCCAACCTGCACGAGCTGATCGCGATGATCCGCTCGGCCGACCGGATCCCGGCCCAGCGGGACACCCTCTACCGCCACCTGGCGGTGCACCGTACGCCGGCCGACGACCCGACCGACGACCGTGTCGTCTCGCACTTCTCGTCGATCGCGATTCCGGGCGGCGGAGTCGGCCGTTCACTGCCTTTGGTGGATGTTCAGTAAACGGTCGGTAATCATCGTCGTTATTGCAGGATCGACCGAACGGGCAATGGTTGTCCGGCGGGCGGGCTGATCGCGGTAACCATTGGGGCCAGTGTTACCTGCGGTTCCGCCCCGCAAGCGCATCAATTCGGACAATCCTTAAGTGATTCTTAGCCGAGCAGCTCACCCCGGGTCTCCCGAGGGGGTGGCGGGGGCGACCGTGGACCGCTAACGTCCCGGTCGGCGGTGCCGGGTGAACGTCGCGCCCGGACGCATTCTTTCCCGTCTTCCATGGGGGAACACCTCAATGATCTTCCGTAACCGAGTGTCGGCGGCGCGGGTTGGCGCTGTCGCACTGCTGGCGTCCGGCGTGTTCACCGCGCTCGGCGTTCCGGCTCACGCCGCCGGCACCGAGACCGACCTCTCGCTCGACGTGGTCGGCACCCGGGTCGCCGCCGGCGCCGACGGAAAGGTCGCCTTCGCCAAGGTCACCAACCGGGGCAAGAACACCCCGACCGACGTGTCGATCCGGGTGGACCTGTCGCAGGTGGACACCGACAAGGCGACCCCCGTTCCGGTCAACCCCGGCTGCGACCCGAACGCGGACGGCTGGACCTGCACCGTGCCGACGGAGTTGCTGCCGGGCCCGGGCGAGACGGTCGAGCTGCCGGTGGTGCTCTTCAAGCAGGAAGGCCTGGAGGGTACGTACAAGGCGGTGGTCGGCTTCACCCTCGACTCGCCCGACGACACCGACGACAGCAACAACAGCAAGTCCGCCACGATCGAGTTCACCGACGAGAGCGGCCCGGACCTGCTCGTGCTCGCCGGTGACGTCAAGCAGGCCGTGAAGGTCGGCGAGGACGGCGACCTCAGCATCGTCGGCGACCTGCACGCCGGTGAGACCGGCCTGCTCCAGTACTTCGTGGTCAACCAGGGTGACCGGGCGGCCGGAGGGCTCACCGTCACGGTCAAGCTCCCCAAGGGCGTGACCTTCACCGAGGTGGAGCCGGACTGCGAGTACAACCCGGCCAACACCGAGGCCGTCTGCACCTACCGCCAGCTTCCGCTGGTTCCGGTCGACGAGGACACCGACGAGAACGACGACGTCTTCTCCGCCGGTGACTTCTACCACCTGCTCTCGGTCGACGCGGACGTCAAGGCCGGCAGCCTCACCGGCGGCAGCGTGACCGTCGAGCCGATCGTGACGACGCCGGCACTGCGGGGCCTCGCCCTGGAGGCCACCAAGCTGCCGGAGAACGTCACCGGCATCCAGGGCGCCGACGTGGACGCCAGCGACAACACCGACGGCTACGGGGTCATCGTGGCGGCCGAGGGTGGTTCCGGTGGCGGCGACGGCGGCGGCCTGCCGGTGACCGGTCCGCAGGCCGGTCTGATCGGCGGCATCGGCGGTGCCGTGCTGCTCGCCGGAGGCGCCATGTTCCTGGCCGCCCGTCGTCGCCGGGTGGTCCTGGTGACCCCGGGCGACGAGACGTCGACCGTCTGACGGTCGTCCTCAACCGGCCCGTGCGGGCCGTCTACATAACGCACCGCGATGGAGGCGGGATGGGTGACCGTCCCGCCTCCACCGTCTCCAGGCGCGGTCCGACCCGGGCCGCCCTCAGCTCTCGCTCCCAACTCCGAGGGACCGTATGAACCTGTTCACCCGCGCGGCGCTGGCCCGAACCGGCGCCGTGACCCTGCTCACGGCCGGGCTGGTCGCGGTCGGCGTGCCGGCCCAGGCGGCCGACCAGGTCGACCTGAGTCTCATTCCGCTCAGCGGCCAGGTCGCCAGGGGCGTCTCCGAGGCCAAGGCCAAGCCCTTCAAGTTCACCGTGGACAACACCTTGAGCACGGTGGACGCCCGCAACGTCACCGTCAAGGTGGACGCCCGGAAGGTCAACCACAAGAAGGTCGGCTTCTTCGTTCCCGAAGGCTGCCAGCAGCAGGGGAAGGCCGTCTACTCCTGCGTCCTCGGCGACCTGACCGCCGGGACCAGCGAGGAATTCGGCATCCCGCTGTTCAGCACCGGTACGCGTGGTGCCGCCGGCACCCTGGTGGTCACCATCACCTCCGAGACCGCCGACGCGGACCCGGAGAACAACGCCGTCGAGGTCGACCTCACCGTGACCAGGCCCGGCTACGACCTGGTCACCTGGGCCCAGGACGTCTACGCCGACGTGGTGGTCGACGGTGACGAGGAGACCGGCCTGCGGCCGGTCCTCCCGGGTGAGACCGCTCCGCTGGACTGGGCCGTCTACAACGGCGGCAGCCGGCGGGCGACCGGGCTGTTCTACCTCATCTCCCTGCCGGCCGGAGTCAGCTTCGCCGAGCTGCCGGAGAACTGCGTCCAGGAGCACTTCCTCGGGATCGCGCAGGCGCTCTGCGAGGACCCGGCGGTGGTGCTGAAGCCGGGTGAGTACTACACCGACACCGTGCGGGTGACGGTGGCCAAGGAGGTCACCGAGCCGGTGCTGCGGATCGGCGTCATCTACGCCACCGGCCTGGACCGGGCCCTCGCCGGCGAGCCGGAGGAGGAGCCGGAGGTCGCCGGACCGGCCCAGCGCCGGGCGTTCAACGAGGTCGACGACACCGACAACAGCGATGTCTTCGACGTCTTCGTCGACCTGACCGCCCCGACGCCGGGCCCGAGCGCCTCGCCGTCCGTCTCGCCGAGCGTCCCGCCGGTGGCCGGCGGTGGCGGTGGCGACGGCGGGCTGCCGGTGACCGGTGTCCAGGCCGGCCTGATCGGTGGTGTCGGCGGCTCCGTCCTGCTCGTCGGGGGTGCGCTGCTGCTGCTCTCCCGTCGCCGTCGGGTGGTGCTGGTGACCCCGGCCGACGAGAGGTCCACCGACTGACGTCCGGCGAAAACGCCCGGGGCCGGGCGGGATGGGCGACCATCCCGCCCGGCCCCGTCGTGCGTGGGGCTGGCAGAGTGGGGGAGTGAGCCGTACCCCGCAGGGCCAGCGCGCCAGTCTGGACAAGCAGCCGCACGAGGTCGCCGCGATGTTCGACGGCGTGGCTGCCCGATACGACCTGACCAACACCGTGCTCTCCTTCGGTCAGGACCGTCGGTGGCGTCGGGCGACCCGGGCCGCACTGGCCCTGGAACCCGGCGAGCGGGTGCTGGACGTGGGCGCCGGCACCGGAGTCTCCACCGAGGAGCTGGCCCGCAGCGGGGCGTACGCCGTCGGTGCCGACCTGAGCCTGGGCATGCTCGCCGCCGGGCGGCGGGTACGGCCGGAGGTGCCGCTGCTCGCCGGGGACGCGCTGCGCCTGCCCTTCGCCGACGCGACCTTCGACGCGGTGACCATCTCCTTCGCGCTGCGCAACGTGTCGGATCCGGACGCGGCCCTGCGCGAGCTGGCCCGGGTCACCCGTCCCGGCGGGCGGCTGGTCGTCTGCGAGTTCAGCACGCCCACCAACCCCGCGTTCCGTACGGTCTACCTGTCGTACCTCATGCGGTCCCTGCCCACGGTGGCCCGGTCGGTGTCCAGCAACCCGGACGCCTACGTCTACCTCGCCGAGTCGATCCGGGCCTGGCCCGACCAGCCGGCGTTGGCCACGCGGATCGGCGGGGCGGGGTGGGGCCGGGTGGCGTGGCGCAACCTGACCGGCGGCATCGCGGCGCTGCACCGGGCGGTCCGCGACTAGTCACCCTCACGTTCCCTGTTATCCCTTTTTGGTGGCCTTTGCCCCCGTATGCTGTCCGCCATGACGGGAGCAGACGAGGCGTACCGGGTCACCGCCGACGAGGACGACACGCGCGAACTCGTCGCCCAGCTCCGGCAGCTCGCCGGCGCCGATCCGGCCACCGTCCGGCAGGTGGTGGCGGAGGTGCTGGCGGCGCTGGACCGGGTGGCCGGCGGGGCACTGCGCGACCAGTTGCCCGAGGCGATCCGGCTCGACGTGGGCCTGGACAGGGTCACTCCCGGTCATCCCTGAGTGCTCGCTCAGCTCTCCGAGACCCCCCTCCAGGCAAGTTAGGGTCACCTAACCCTGGGCGGGGGTAATGACGGTCATAGACTCCTCCCCGACTGGCTTGTGAAGCGTTTCACGAGCGTATGGGGAGGAGGCCCGGATGACGACGGTGGAACACGACGCCGACGTGATCGTCGTGGGCGCCGGACCCGGCGGCTCGGCGACCGCGTACCACCTGGCGCGGCACGGGGCCCGGGTGCTGCTGCTCGAGAAGACCGAGTTCCCCCGGGAGAAGGTCTGCGGTGACGGGCTGACCCCGCGCGCGGTCCGGCAGCTCATCCGGATGGGCGTGGACACCTCGCCCGAGGCCGGCTGGCTCCAGAACCGGGGCCTGCGGGTGATCGGCGGCGGCCTCCGGCTGGAGCTGGACTGGCCCGACCTGGCCAGCTTCCCCAACTACGGGCTCGTGCGCACCCGGCTGGACTTCGACGACCTGCTCGCCCGGCGCGCCGTCGAGGCCGGTGCCGAGCTGCGCACCGGCGTGAACGTCCTGGGCCCGGTGCTCGACCCCACCGGCCGGGTCACCGGCGTCGAGGCCGAGGTCGGCCCGGACAAGGCCCCGGCCACCTTCCACGCCCCGCTGGTGGTCGCCGCCGACGGTGTCTCCGGCCGGTTCCCCCTCGCGCTCGGCCTGGCCAAGCGGGAGGACCGCCCGATCGGTGTGGCGGTCCGGCGGTACTACCGCTCCCCGGCCAAGCACGACGACAACTACCTCGAGTCCTGGCTCGAACTGCGCAGCAAGGGCAGCGACGCCCTGCTGCCCGGGTACGGCTGGATCTTCGGCCTCGGCGACGGCCGGGTCAACGTCGGCCTGGGCGTGCTGAACTCCTCCTCCGCCTTCGGTAAGACGAACTACCGGCGACTGCTCACCGACTGGCTGGCCAACACGCCGGCCGACTGGGGCATGACCGACGAGGCGAACGCCGAGGGGCCGATCCTCGGCGCGGCGCTGCCGATGGGCTTCAACCGGGTGCCGCACTACACCCGGGGCGTGCTGCTGGTCGGCGACTCGGGCGGCATGGTCAACCCCTTCAACGGCGAGGGCATCGCGTACGCGATGGAGTCCGGCGAGCTGGCCGCAGAGATCGCGGTGCAGGCGCTGGCCCGTCCGGCGGGCGCGGAGCGCGAGCGGGCGTTGACGGCGTACCCGAACGAGCTGAAGGCGCGGTTCGGCGGCTACTACCGCCTCGGCGGGATCTTCGTGAAGCTGATCGGCCGACCGGAGATCATGCGGATCGCCACCAAGCACGGCATGCCGCACCCGATGCTCATGCGCTTCGTGCTGAAGCTGCTGGCCAACCTGACCGACCCGCGCGGCGGGGACGCGATGGACCGGGTCATCAACGCGATGACGAAGGCGGCCCCAGCGGTCTGACCGCACCCCCGGCGCAGGTTGCCGGAGGTGAAGTTAATAGTGTGATTTCGCCAACCACCGAGGGCAGGGAAGGACGAGCAGGAGACCACAATGACGCTCTCGCCTTACGCACCCATCATCGGGCTGTTCGCCCTCGCTGCGGCGTTCGCGCTCTTTTCGATCGCGTCCGCCCGCCTCGCCGGCCCGCGCCGCTACAACAAGGCCAAACTCGAGGCGTACGAGTGCGGCATCGAGCCGAGCCCGCAGCCGGTCGGCGGTGGCCGGTTCCCGATCAAGTTCTACCTGACGGCGATGCTCTTCATCGTCTTCGACATCGAGATCATCTTCCTCTACCCCTGGGCGGTCTCGTTCGACGCCCTGCCGATCTTCGGCTTCGTGGAGATGGTCCTGTTCATCGTCGCGGTCTTCGTCGCGTACGCCTATGTCTGGCGGCGTGGCGGCCTGGACTGGGACTGAGGGAGGAACCGCACATGGGAATCGAGGAGAAGCTTCCCGCCGGCATCCTGCTGACCTCGGTGGAGAAGCTCGTCAACTGGTCGCGGAAGTCGTCGGTCTGGGGCGCCACCTTCGGCCTGGCCTGCTGCGCGATCGAGATGATGGCCGCCGGTACACCGCACTACGACCTGGGTCGCTGGGGCATGGAGGTCTTCCGCGCCTCGCCCCGCCAGGCCGATCTGATGATCGTCGCCGGTCGGGTGAGCCAGAAGATGGCCCCGGTCCTGCGGCAGATCTACGACCAGATGGCCGAGCCCCGCTGGGTGCTCTCGATGGGCGTCTGCGCCAGTAGCGGCGGGATGTTCAACAACTACGCCATCGTCCAGGGCGTCGACCACGTCGTCCCGGTCGACATGTACCTCCCCGGCTGCCCGCCCCGGCCGGAGATGCTGATCGACGCGATCCTCAAGCTCCGCGAGAAGATCGGGCACGAGCCGCTCGGCCCGAACGGCCGCAAGATGCTCGAGGCCCGCAATGCCCGCGGTGACGTGCCCGTGGTCCCGTACGGCTCGATGCCGTCGTCGTACCGGGAGGACAAGGCCCGGCGCGCCGAGTGGACCCAGGCGGTCAAGGAGGGGCGCGAGGAGCAACTCCGGATCGAGAACTGGATGAACGCCCAGAACCACCTCCACCCGTACGGGGGCATCAAATGACGGCTCCGAACGACAAGCCGAACGACGGGGGCGTTCCGGTACCGGTGACGCCGGCCGGCGCGAGCACCACCGCGCCCGCCGAGTACCCGCCGGCCAGTCCGGCTGGTCGGGGCATGTTCGGCATCCAGGGTTCCGGTGACACCTCCGGCTTCGGTGGCCTGGTCCGGCCGCGTCAGCCGATCGAGGAGGCGGCCCGGCCGTACGGCAGCTACTTCGACGAGGTCCGCGACGCGCTGGAGGAGGCGTACCCGGCCTTCAACGAGGCGATCGAGAAGGTCGTCGTCGACCGGGGCGAGCTGACCCTGCACGTCCGCCCGGAGAAGATCGCCGAGGTCTGCCAGGTGATGCGGGACGACCTCGCCCTCCGCTTCGAGCTCTGCTCCTCGGTCTCCGGGGTGGACTACCTCGGCGCGGACGAGCGCCGGCTGCACGTGGTCTACCACCTCACCTCGATGACCTACCGCCGCCGGGTGCGGCTGGAGGCCGCCGTCGCGGCCGAGAACCCGCACCTGCCGAGCGTGACCGCCGTCTACCCGACCGCCGACTGGCAGGAGCGGGAGGCGTACGACATGTTCGGCGTCGTCTTCGACGGTCACCCCAACCTGACCCGGATCCTCATGCCGGACGACTGGGAGGGCCACCCGCAGCGCAAGGACTACCCGCTCGGCGGCGTCCCCGTCGAGTACAAGGGCGCCGAGATCCCACCGCCAGACCAGCGGAGGTCCTACCAGTGAGCACCCCGAGCTACGCCACCGAGCGTGAGACGACCGAGGGCCGGGTCTTCACCGTCACCGGCGGGGACTGGGACCAGGTCGTCTCCGGCACCGACCCGATCAACGACGAGCGGATCGTCGTCAACATGGGTCCGCAGCACCCGTCCACGCACGGCGTGCTGCGACTGATCCTGGATCTGGAGGGCGAGACCGTCCGCGAGATGCGTACGGTCGTCGGCTACCTGCACACCGGTATCGAGAAGAACCTCGAGTACCGCAACTGGGTGCAGGGGTCGACCTTCGTCACCCGGATGGACTACCTCGCCCCCATCTTCAACGAGACGGCGTACTCGCTGGCGGTGGAGAAGCTGCTCGGCATCGAGGAGCAGGTCACCGAGCGGGCCACCACGATCCGGGTCCTGATGATGGAGCTGAACCGGATCTCCTCGCACCTGGTCTGGCTGGCCACCACCGGCATGGAGCTGGGCGCGATCTCGATCATGCTCTACGGCTTCCGGGAGCGGGAGTACATCCTCGAGATCTTCGAGCTCATCACCGGCCTGCGGATGAACCACGCGTACGTCCGACCGGGCGGGGTCGCCCAGGACGTGCCGGACGACGCGATCGTCAAGATCCGCAAGTTCCTCAAGGAGATGCCGAAGAAGCTCAAGGAGTACGAGGACCTCCTCTCCGGGCAGCCGATCTGGGTCGAGCGGACGAAGAACGTCGCCGTGCTCGACGTGACCGGATGCGTGGCGCTCGGCGTGACCGGTCCGGTGCTCCGCTCCGCCGGGCTCGCCTGGGACCTGCGCAAGACCGCGCCATACTGCGGCTACGAGACGTACGAGTTCGATGTGCCGACCCACCCGGACGGTGACGTCTGGGGCCGCTACCAGGTCCGGCTGGCCGAGATCCGGGAGTCGCTCAAGCTCGTCGAGCAGGCGTTGGACCGGCTGAAGCCGGGCCCGGTGATGGTCGCCGACAAGAAGATCGCCTGGCCGGCGCAGCTCGCCATCGGCGTCGACGGCATGGGCAACTCGCTGGAGCACGTCGCGAAGATCATGGGTCAGTCGATGGAGTCGCTGATCCACCACTTCAAGCTCGTCACCGAGGGGTTCCGGGTCCCGGCGGGCCAGGTCTACGTGGCGATCGAGGCACCCCGTGGCGAGCTGGGCGTGCACGCGGTCTCCGACGGCGGCACCCGGCCGTACCGGGTGCACTACCGGGAGCCGAGCTTCGTCAACCTCCAGGCGCTCCCGGCGATGGCCGAGGGTGGCCTGATCGCCGACGTGATCGCCGGTGGTGCCTCGCTGGACCCCGTGATGGGTGGTTGTGACCGATGAGTGTTTTCACCGAAGAGACCCGGGCCCGCGCGCGGGAGATCGTCGCCCGTTACCCGGCCGACCGGTCGCGTTCCGCGCTGCTCCCGCTGCTGCACCTGGTGCAGTCCGAGGAGGGCTACGTCTCCCCGGCCGGGGTCGAGTTCTGCGCCGAGGTGCTCGGCCTGAACAAGGCCCAGGTCGGCGCGGTCGCCACCTTCTACACCATGTACAAGCGCCGGCCGACCGGTGACTACCTGGTCAGCGTCTGCACCAACACGATGTGCAACGTGCTCGGCGGACAGGACGTCTACGACACCCTCGCCGAGCACCTGGGCGTGGGGCACGACGAGACGACCGCCGACGGGAAGATCACCCTGGAGCACGCCGAGTGCCTCGCGGCCTGCGACTACGGCCCGGTGATGACGGTCAACTACGACTTCTTCGACGGGGTCGACCCGCAGACCGCCCTCGGCGTGGTCGAGGACCTGCGCTCCGGGGGCCGGCCGATGCCGACCCGGGGTGCCCGGCTCTGCACCCTGAAGGAGATGTCGGTCCAGCTCGCCGGCTTCGCCGACGAGCGGGAGGGCGCGGTGGCCGACGGCGGACCGGGCGAGCCGACGCTGCGCGGGCTGCGCCTGGCACAGCAGCACGGCATCTCGGTGCCGGGCTTCGACCCGAACACCCCGATCCGGAGCAAGGCCGAGGCCGACAAGGCCGCCGCCGAGGCGAAGGCCCGGGCCGAGGCCGCGAAGCCGGCCCCGGCACCCGAGCCGGCGACGCCGAAGGCGGCCACCGGCAGCACCGCGCCGGACGTGAAGGCCCCGGACGCCAAGTCGCCCGAGGTACGGGCCGCCGAGACCCGGCAGCCGGACGCGAAGACCGCCGTCCCGGACTCGCCGGGCACCAAGGTCCCGGTCGACGGCGCGCCGCCGGCCCCGCGCGACGCGCGGGCCGCCGAGGCCGAGGGCGCGGCGGCCAACACGCCGGCCGGCGACGGCAAGCCCGCCGGTGACGACGCCGCTGCGCAGGAGCGCTCGCTCAAGGAAGCGGAGGCCAACAAGTGACCACGCCTCGGCCGGAGACGCTGGCCAAGCTGACCCCGGTGCTCACCAAGCGGTGGCTCTCGCCGGACGCCTGGCGGATCGACACCTATCAGAAGCTGGACGGCTACGCCGCCCTGCGCAAGGCGCTCAGGGCACACCCCGACGACCTGATCCAGCTGATCAAGGACTCCGGGCTGCGCGGTCGCGGTGGCGCCGGCTTCCCGACCGGCCTGAAGTGGGGCTTCATCCCGCAGGGTGACGGCAAGCCGCACTACCTCGTGGTCAACGCCGACGAGGGTGAGCCGGGCACCTGCAAGGACCTGCCGTTGATGACGCACGACCCGCACTCGCTGGTCGAGGGCGTGATCATCGCGTCGTACGCCATCCGGGCCAACCGGGCGTACATCTACATCCGCGGCGAGGCCGTGCACGCCGCACGCCGGTTGCGCAGCGCGGTGCGGGAGGCGTACGACCGGGGTTACCTCGGCCGGAACATCCAGGGCTCCGGGTTCGACCTGGACCTGGTGGTGCACTCCGGCGCGGGCGCGTACATCTGCGGCGAGGAGACCGCCCTGCTGGACTCGCTGGAGGGCTTCCGGGGTCAGCCCCGGCTGCGTCCGCCGTTCCCGGCGACGCACGGCCTCTACGCCAGCCCGACGGTGGTCAACAACGTCGGCACCATCGCCAGCGTGCCGTACATCGTGCTGGGCGGGGCCGACTGGTGGAAGAGCATGGGCACGGAGAAGTCCTCCGGGCCGATGATCTACTCGCTCTCCGGGCGGATCGCCAACCCGGGCCAGTACGAGTGCTCGATGGGCATCACCCTGCGCGAGCTGCTGGAGCTGGCCGGGGGCATGCAGCCCGGCCACAACCTGCGGTTCTGGACGCCGGGTGGATCGTCGACGCCGCTGCTCACCGCCGAGCACCTCGACGTGCCACTGGACTTCGAGGGCGTCGCCGGGGCCGGCTCGATCCTGGGCACCACGGCCACGCAGATCTTCTCCGACCAGGACTGCCCGGTCTACGCGACGTACCGGTGGCTGGAGTTCTACCACCACGAGTCGTGCGGCAAGTGCACCCCGTGCCGGGAGGGCAACTACTGGATGGTCCGGGTGTACCGGCGGATCCTCGCCGGCCGGGGCACCCACGAGGACCTGGACACCCTGCTCGACACCTGCGACAACATCCTCGGTCGCTCGTTCTGTGGTCTGGGTGACGGGGCGACCAGCTCGGTGACCTCGTCACTGAAGTACTTCAAGCAGGACTACCTCGACTACATCGAGGGACGTACTGCTCCCAAGTTGTCGGAGAAGACCCTGGTAGGGGCGCACTGATGACCGACGTAGCGAAGCAGACCGAGACGGTCACCCTCACCATCGACGGCATCGAGGTCACCGCCCCGAAGGGGGCGCTGCTGATCCGGGTCGCCGAGCAGATGGGGATCGCGATCCCCCGGTTCTGCGACCACCCGCTGCTGGCCCCGGCCGGCGCGTGCCGGCAGTGCCTCGTCGACGTGGAGGGGCAGCGCAAGCCGGTCGCCTCCTGCACCCAGACGGTGGCCGAGGGCATGGTGGTCCGGACCCAGCTCACCTCCCCGGTGGCCAAGAAGGCGCAGGAGGGGGTGATGGAACTGCTGCTGATGAACCACCCGCTCGACTGCCCGATGTGCGACAAGGGCGGCGAGTGCCCCCTGCAGAACCAGGCGATGTCCACCGGCCGCACCGACTCCCGCTTCCACGAGCACAAGCGGGAGTACGAGAAGCCGCTGAACATCTCCACCCAGGTGCTGCTGGACCGGGAGCGCTGCGTGCTCTGCCAGCGGTGCACCCGCTTCTCCGAGGAGATCGCCGGGGACAAGTTCATCGACCTGATGGGCCGTTCCTCCGCCGAGGAGATCAACATCTACCGGGACGAGACGTACGGGGTGGAGGAGGGCGAGGACGCCGGCGACGTGCCGTTCAACTCGTACTTCTCCGGCAACACCGTGCAGATCTGCCCGGTCGGCGCGCTGACCGGCGCCCAGTACCGCTTCCGCGCCCGCCCGTTCGACCTGGTCTCCACCCCGAGCGTCTGCGAGCACTGCTCGGCCGGGTGCTCCCAGCGCACCGACTGGCGGCGGGGCAAGGTGCTGCGCCGGCTCGCCGGTGACGACCCGCAGGTCAACGAGGAGTGGAACTGCGACAAGGGTCGCTGGGGCTTCCAGTACGCCCGCGCCTTCGACCGGATCACCACCCCGCTGGTGCGGGACGCGAAGACCGGCGAGCTGCGCGAGGCGTCCTGGAGCGAGGCGCTCACCGTGGCCGCCGAGGGGCTGGCCGCCGCGCGGGACGGTGGACAGGGCACCGCGGTGCTCACCGGTGGCCGACTGACCGTCGAGGACGCCTACGCGTACGCGAAGTTCGCCCGGGTCGCGCTGAACACCAACGACATCGACTTCCGGGCCCGCCCGGTCTCCCGTGAGGAGACGGAGTTCCTGGCCAGCAACGTTGCCGGGATCACCGAGGTCACCTACGCCGACGTCGAGAACGCCTCGGCCGTCGTGCTGGCCGGCCTGGAACCGGAGGAGGAGTGCCCGATCCTCTTCCTGCGGCTGCGCAAGGCGTACCTGAAGAAGAAGCTCAAGGTGTACGCGCTGGCGCCGTTCGCCACCCGGGGCCTGGAGAAGCTCGGCGCGAAGCTCGCCCGGGTGGTGCCGGGCGAGGAGGCGCTGCTGCTCGCCGAGCACGACACGGTCCGCGAGGCGCTCAGCGCCGAGGGCGCGATCCTGGTCGTCGGCGAGCGGCTGGCCAGCGTCCCCGGTGGCCTCTCCGCCGCCGCCGACGTGGCCCGACGTACCGGTGCGAAGCTGGCCTGGGTGCCGCGGCGCGCGGGTGACCGGGGCGCGGTCGACACCGGCTGCCTGCCGAACCTGCTCCCCGGCGGACGCCTGGTCACCGAGCCGGGGGCCCGCGCCGAGCTGGGCGAGGCGTGGGACATCGCGGCCGGGGTGATCCCCAGCCAGGCCGGCCGGGACACCGACGGCATCGTCGCGGCAGCGGCGGCCGGCAAGCTTGGCGCGCTGGTGGTGGCCGGGGTCGACCCGGCCGACCTGGCCGACCCGCGCCTGGCCGAGCAGGCCCTCGACGAGGTGCCGTTCCTGGTCAGCCTGGAGCTGCGGATGAGCGCGGTGGCCCGCCGGGCGGACGTGGTCTTCCCGGTCGCCCCGGTGGTCGAGAAGGCCGGCAGCTTCCTGGACTGGGAGGGACGGCTCCGGCCGTTCGACGCCGTGCTCCAGACCCCGGCGATGTCCGACGGCCGGGTGCTCGACGCGATCGCCGACCGGCTGGGCGTCCGGCTCGGCACCGGTGACGTGCTCAGCGTCCGCCGCGAACTGGGCTCCCTGCCGGCGACCCGGACCGACCGCCCGTCCGTTCCGTCCGTGGAGCCGCAGCCGGCGCCGCGCACGGGCGACGGCGAGGCGGTCCTCGCCACCTGGCACCAGCTCATCGACCTGGGCAGCCTCATCGACGGTGACGAACACCTGGGCGGCACCGCCCGGACGCCGGTGGTGCGGCTGGGCAAGGGCACCGCCGAGGCGCTCGGCGTCGCCGACGGTGACGCGGTGACGGTGGGGACCGACCGGGGGGCGCTGACCCTGCCGGCGGCCATCACCGAGATGCCGGACGGCGTCGTCTGGCTGCCGACCAATTCACCCGGTTCGACCGTCCGGCGCAGCCTCGGCGCGACGTCCGGCACGGTGGTACGCGTCTCCGCCGCGACGGAGCCGGCCACCGCGACCGAACGCGTCGCCGCGGACGCCGCCGACCGCCCGGGCCCGCTCCTCAACACCGGGGGTGTATCCCAGTGAACGCGGTCTACCTCGCGCAGGACCCGACGCTGGCCGACTTCGGCAAGGACCCGTGGTGGCTGGTCCTGATCAAGATCGTCTTCGCCTTCGCCTTCGGCCTGCTCGCCACCCTGCTCGGCGTCTGGTTCGAGCGGCGCGTGGTGGGTTACATGCAGGTCCGGCCGGGCCCGAACCAGATCGGTCCGTTCGGCCTGCTCCAGACCCTCGCCGACGGTCTCAAGATGGCCTTCAAGGAGGACATCCTCCCGAAGGCGGCGGACAAGGTCGTCTACTTCTTCGCCCCGGCCGTCTCGGTGATCTGTGCGGTCACCGCGCTGTCGGTGATCCCGTTCGGCCCGATGGTGAGCATCTTCGGCCACCGGACGCCGCTCCAGGTCACCGACGTGTCGGTGGCGGTGCTGGTGGTGCTGGCCTGCTCCTCGATGGCGGTCTACGGCATCGTGCTCGGCGGCTGGGCTTCCGGCTCGACGTACCCGCTGCTCGGTGGTCTCCGCTCCAGCGCCCAGATGATCTCGTACGAGGTCGCGCTCGGGCTGAGCATCGTCGCCGTCTTCATGACCGCCGGCACGATGTCCACCAGCGGAATCGTCGCGGCCCAGGCGCACGGCACCCAGCTCAACGTCTTCGGGCAGGAGTTCTCCGCCCCGGGCTGGTACGCGATCCTGCTCCTGCCGAGCTTCATCATCTTCTTCATCGCCACCGTCGGTGAGACCAACCGGGCGCCGTTCGACCTGCCGGAGGCGGAGTCGGAGCTGGTCGCAGGCTTCATGACCGAGTACAGCTCGCTGAAGTTCGCGCTCTTCATGCTCTCCGAGTACGTCGCGATGGTGACCATGTCGGCCTTCACCGTGACGCTGTTCCTCGGTGGCTGGCGGGCCCCCGCGCCGATCACCACCTTCTGGGAGGGCGCGAACTCCGGCTGGTGGCCGATGCTGTGGTTCTTCGGCAAGGTCGTCATGCTGGTCTTCGTCTTCGTCTGGCTGCGGGGCACCCTGCCCCGGCTCCGGTACGACCAGTTCATGCGGCTGGGCTGGAAGGTCCTGCTCCCGATCAACCTGGTCTGGATCCTGGTCCTGGCCTGGCTGCGCTCGATCGAGGACTGGGACAGCCGGGGCCGGCTGACCGGCATCGGCGTGCTGGCCGGTCTGCTGCTGCTGGCCGTACTGCTCTGGCCGAGCCGCCGGCCGGAACGGAAGCTCACCCCGCAGGAACAGGTCGACAAGCGCCCGCACGGCAGCTTCCCGGTGCCCCCCATGGACCTGCAGGTGCCACCAAGCCCGCGCACCAAGCGGGTGGTGGCCGAGCGGGAGCCGGCCAACATCGGCGCCGGCCCGGACTCGAAGGAGGTGTGACGTGGGCGGGATCACCGGAACGTTCAAGGGCTTCGGCGTCACCTTCTCGCACATGTTCAGGAAGGTCGTCACGACCGACTACCCGTTCAAGCCGCCGACCCCGGCGCCGCGCTACCACGGGCGGCACATCCTCAACCGGCACCCGGACGGGCTGGAGAAGTGCATCGGCTGTGAGCTGTGCGCCTGGGCCTGCCCGGCGGACGCGATCTACGTCGAGGGCGGCGACAACACCGACGAGCAGCGCTTCTCGCCGGGTGAGCGGTACGCCAGCACCTACCAGATCAACTACGCCCGCTGCATCTTCTGCGGGCTCTGCATCGAGGCCTGCCCGACCCGTTCGCTGACCATGAGCAACGAGTACGAGCTGGCCCGGGACAACCGGCAGGACCTCATCTTCACCAAGGAGCAGTTGCTCGCGCCGCTGCTCGAGGGGATGGAGCAGCCGCCGCACCCGATGCGACTGGGCGACAGCGAGAAGGACTACTACGTCGGCGCGCTGGAGAACCCGGGCACCTCGGCCGGGGCCGAGCGCTCCCCGATGGGCCCCGGCCGGTATTCGCTCGACGAGACCCCGGGCGTGACCTTCCCCGGCGCCGAGCAGGCGGCCCAGCGGGCCGAGGCGGCCAAGGGCAACAAGGGAGACAGGGCATGACCACGTCTACGGTGCTGGCCGCGGCGGGC
The DNA here is from genome assembly GCF_044459745.1 of Micromonospora sp. NPDC050187. Lineage (NCBI taxonomy): Bacteria > Bacillati > Actinomycetota > Actinomycetes > Micromonosporales > Micromonosporaceae > Micromonospora > Micromonospora sp. NPDC050187. The sequence continues at coordinate 237,959 of NZ_JBITJH010000005.1, forward strand.
GAGGTGTCCGGCGGCGAGGAGATCACCTTCTGGATCCTCGCCCCGCTGGCGCTGCTCGGCGCGATCGGCATGCTCTGGGCGCGCAACGCGGTGCACTCGGCGCTCTGGCTGGTGCTGACCATGCTCTGCCTGGGCGTCTTCTACGTGCTCCAGGCGGGTCCGTTCATCGGCATGGTGCAGATCATCGTCTACACCGGCGCGATCATGATGCTGTTCCTGTTCGTGCTGATGCTGGTCGGCCGGGACTCGTCCGACTCGCTGATCGAGACGCTGCGCGGCCAGCGCGTGGCGGCGGTCCTGCTCGGACTCGGCTTCGCCGGCCTGGTCGGCGGTGGTCTCGCCCGGGCGCTCGACGGCACCACGCCGGTGGGTCTGGACGAGGCCAACGCCGAGGGGAACGTGCAGGGCATCGCCCGGCTGCTCTTCACCAAGTACGTCTTCGCCTTCGAGCTGACCTCGGCGCTGCTGATCACCGCCGCGGTCGGGGCGATGGTGCTGGCGCACATCGAGCGGCGCCGGGAGGACAAGGTCGACCAGATCGCGACCATGAAGGCCCGCTTCGCCCCCGGCAACTACCCCGGTCCGAAGCCCGGCCCGGGTGTCTTCGCCACCTCCTCCTCGGTGGCCACCCCGGCGCGGCTGCCCGACGGCCGGCTGACCGAGCGCAGCATCCCCGAGATCATGCCGGTCCGGGAGCTGTCGGCGGAGGAGACGACGCTGAAGGGGACCGACCGGTGAGCGCGAGGAGTGCAGCGGAGCGGAGCCCCGCAGTCGCGAACGAAAGGCTGGTTCAGGGATGACCCCCGACTACTACCTGATCCTGGCCGCGGTGCTGTTCACCATCGGCGCGGTCGGGGTGCTCATCCGCCGCAACGCGATCGTGCTGTTCATGTGCATCGAGCTGATGCTCAACGCGGCGAACCTGACCCTGGTCACGTTCGCCCGGATCAACGGTGACCTGAACGGGCAGATCATGGCCTTCTTCGTGATGGTGGTGGCCGCCGCCGAGGTCGTGGTCGGGCTCGCGATCATCATGTCGATCTTCCGGACTCGACGCTCGGCGAGCGTCGACGACGCCAACCTGCTCAAGTACTAGAGGGGCCGACGCAGTGGAAGAAACTGTGCGTTACGCAGAGGCCACGGGTTTGCTCGGCAGCGTCTGGCTGCTGGTGGCCATCCCCCTGGTCAGCGCGGCGATCCTGCTGCTGCTGGGCCGGCGGGCCGACCGGTGGGGACACTGGCTCGGCGTGGCCGCCATCGGTGCCGCCTTCGTCCTCGGCCTCACCTACTTCTTCCAGCTGCGTGGCCTGGAGAACAAGTCGGTCGAGCGGAGCCTCTGGGACTTCATCGCCGTCGGTGACTTCCGGGTGGACTTCGGCCTGCTCTTCGACCCGCTGGCGGCGGTCTTCGTCCTGCTGATCACCGGCGTGGGCTTCCTGATCCACCTGTACGCGGTGGAGTACATGGCCCACGACGCGGGGCGGCGACGCTTCTTCGCGTACTTCAACCTGTTCGTCGCCGCCATGCTCCTGCTGGTGCTCGGCAACAACTACGTGATGCTCTACTTCGGCTGGGAGGGCGTCGGTCTGGCGTCGTACCTGCTGATCTCCTTCTGGTCCGACCGGCCGAGCGCGGCCACCGCCGGCAAGAAGGCGTTCCTGATGAACCGGGTCGGCGACGCCGGCCTGGCCATCGGCATCTTCATCATGTTCGCCACCCTGGGCACCACCCAGTACGACGAGGTGTTCAACGGGGTGAGCGGCCTGGCCGGCGGCACCGTCCTGGTGCTCGGCCTGCTGCTGCTGCTCGGCGCGACCGGCAAGTCCGGCCAGTTCCCGCTCCAGGCGTGGCTTCCGGACGCGATGGAGGGTCCGACCCCGGTGTCGGCGCTCATCCACGCGGCCACGATGGTCACCGCGGGCGTCTACCTGATCGCCCGGTCCAACCCGATCTACTCGGCCAACGAGACGCTCCAGCTCGTGGTGGTCAGCGTCGGTGCGCTCACCCTGCTGATCGGCTGTGTCATCGGCGCGGCCAAGGACGACATCAAGCGGGTGCTCGCCTGGTCGACGGTGAGCCAGATCGGCTACATGTTCCTCGGCGTGGGGCTCGGCGGCGCGGCGTACGCGCTGGCCATCGTGCACCTGCTGGCGCACGGCTTCTTCAAGGCCAACATGTTCCTCGGGGCCGGCTCGGTCATGCACGGCATGAAGGACCAGGTGGACATCCGGCGCTTCGGCGGGCTGTCGAAGCACATGAAGATCACCTGGATCACCTTCATGATGGGCTGGCTCGCCATCATCGGCATGTTCCCGTTCTCCGGCTTCTTCTCCAAGGAGCCGATCATCGTGGCCGCCTTCGAGCGGGACGACTGGACGGCGTGGCTGTTCGGCGGGGCGGCGCTGGCCGGTGCCGGGTTGACCGCCTTCTACATGACCCGGCTCTTCGTGCTCACCTTCCACGGCCCGAAGCGGTGGACCGAGGAGATCGAGCACCCGCACGAGTCGCCGGCCCTGATGACGATTCCGCTGATCCTGCTGGCCGTCGGCTCGGTCGGTGCCGGTTTCCTCCTCTCCACCTCCGTGCCGGACTGGCTGACCGCCACCGCCGGCCTGGGCGGCGAGGAAGGGCACCACGAGGCGGTCCTGTCGCACACCGTCATCACGGTGCTTTCTCTGCTGGTCACCGTGCTCGGTGTCGGGCTGGCCTGGATGCTGTTCCGCAACGGCACCGCCACCGCGCCGCAGCCGGCCGGGGTGCTGGTCACCGCCGCCCGGCGCAACCTCTACACCGACGCGTTCAACGAGGCGGTCTTCGAGAAGCCGGGCATCTTCCTCACCCGGGCGCTCGTCTACCTGGACAACCGGGGCGTCGACGGGCTGGTCAACGGTCTCGCCGCAGCGGTCGGCGGGGGCTCCGGCCGGCTCCGGCGGCTCCAGACCGGTTTCGTCCGGTCGTACGCGACGTCGATCCTGACCGGCGCGCTGCTGGTGGTCGCCGCGTTCCTGGCCGTACAGGCGGGGTGGTTGGCGTGATCGACCTCTTCCCGGCGGCCGCCGCTGCCGGCGGACCGCGCAGTCACGACGGAGGTAAGGCCGCATAATGTCCGACTTCCCCTTCCTCTCGGTGCTGACCGTGGCGCCGCTGGTCGGCGCCCTGATCGTGGCCTTCCTGCCGCGCAGCCGGCCGGAGTTCGCCAAGCAGGTGGCCCTGGTCTGGTCGCTGGCGGTGCTGGCGCTGACCGTGGTCATGTGGGTGGCATTCAAGACCGGTGGCGAGCGGTTCCAGTTCCGCGAGTCCTACACCTGGATCCCGCAGTGGGACGCCCGGTTCACCTTCGCCGCCGACGGCATCGCCCTGGTGATGCTGATGCTGATCGCGGTGTTGGTGCCGCTGGTGATCCTGGCCTCCTGGCACGACGCCGAGCAGTCGAAGCGGTCCGTGCCGGCCTACTTCGCGCTGCTGCTGGTGCTCGAGAGCACGATGATCGGCGTCTTCGCCGCCGCCGACGTCTTCCTCTTCTACGTGTTCTTCGAGGTCATGCTGGTGCCGATGTACTTCATCATCGGCAGCTACGGCGGTCACCAGCGCCAGTACGCCGCAGTGAAGTTCTTCCTCTACTCGCTGGTCGGCGGTCTGTTCATGCTGGCCGCGGTGATCGGCCTCTGGGTCGTCGGCGGGAAGACCTTCGACTGGCAGGCGCTGGTGCAGGCGGACATCTCCGCCGGCACCGAGCGCTGGCTCTTCCTCGGCTTCTTCATCGCCTTCGCGATCAAGGCGCCGTTCTTCCCGTTCCACACCTGGCTCCCGGACGCCGGTGGCGCGGCCCCGGCCGGCTCCGCCGCGCTGCTCGTCGGCGTCATGGACAAGGTCGGCACCTTCGGCATCCTGCGCTACTGCCTGCCGATGTTCCCGGAGGCGTCGAAGTGGTTCGCGCCCTGGGCGCTGGCGCTGGGCGTGATCGGCATCATCTACGCCGCGCTGCTGGCGGTCGGGCAGAACGACCTGAAGCGGCTGGTGTCGTACACGTCGATCGCGCACTTCGGCTTCATCGGCGTCGGCATCTTCGCCTTCACCACCCAGGCCGGCACCGGCGCGGTCCTCTACATGGTCAACCACGGCCTCGCCACCGGCCTGCTCTTCCTGGTGGTGGGCATGCTGATCGCGCGGCGCGGCTCGGCGCTGATCAGCGACTTCGGCGGTGCGGGCAAGCTGGTTCCGGTCCTGGCCGGGGTGCTCTTCTTTGCCGGTCTCGCCTCACTGGCACTGCCCGGCACCGCGCCGTTCATCTCCGAGTTCCTGGTGCTGATCGGCACCTTCACGGTGAACAAGCCGGTCGCGGTGATCGCCACGCTCGGCATCATCCTGGCGGCGGCGTACGTGCTCTGGATGGTGCAGCGCACCACGCAGGGCACCCTCAACCCGGCGCTGACCGAGGTCGAGGGCATGAAGCGTGACCTGAACCTGCGCGAGAAGGTCGTGGTCGCCCCGTTGATCGCGCTGATCGTGCTGCTCGGCTTCTATCCCAAGCCGCTCACCGATGTCATCAACCCCGCCGTCCAGGCGACCATGCAGGACGTCGGCAAGACCGACCCCGCTCCGACGGTCGGCAGCGTCCAGGAGGCAGCAAAGTGACCGAGCAGCTCGAGTTGCCCTCGATCGACTACCTGGCGCTCCTACCGGTCCTGATCATGCTGGGCGCGGCCCTGCTCGGCGTCCTGGTCGAGGCGTTCGTGCCGCGCCGGGGTCGCCACCCGGTCCAGCTCATGCTCGCCCTGGCGGCGGTGGTGGCCGCCTTCGTGGCGGTGGTGGCCGCCAACGACCGGCGGGGTATCACCATCGGTGGGGCGATCACGGTGGACGGGCCGACCCTGTTCCTCCAGGGCGGCATCCTGCTCCTCGCCGCGGTGGCGCTGCTGCTGATCGGTGAGCGGACGGTCGAGCGGGGCGGCGCGTTCGTGGCCCAGGCCGCGGTCCGGGCCGAGTCGACCGAGGACCGCCGGCAGGCCGAGGGGCAGAACGGGGCGACCGAGGTCTACCCGCTGACCACCTTCGCCATCGCCGGCATGCTGATCTTCGTGGCGGCGAACGACCTGCTCACCATGTTCATCGCCCTCGAGGTCTTCTCGCTGCCGCTCTACCTGCTCTGCGCGCTGGCCCGGCGGCGTCGGCTGCTGAGCCAGGAAGCCGCGCTGAAGTACTTCATGCTCGGCGCGTACGCCTCGGCGTTCTTCCTCTTCGGCGTGGCGCTGATCTACGGCTTCACCTCCGGCACGCCGGGCCGGGACGCCGGCGTCGACCTGAACACGGTCGCCGCGGCGGTGGGTGAGTCGACCTCCAGCCGGGTGCTGCTCTTCGCCGGTATCGCGCTGATCTCCATCGGCCTGCTCTTCAAGGCCGCGGCGGCTCCCTTCCACGTCTGGACCCCGGACGTCTACCAGGGCGCGCCGACCCCGATCACCGGCTTCATGGCCGCCTGCACCAAGGTCGCCGCCTTCGGCGCCCTGCTGCGGATCTTCCACGTCGCCTTCGGCGGGGCCGCCTGGGACTTCACCCCGGTGCTCGGCGGGGTGGCGGTGCTCACCATGCTGGTCGGCGCGGTGCTGGCGGTCACCCAGACCGACATCAAGCGGCTGCTGGCGTACTCGTCGATCGCGAACGCCGGGTACCTGCTGGTCGGTGTGCTCGCCCCCGGCAAGGACGGCGTCGCCGGCACGATGTTCTACCTGGTCGCGTACGGCTTCTCGGTGCTCGCCGCGTTCGCCGTGGTGACCCTGGTACGCGACGCCGACGGCGAGGCGACCCACCTGTCCCGCTGGGCGGGTCTGGGCCGGCGGTCGCCGTTCTACGCCGCGCTGTTCACCCTCATCCTGCTGGCCTTCGCCGGTATTCCGCTGACCAGCGGCTTCATGAGCAAGGTCGCGGTCTTCGGTCCGGCCCTGGACGGCGGGCAGGCGTGGCTGGTGATCGCCGGTGTGCTGACCAGCATGGTGCTGGCCTTCCCGTACCTGCGGGTCGTGGTGATGATGTGGCTCTCCGAGCCGGGGGACTCCACCCCGACGGTCACCGTGCCGGGTGGGCTGACCGCCGCCGCCCTGATGATCGGCGTGGCCGCCACCGTGCTCCTGGGGGTGGCCCCGGCGCCGCTGCTCGACCTGGCAGACGGGGCCTCGCAGTTCATTCGATGACCCAGCCGATCGGCCGGCCCCGGCCACCGTCGTCGCCTCCGGCCCACCGGACGCCACGGCAGTGGTCGGGGCCGGCCGTTTCGGTGGTCGGGCGGGTGCCGCCGGGCCCGCCCCGACCGGAACAGGTCGAGCGGGTGTGGCATGGTTGAGGGCGTGGAGACAGCGGCTGGCCAGCGAACAGGTGCCCCCGGCTCCGGCGGTCGTCGGACCCGGCCGGGAACGGGGCAATTCGACTCGCTCGGTCTCTACCTCGCCGACGCCCGGCTCGAAGCCTCCGTTCTCGGACTGCTGGAGACCGTCGAGGCCGACCTGAGGTCGAGCGTGGCGAGCGCGGATCCGCTCGTCACCCAGGCCGCCCGGCATCTGGTGGAGGCCGGCGGCAAGCGGTTCCGGCCGCTGCTGGTGGCGCTCGGCGCCCAGTTCGGCGACCCGACCGGTCCGCAGGTGGTGCCGGCGGCGGTGGTGATGGAACTCACCCACCTGGCGACCCTCTACCACGACGACGTGATGGACGAGGCGTCGGTGCGCCGGGGTGCGCCCAGCGCCAACTCCCGGTGGACCAACTCGGTCGCGATCCTGGTCGGCGACTACCTCTTCGCCCGCGCCGCGGACATCGCGGCCGACCTGGGCACCGAGGCGGTCCGCCTCCAGGCGCGCACCTTCGCCCGCCTGGTGCACGGCCAGATCGCCGAGACGGTGGGCCCGCGCGCCGGGGACGACCCGGTCCAGCACTACCTGCACGTGATCGCCGAGAAGACCGGTTCGCTGATCGCGACCTCGGCCCGCTTCGGTGGCATGTTCGGTGCTGCCCCGGCCGCCCACATCGAGGCGCTCGCCGGGTACGGCGAGACCATCGGCCTGGCCTTCCAGCTCTCCGACGACCTGCTCGACATCTCGTCGGAGTCGGTGCAGTCGGGCAAGACCCCGGGTACGGACCTGCGCGAGGGCGTCCCCACCCTGCCGGTGCTCTACGCGCTGGCCTCGGACGACGCGGACGCCGCGTCGGTGCGGCTGCGGGAGATCCTGGCCACCGGTCCGCTCACCGACGACGACCTGCACGCGGAGGCGCTCGGCCTGCTGCGGGAGAGTCCGGCGCTGAAGCGGGCCCGGGAGACGGTGCGCAGCTATGCCGAGGAGGCCCGGGAGCAGCTCTCACCGCTCCCCGACGGCCCCGCCCGCCGGGCCCTCGAGTCCCTCTGCGACTTCGTGGCCGACCGCACCAGCTGACCCACCACCCCACCCCGGTTCACGGTCGGGAGGGCCGCTCAGGGGCGGCGGCGTGGTCAGCGGGGCAGGGTACGGGTGGCGGTGAGCATGAGGGCGGCGGCCAACAGCATCGCTGCGGCGCCGGTGGCCCACATGGTGGGGTAGCCGAACCGGTCGGCCAGCAGGCCGAGCGCCAGCGGGCCGAGGCAGCCGCCCGCGTACACGCCGGTCTGGGTGATCGAGGTGGCGGCGGCCGGGGCCTGCGGGTAGAGCCGGACCACGGCGAAGGTCATCACGCCGGGCCACGCCCAGCCCAGACCGAAGCCGAGCACCACGCCGACCACCAGCGGAACTGTCCCGGCCACGGCGAGCAGCACCAGCCCCAGCGCGCCCACCCCCAGCATCCCGGCGACGACCACCACGTGGCTACCGGTGCGCCGGTCGGCCAACCAGCCGGCCGACACCCGGGCCAGTACGCAGACCGCGCTGCCCAGGGTCAGCGTCAGACCGGCCAGCCCCGGATCCAGCCCACGGGTGGCGGCGGAGTCGACCAGAAAGGTGCCGAGCGCGTTCGCGGCGGCGGCGGCGAGCGTCGCGGCCATCCCGATCAGCACCAGCGGCGCCGGGGGCCGCCCCCGCTGGCCGGCGCCACCACGCCGGACCGGGCCGGCCTCTTCGCCGGGTACGGCGCACAGCGCCGCCACGGCCGCGCAAGCCGCGATGCCGAACGCCCAGCGCCAGCCGGCGGTCAGCGCGACCGCCGGTACGGCGGCACCGGCCAGCAGGGTGGCGACCGGGATCGCGGCCTGCTTCACGCCGAACGACAGCCCCTGCCGGTGGGCGGGCACGTGCCGGGCCAGCGTGGTGTTGCTGGCGAGCTGCCCGAGCGCGTTCGCGGCGGCGCCGACCGCCAGCAGGACCACCAGAACCGGGTACGATCGCGCGACCGTCGCCACGGCGAGCAGCGACCCGGCGGCCAGCAGGATGCCGAGACGGGCTGTCCGGGCGGGGCCGTACCGCTCCACCAGCGCCCCGGAGGGGACCGAGGCGAGCGCGCTCACCCCGAAGTAGACGGCGACGGCCACGCCCAGTCCGGTGGCGGAGAAGCCCAGCTCCGCGCCCATCTGCACGGCCATGCCACCGACCAGGAAGACGGGCAGCACGCAGGCGACGGTGGTGGTGACCGCGCCGACGCCGACGCGTACCGGACGGGCCGGGGCAGGGCGGAGGACGGTGGCGGAGGCGGTGTCGGTCATGGTGCGGCCAACCTACCCAGCGCGGATCAACTCGCGATGAATTCGGGCACGGATCACAGTCGATCAACCCACTGTGTCTGTCGGTGCACACACAGTCGATGGATATCTGGCATCCTCGATCGGGCAGGCATTTCCTACGAGGCCTGTTTTTCATATGGTGTAGACCCCGGCGGCGGAGGTGGTTGTGCGCGACCCCTTGGCGGAACCTTCCGATCTCATCCGGAGCGTGTCCCGCGCGCTACGAGTGCTCGAGGCGGTCGGTCGCGCCCCGAAGGGCCTGACCGTCAAGCAGATCGCCCGACGCTGCGAGTTGACGGTGGCCACCACCTACCACCTCGTCCGGACCCTCGCCTACGAGGGATACGTGATCCGGCGGGAGGACGGCACGTACATCGTCGGGCTGGAGATCGCCGACCGGTACCGGGAGCTGGTGACCGCCTTCCGCGGGCCCGCCGTGGTCGGCGAGACGTTACGCCGGGCGGCCATGGACAGTGGGTACAGCCACTTCCTGGGTCGGTTCGTGGGAGGCCAGGTGGCGATCACGGCGGTGGTCGAGGGTGCGCGCTCGCCGTACCTGGAGGACCTGATGCCCGGCTTCGACGAGGCCGCCCACGCCACGGCGCTCGGCAAGGCCATGCTGGCCACGCTCACCGCCGAGCAGCGCTTCCGGTACCTGCGGGAGTACGGCATGCGTCCGTTCACCGCCACCACGCTGACCACGGCCGAGGCGTTCGAGGCCGACCTGGCCGCCGGTGACCGGCGCGGCATGCAGATGGAACTGGGCCAGTTCCGGCAGGGGGTGGCCTGCGCGGCGGTGCTCGTCGCGCCGGACAAGGACATCGAACGCCGGGTGGTGCTCGCCTGTGCCATGCCCGCCGGCGAGCTGATGACCTCTGCCCGGGTGGTCCGGGCCAAACTGCTCACCGTGGCCCGGACCGTCGCCGAGGGCCTCACCGCCGAAGCCTGAGCCACCGAGCACCAAGCGCCGCGCGAACCCTGAGCGCTGCGTCGAGCACTGCGCCGCCGGCCCAGGTGGTAGCAGGGGTCCCTTGTTACCGCTTCTTGCGTAACAAGGGACCCCTGCAAACACCTCAGGCGCCGATGTGGCCGCCGTCGAGGCGCCAGGTGACGACCACGCCGGGCTTGGCGAAGTCGCCGTCCGGCCAGTTCGAGGCCGGGTTCTCCAGCGAGGCACCGCTGACCTCACCGGGGTGCTGCACGGCCACGAAGACCGAGCGGTCGTCGGTGGTGATGAACGGGCCGCAGGCCTCCGCGCCGAGCGGCACGGTGAGGAACTGCTTGAGGTGACCCCGCTCCGGGCCCTCGATCGGCGCGGCGAAGAGGCCGTCGTTGCTGCCCAGCGCGTTGCCGTCGGTGGAGATCCAGAGGTTGCCGGTGCTGTCGAAGGCGACGTTGTCCGGGCAGGAGATCGGGGAGACCTTCGCCTTGTCGTACCCGGCGAAGTAGGTCGACGGGTCGGTCGGGTCGCCGCAGACGATCGGCAGCGACCAGGCGAACGTCCCGGCGGTGTTGTCGCCGGAGTCCTCGACCAGCTCCAGGATGTGCCCGTGCTTGTTGGCGTTGCGCGGGTTGGCCTCGTCCGCCTTCGGGTTGCTGCCCACACCCCGGTTGGTGTTGTTGGTCAGCGCCACGTACACCTTGCCGGTGGCGAGGCTCGGCTCGACGTCCTCCGGCCGGTCCATCTTGGTGGCGCCGACCTTGTCCCCGGCGAGCCGGGTGAAGGTGAGCACCTCGGCGGCGGTCATCCCGTCGACGTACGAGCGGTTGCCGCTGACCAGCTTGATCCACCGGCCACGGCCGTTGAACGCGCCGTCGGAGGGGAGCTTGCCCGAACCGTCGATCTCGCCGGCGCTGGTCTCGTCGAGCTTCGCCACGTAGAGCGTGCCCGACTCCAGCAGGGTCAGGTTGTGCCGGCGGGCGTGCCAGGAGTTGCCCTTGAGGTACTTCTTGTCCGACACGAACTTGTAGAGGTAGTCGAACCGCTCGTCGTCGCCCATGTACGCCACCACGTGGTCGCTCTTGGCGACGATGACGTTCGCGCCCTCGTGCTTGAACCGGCCCAGCGCGGTGTGCTTGCGCGGCCGGCCGTCGGGGTCGAACGGGTCGACCTCGACGATCCAGCCGTGCCGGTTCGCCTCGTTGGGGTGCTTGGCCAGGTCGAAGCGCTCGTCGGCCCGCTCCCACTTGCGGCTGCCCGACGGGTACCGCTTGGCGGTGTCGATGCCGTAGCGGGCGAGCTTCGACTTCACGTCCGCCGGCACGGCGTCGCCGCCGACGAAGTACTGGTTGAAGTTCTCCTCGCCGGAGAGCACGGTGCCCCACGGGGTGATCCCGCCGGCGCAGTTGTTCAGCGTGCCGACGACGGTCCGGCCCTTCGGGTCGGCGGCGGTCTTCAGCCACGCCGAGCCGGCCGCCGGGCCGGTCACGTCGAACTTGGTCGCCAGCGCGGTGATCCGCCGGTTGTATGGGCGTGCGCCCCGCGCCACCGGGCGCCACTCGCCGGTGTCGCCGACCCGCTCGATCTCGACGACGGAAAGCCCGTGCGCGGCCATCGCGGCCCGCACCTGCTCCTCGGTGAGCGCGTCCTGGCTGGTGAAGCCGGGGAACATCAGGTCCTCGTTGGTGTACTCGTGGTTGACCACGAGCAGTGCGCGCTTGCCACGCCGGTCCAGCGGGAGCACCCCGACGAAGTCGTTGTTGTAGCCGAACTGCTTCGACTGGCGGGCCCCGGTCTGGTTGTGCACGTCCAGGTCGGGCGCGCCCGGCACGACCTCGTCGCCCCAGCGGATGACCACCGCGTGGTCGTAGCCGTTCGGCACGACGAAGGTGTCCAGCTTGTTCGGCGGGATGGCCCGGAAGGTCAGCGCGCCGTTGCCGGCCCGCTGGCGGGCGGCGAAGTCCGCCACCTCGGGCAGCGCCGGGGCGGCGGCACCGGCCGGGGCGGCGGAGGCCATGCCGGCTCCGGCGAGCGAGCCGCCGACCCCGAGGACGAGCGCGCCGACCGCGCCGGCCCGGACGACGCCGCGCCGGGACACCTCGGCGCTGACGATGTCACCGAGGTACGGGTTGTCAGAGGTGTTGGGTACCGGGTGGTCGCAGGCGTTGCCGCAGCGGTACAGGCAGGTCATCGAGTCGCGGCTGCCGTGGCGGTTCGCGCCCAGCAGGGGAAGCAGCCGGCGTCGGTCGCTCATGGGGAGGAGCCTCCTGGAGGGTGGGTGCGCGCAGGACACGTCTGGACGCGCGTTCTGCCGGACGCTAGGAGGGCAGGTTGAGCGGGCGTCGGCCTCGGCGTTAACCGGACGTGAACACCTCCAGCTCAGTGAACCGATCCGGCGCGTGGCACGTATCTTGCGGCGTACGCCCCGCTGCGGCGACTGCGAGGAGACCGCCATCAGCGACCACGACGCCCACCTGCTCCGGGCCCTGCACGACGAGCACGCCGACGCGCTCCACGCGTACGCCCTGCGCCTGGTGGGCGGTGACCGGCAACGGGCCGAGGACCTGGTGCAGGAGACCCTGCTCCGGGCCTGGCGCAGTCCCGCGTCCCTGGACCCGGAACGCGGATCGGTGCGTGCCTGGCTCTTCACCACCGCCCGCAACCTGGCCATCGACGCCTGGCGGCGGCGGTCCACCCGGGTCGGTGAGGTGGTCACCGACGAGCTGCCCGAGCCACCACCGACGGTGGACGAGACCGAGCGGGCGGTGGAGGCGTGGACGATCGCCGAGGCGCTGTCCCGGCTCAGCCCGACCCACCGGGAGGTGCTGGTGGAGTGCTTCTACCGGGGGCGGTCGGTCGCCGAGGCGGCGGCCCGGCTCGGGGTGCCGCCGGGCACCGTCAAGTCCCGCACCCACTACGCGTTGCGGTCACTACGGTTGGTGCTGGCCGAGATGGGGGTGACGCAGTGACGGGCTGCGAGTTCGCGTACGACGACGGTGCGTACGTGCTCGGTGCCCTCGCTCCGGCCGAGCGGGCCGCGTACGAGCGGCATCTGGCCGGCTGCTCGGCCTGCCGGGCCGCGGTCACCGAGGTCGCCGCCCTGCCCGGCCTGCTCGGCCGGCTCGATCCGGCCGAGGTGGAGCACCTGGTGCCGGCGCCGGAGCAGCCCCGGGTACCGGCGCTGCTCGCCGCCGCCGACCGGCGGCACCGGCACGAACGGCGGCGGGCCCGCTGGCGGTACGCCGTGACCGTGCTGACCGCCGCCGTGTTCACGCTGGTGGTGGGCTTCGGCGTGGCCGCCCTGCGCTCCGTCGGGCAGCCCGACGACGGGGTTCGGATGGTGGCGATGCGACCGGTCGCCGGGGCTGCCCCGGTGCGTGCCGAGATCGGCTTGACCGGCACCGAGTGGGGCACCGAGATCACCATGCGCTGCGGGTACGATCCGCGCCCCGACTACGTCAAGGCGTACGTCTTCCGGCTGGTGGCGTACGGCCCGGACGGCGCGTCGGAACAGGTCGGGTCCTGGCGGGCCGCCCCCGGCGACGAGGTCCGGTTCACCGGGGCCACCCGGTTCACCGACGCGGAGTTGGTCCGGCTGGAACTGCTCCGCGCCGACGGCACCCCCGTGCTCGGCTACGACGTCCGCTGAGCCGGCCGGGGCGGCGCCCCACGGGACCCGCCGTCCGGGGCGCCGGCGGCCCCGTCCCCGGCGTCCGGGTCGGACCCGGCGTGGTCCACGGCAACGGGATCGGGGGCGGTCGGCGCCGTGGCGGCGCGGCGGCGGGCGTGCCGGAGCGCGTCCACGGTGAACACCACCAGCGCCGCCCAGACCAGCCCGAAGCCGGCCAGCCGGGCCGGCGGCATCGGCTCGTGCAGGATCAGCACCCCGCAGGCGAGCTGGAGGGTCGGGGTGAGGTACTGCATGATGCCCAGCGCGGTCAGCGGCAGCCGGTTGGCGGCCCCCGCGAAGCAGAGCAGCGGGACGGCGGTCGCCGCACCGAGCAGCACCAGCAGCGCGGTGTGGCCGGCGGAGATCCGGCCGAAGGTCAGCCCACCGTCGGACCAGAGCCAGGCCAGGTAGCCGACGGCGGGCAGGAGCAGCACCGCCGACTCCACGAACAGGCCCTCGGCGGCGGGCAGCCCGAGCCGCTTCTTGACCAGGCCGTACCCGCCGAAGCTGAGCGCCAGGATCAGCGCCAGGTACGGCGGGCGGCCGTAGTCGACGGTGAGGACGGCCACGGCCAGCCCGCCGACGCCCACCGCCGCCCACTGCGCCGGACGCATCCGCTCCCGCAGCACGGTCACGCCGAGCAGCACCGACACCAGCGGGTTGACGAAGTATCCGAGCGCGGTCTCCACCACCTGGTCGGTGTCGACCCCGTAGACGTAGACGCCCCAGTTCACCCCGATCAGCGCGGCCGCGAGCGTGATCCCGGCGAGCGTGCGGGGACGGCGCAGCAGGTCCCGCAGGACGGTGATCCGGCGCAGCGCGGCCAGCAGCAACGCGACCACGGCCACCGACCAGACGATCCGGTGGGCGAGCACCTCGACCGGCCCGGTCGGGCGCAGCAGGCGCAGGTAGAGCGGGAAGAAGCCCCACACCAGGTACGCCCCGAAGGCGTACAGGTAGCCCAGCCGCAGCGGTGTCATGACAGGTCGCGTCGGTCGAGCTGCATCCAGCGGTCCGGGTGGTCCATCGGGGCGAAGCCGACCTTCGCGTACACCCCGTGCGCGTCGTTCGTGGCCAGCACGATCCGGCGTACGCCGAGCCCGGCGACGTGGTCACGGACCGTGCCGGCCAGCCAGGTTCCCAGCCCGCGACCCCGCTCGGCCGGGTCGACGTAGACGTCGGCGAGCCAGGCGAAGGTGGCCCGGTCGGTGACCACCCGGGCCACCGCCACCTGGCCGCCGTCACCCGGCCGGTACACCCCGAAGGGCAGGGAGTTGGCGAATGCGCGGTCCACCGTCTCCCGGTCCCGGCCCATCGCCCAGTACGTGTCGGTGGAGAGCCAGTGGTGGACGCGGTCCAGGTCGATGCGGGTCGGGTCGGTGGAGATCCGGTAGCCGTCGGCGCGGGTCAGGTTCAGCACGAGCGCAGGCTAACCCCGGCCACCGGGGGTGCTGAACAGCCACTTCCCGGGATGCGGCTCGCGCCACCCGGTGGCCCGGAGGGTCAGTCCCGGTCGAGCAGGGCGCCGAGGAGCCAGGTGACCACGCTGACCAGGAGCGCGCCGAGCACCGCCGCAGGCCAGAAGCCGTCCACCTCGAACGGCAGCCCCGCCTGGCCGGCGATCCAGCTGGTGAGCAGGAAGAGCAGTCCGTTCACGACCAACGCGATGAGGCCGAGCGTCAGCAGGTAGAAACCGCAGCCCACGGTCTTGATGATCGGCTGGAGGACGGCGTTGACCACGCCGAAGATCACCGAGACCAGGACCAGCGTGGTGACCGTCTCGGTGGTCGAGTCGGAATTGAGGGCGATCCCGGGAATCAGGAGGGTGGCCAGCCAGAGGGCCACCACCGTGCTTCCCAGCCGGATCAGCAGAGAGGTCATGGCGGCGATGGTGCCATGCCCGGCCAACCGGCGGAACCCGCCGGTGCGGGTCAGCGGCGGGTGGGCGCGCCGATGAGCTGCGCCTCGATCGGGGTCGGGGCGACCAGCGCCCAGCGCAGCGCCCGCCGGTTCACCACCGCCACCATGTCCTCCCGGATGCGGGTCAGCCACTCGGCGGAGCCGCCCAACCCGAGCGCGGCACCGGCGACGGCGGCCTCCGCAGGGTCCAGTGGTTGCAGCACGGCCAGGTCGGCGCGGCCGAGGGCGTCACCGTCGGACGGGGTGAGCTCGTCCCGGACGACGAGGGTGGCCTGCCAGCCCGGAGCGGGTGCCGGGTCGGCGGTCACCGGGCCGGCGTCCACCACCAGGAGCAGCGGGTGCAGCGGCGTGCCGGCCGCCCCGCCCGGTGGCCGGCCGGGCGGGAGCATCGTGATCGCGCCGCCGGGCACGCCCACGCCACGGACGAACGGCTCCCACGTCCGGGGGCGTGCGGTCTGCACCACGACCCGGGCGCCGAGCGCCATCGCCCGCAGGGCGACCAACTGGGCGGCGCGTACCCCGCCGACCAGGACGATCCGGGTGGCCTCCGGGCGGAACATCCGCAGGGTGACCGGACGACCGTGCCGGTTCGCGCCGATCATCAGGCCGGCGCCGCCGAGCGGCAGCCCCGCCCCGGCGGGCGGTCCGCCGGAGGTGGGCCCCCCGACTCCGGCGCCGGCCAGCGGCAGCGTGGCGGTGAGCCCGGGAAGCTGGTCGCCGTCGAGCCGGCGTACCTCCCCGCCCAGGCCGCCGACCAGCCGGCGCAACGCCTGCTCGGCCACGGAGAGGTCGCCGGGGGTGCCGGCGGCCAGTCGTACCGACAGCTCGACCGGCACCGGTGCGGGGGCTTCGCCGCGCGGGTCGGCGCAGAGCGAGACGGTGATCGCCGAGGCGGGCAGTCCCAGCAGTCGTGGCACCAACTGCCGGCCCCCCTCGGTGTGGGGGTCGGGCCAGCGCCGCAGCCGGTGGGTGGACTGGAACAGACTCCCCAGTCGGAGCACCTGCCAGCTCTCCCGCCCCGGCTGGCCGCCGTCGTGGTGGGCCAGCTCACCCAGCACCCGCAGCGCGGCCTCCCCGCCCAGCGGGCGGGCATTGACCGGCGCGAGACGGCGGACCACCTTGCGTACCGCGCCGGAGAGGGCACGCCGTAGCTCCTCGTCGGACCAGCCCTCGACCCGCAGCGCCCGGACGGCCAGCACCGCCCGTTCGTACCCGGGCACCCGCCCCTCGGTGAGCTGGCGGTACGAGATCGCCACCTGGCTGCCGCCCGCTCCCGGCGCGGGGGCGGGCGTGCCGGCGAGCAGCAACTGGATCCGCAACGGCGGCGTGTCCGGGCCGGCCGGGGGGAGCAGCGCCGCCGGGGTGGGCAGGTTCCGCTCCCCGTCCCCGAGCAGCCCGCCCGGATCGGTCAGTTCGAGCAGGGCGGTCAGTCCCTCGGGATCGCCGATGACGGCGGCCGGGTCACCGGCCAGCTCGGCACCGTGGACCGAGGCGTCCGGTGCGACCAGGGCGAGCAGGGCGGCCGGGGCGGCGGCCGGCGGCAGGACCCGCCGCCGGGTCAGGTGACCGGTGGCGGTGCCCAGCCACTCGAAGAGCCACCGCCGGCGGATCCGCAGCCAGGCGACCGCCAGCAGCAGCACCGCGACCAGCGTCGCACCGGCGGTGGCCGGGACGCCCCGGCCCAGGGCCGCGCCGACCAGGGCGAGCGCCACCTGGGCGGCGACGACCTGGCCGGCCCGTACACCGTGCACCGGGCGACGGCGCACGGTCCACCGGGCCGGCGGCGGTGGCCGGGACGCGGACCCGGTGGTGGGGATCTCGCTCCGGTCCGGAAGCCCGGTCGGGGCCGGATCCCCGGTAGCCGGGGCCGGCCGCCCGTCCGTCGCCACCGTCACCGTGCGCCTCCTCCGCCGTCACGAGCAGTTGGTGCAACGGCCCATGGTAGGGGCTCGGCCGTCCGGGAGGGCGGGGCGTCTGTCCACAGGAGACGGGGGCGGGGTAGCAGAAGCAGATGCCGACCGCTACCGTCAGCGACGAGTTCCGCTGACCCGCTGCGGCTCGCCGACCCGGCGGGCGGCCGACGCGTCCGCACCGAGCGTCGGCGGGCAGCCACGACCACACGAGACGAGGTGACGTCCGGGTGTCCCAGACGCAGGCAGAAGCCGCGGTGATGCAGCAGACCGCCGCGAAGTTCGAGCAGGTCGACCAGTCGTTGCAGACGATGCTGACCCAGCTCATGGCCGAGCTGGAGGTGTTGCAGCAGGCCTGGCGCGGGGCCGGTGGCCGGTCGTTCGAGCAGGTCCGGCAGCAGTGGTCGCAGGACCAGGCGGCGTTGCAACGGGCCCTGCGGGAGACCGCCCAGGCGATCCGCACCGCCGGCACGCAGTACGACGCCTCGGACGCCGAGGCGGCCAGCCGGGTGGCCAGCGCCAACCGTGGCATCCAGCTGCCGCTCTGACCGATCCGTGACCGAGGGGAAGATCCGATGAACAACGGTGTGCTGGTCGTCAACTTCGCAGCGCTCCAGCAGGCGGGCGCGGACATCCAGCGGGCGCTGAACACGCTCGACTCGCAGCTCGGCCAGTTGGAACGGGACGCCGCCCCACTGGTCGCGAGCTGGACAGGTGAGGCCCGGGAGGCGTACGCGGTGCGTCAGACGCGCTGGCGTTCCGCCTCGCAGGACCTCCAGGCGATGCTGCGCGACATCAAGCTGGCCGTGGACGACTCCGCCACCGACTACCTCGACACCGAGAAGCGCAACGTCAACCTCTTCCAGTGAGAACCGGCCGGTCCCGGTGGGCAGCCCCGCCGGGACCGCGCCCACCGGTGACGCGACCCCGGTCAGCCCGGACGCCAGCGGCGGCGGGAACCGCGCGGCACGATCACCGCCAGCAGCAGGGCGGTGACGGCCAGAGCCGTGGTCACGGCGGCGACCAGCAGCGCCCGGTCCCGGGCGTCGGCCCGCCGGGCGTCCTGTGCCGCCCGCGCCGGGTCGACCCACCGGGCCGGGAGCCCGTCCGCCCGTCGGGACGTGCCGGCCGTACCGACCCCGGTCGCGGTGACCGCCCGGTACGGGTTGAGCACCCCGGCGCCGTACCCGGCCCCCCACCCGGGGGCGGGGTCGGCGGTGGCCACGATCCGCTCCGTGATCTGGACGGCGGTCAGCTCCGGCCGGTAGCCGCGCAGCAGGGCGGCGGTGGCCGCCACGAACGGGGTGGCGTAGCTCGTCCCCTCCGCCCGCCGGTGACCCCGGTCCGGCGCGGCCACCAGCACGTCACTGCCCGGGGCCACCACGTCGACGTACCCGCCGACCTGGGAGAAGTCGGCGCGGACCCCGTTCCCGGCGATCGCACCGACCCCGATCACCCCGTCGTAGGCGGCCGGGTACGAGCGGGGGTCCCCCTCGGCGTGCAGGTTGCCGGCGGCGGCCACCACCACGACGTCCCGGTCCACCGCGTACGCGACGGCCGCCCGGACGGCCGGGTCGTCGGCGTACAGCACGACGGAGAGGTTGAGCACGTCCGCGCCCCGGTCGACGGCCCACCGGATCGCCCGGGCGAAGACCGCCGCGCTGACCGTACGCCCCGACTCCCGGCCGTCGACGACCTGCTGTTCGCTGACGCGTACCGGCAGGATGCGGGCGTCGGGGGCCAACCCGCGGAAGGCGACCCCGGTCCGTGGGGCGGCGGCGATGACGCTCGCCACCCCGGTCCCGTGTCCGGCGCAGTCCCGGCTGCCGTCGTCGCCCGGGTCGAGATAGTCCGTCCCGTCGAGGACCCGGCCGGCGAGCTGCGGGTGCCGGCGGTCCACTCCCGAGTCGATCACCGCGACGACCGTTCCCGCGCCGGTCGCCAACGGGGCCAGCCGGTCGGGGGCGTACCGTACCTGTGGCCAGGGTGCCTCGGCGACCGGTCGGGTCGGCGCGAGCGGGGCGGCGCAGCCCGGGGCGGCCGAGGCCGGCACGGCCGGGAGCGCGGCCGTGAGGAGGGCGGCCAGCGCGGCGGCGACCGGGCGTGGAGTCGGTCGCGGCATTCGTCGCCTCCGTATCGTGTCGGCTCCGGGACGGCATGTTATCGACTCGAAGTCATCGATGCGGATCGCGCCGGTCAGACATTGTGATCTTGTTACTACCTTGTAGGTTGTACGCGATGCCTATGGCCTGTTCGCGGGAGGAGAGGTGGCCGTGACCGACTGGGAGCCGGCTACCGAGGCCGAGGCGGCGATGCGGGACGCGCTCCGCGCCAACGACCAGGAACTCTACTTCCGGATCCTGGCTCGGACGGACCTGCTGC
This sequence comes from Micromonospora sp. NPDC050187, assembly GCF_044459745.1. Taxonomy (NCBI): domain Bacteria; kingdom Bacillati; phylum Actinomycetota; class Actinomycetes; order Micromonosporales; family Micromonosporaceae; genus Micromonospora; species Micromonospora sp. NPDC050187. The sequence continues at coordinate 257,449 of NZ_JBITJH010000005.1, forward strand.
TACCGGTCTCCGCCGAGGCCCTGGCGGGTCAGGCCCCGATGGGCTGGGGCACCTGGACCACCAACGGCCGGACGCACGTGCTGGCCTTCACCTCCGACGTCGCGCTCCGGGCCTGTCTGGGTGCCAACGGCGGGTCGAGCCGGCGCTGCGCGTACCACGACCTGGCGGCGGGCTGGCCCAACCACGAGTGGTGGCTGGCGGTCAACCCCGGCCTGCCCATCGAGGGCTACCTGCCGGCCTGGTTCGTGTCGCAGCTCTCCCGGGGCGACGTCCGGCTGCCCGGCCGCACGCTGGGCGCGCGGGCGCGTCTGGAGCAGGTGGAACAGCTCGCCCGTAACCGGGCGGCCGGCGGTGAGCCGCCCCCGCCGGAGCCGTCCCGGGGATCGCCGCCGGCACCGCCGTACGGAACCAACCGGCCGCCCGTCGCGACGCCACCCCGCCGGGGCCTGCCCGACCAGTCCGCCGAGGCCACCGAGGCGCTCCGGGTGGGTCAGCCCGACCCGCGCGGCGCGGCCGAGCCCCCGTCGAACGGGGGTGCCGAGCCGGGATCGAGCTGGTTGACCAACCCGCGCCGCCAACTCCGCCCGGATTCGGCGCACCCCGACCCTGGAGCCACCCCGCCCAACGGCCAGCCGGCCGGCCGGAACTCCTTCTTCGAGCCGGCACCGTCGGGCCGCGGCACCGGTCCGGCACCGATCTCTCCGCTGCGGGCCCAGGACCGGGCCGTTCCCCCGTCCCGGCTGGGTGAACCGGGCCGTGCCTTCCCCCGGCGGCGGCCCTACCGGCCGGACCAGGCCGGGGACGAGCCCACCCGGGCGTTCCGGTTCACCGACCCGACTCCCGCCGGAGAGCCCGCTCCACCGCAGAACCGGGTCGCGGCGGGGGCACCGGCCGCCGACCAGACGCAGGCTCTGCCCCGGCGCCAGCCGCGACCGGAACCGGCGGTCAGCGAACCGACGCAGGCCCTGCCCCGCCGGATGCCGCCCCAGCCGGCTGGCGAGCCCACCCAGCTTCCGGGCGAGCCCACCCAACCGTTGCCCTGGCAGATGCCGTCGGGCGGCAGCGAGCCGGTAGGCCAGGAGCCGACGCAGCCGATCCCGCAGCCCGCCGGACCGGTGAACCCCACCGACGCCCCGCCGGCCGAGCCGCCCGCCCACACCGATCAGACCATGTCGGCCGGTTACGCCGACGCCGACGGCGCCGTCCCGACGGGTCACGCCGAGGCCGACCAGGCCGCGCCGGCCGGTTACGCCGACAGCGCCGCGCCGACGGGTTACGCCGACGCCGACGGCGCCGCGCCGGCCGGTTACGCCGACGGTGCCGCGCCGGCCGGTTACGCCGAGGCCGAGCGGACCACCGACGCGGCGGGGTACGCCGAGCCCGAGCCGGCCCGGTCGCCGTCGCCGTCGCCGCTGGTCATCGAGGGAACCGTCGTCGAGTCCCACGAACTCGCCGACCCTGCGCCGACATACCCGGCGGGGCCGGACGCCGGTGCCGGGTACCCGCCGGGCACGCCCCACCAACCGGATCTGGCGACCGGCCCGGCGCACGAGCCTGCCGGATACGAAACCGCCAGCTCGTTGTTCGAGCCCACCGAACCGGCGTACCGGACGGACGTGGCCGAGTCGGAACCGGCGGACGAGCCCGGGGGCGACGCGGCCGGGTCGCCGCCGCCGGCATCCCCGGCGCTCGACTTCCGGGCCGCCAACGACGTCGAGGAGGAACTGCTCGCCGCCGCCGGCACCGGCAGCACCGACACGTTCCTGTCCACGCTTCTCCTGGCCCGCGTGCTGCTGCCCGTCGCCCCGGACGCCACGCCGGGCGCCCGCCCCGGCGAGAGCGGCTTCGTCTGGCGGACCGAGCAGCTCGACGGCGAGACGTACGTGATCGTCTACACCTCGCCGGAACGGCTGGCCGACCACGTCGACACCCCGGTCGAGACGGTCAAGGTCAAGTTCGTGCAGCTCATCCGGCGGTGGCCGGACGAACAGTGGTCGTTCGCCGTCAACCCGGGCACCCCGGTGGGCGCGAAGCTGCCCGGGGAACAGATCGTCGCGCTGGCCAACTGGGCCGCCGAGGTCGGGCTGGGCGACGACGTCGAGCCGGAGCCGGTGGAGCCGGTCGCCGCCCCGCCGGCCGAGGAGCCAGCCGGTTCCGCCCGGTACGCCACGACGCCGGAGGATCCGAACTGCCCGCCGATGATGCAGAAGGCGGTCGCCCCCAGCCAGCTCGCCTACTACCTGGAACGGGGCTACGACCGGGTCTCCGGCTTCGTGCACCGGGCCGGCGAGGTCGGCCACCTGAACACCCCGGCGAAGCTGCACGCGGCGCTCGGACTCGGCTATCCCGACTCCCCGTTCTCGCCGGACGCGGACGAGATCTACGTGCTGCGTTGGCCCGCGTACCGGCCGAGTCTCTACCGGATTCCCTACGGCGGGCAGCACGAGAGCGCGATGCGGGCCATGGAGGGCTGGGTGATCGAACGGCCACCGTTCCGGGGCAACGGGTTCGCCCCGGGCGAGAGCAGCGACGTGGTGGCCGAGTTCAAGGTGGACAGCGCCCGACTGCCGCACGGGACGCAGCTCTGGCGGATCGGCGCGGACGGCAGCGAGCGGGTGGTCGCAACCCTGGACACCGACGCCCTGCTCTGGCGCCAGGCCGGGGAGCGGTGATGCGCGACGGCTACGTGGCCCGCTGGCGCGGGCGGGAGTACCAGGCCAGTCCGGACGGCAGCGAGGTCCGGATCTACCAGCCGGAACCGGGCGACGGCTTCGAGGAGGTCCGTTCCGGCCGCTACGTGCGGGTGCTGCCGGTGGACGAGGTGGACGAGGTGGCGTACATCCGGACCACCTGCACCTGGCAGGGGCAGCCGTTCATCGTGCTCGCCGAGCACGACGGCTGGCTCCGGGTGGAGTACACCGGTGGGCGCTGGCCGGTCGCGCAGGCGATGGGGCTGGAGGTCTTCGACTTCGGCGTCTACCAGGGCTGGGCCCCGGCCAGCGAGGTCGTGGACCTGCGCGAGCACCGCATCTGACCCGGCGTCTCCCGGTGCCCCGCCGGGTCGGTCAGGACTTCGCCCAGCGGAGGATCTCGCCGAGCACCACGTCCGGGGCCTCCAGGTGCGGAAAGTGCCCGACACCGTCGAGCAGCCGCCACTCGTATGGGGCGATCACGTAACGGCCGGAGCCCTGGGCGGTGCGCGGCAGCGAGGCGACGTCCTCCGCGCCGTGCAGTTGCAGGGTCGGGGTGATCAGCGGCTTCTGCATCAGCTTGACGAAGCGGTAGCCGTGCAGCCGCAGCACCGAACGGAACGCCCACCGGTACGTCTCCAGGGCGCAGAAGGCGGCCTGCGGGATCCGCATCGCCTCCCGGCACCGGGCCGCGTACGGGGCGAAGGCGGGGCTTTCCACCCAGCGCCGCCCGCCCCACCGGCGCAGCATCTCCTCGACCCGGACCGCGTCGTCCCGGGTGAGCACGTGCTCGTAGCGGGGGAGCTGGAACTTGAGGGTCGGGGTGGCGGCGCTGAACTGGCCCCGGGGGTCGGCGAAGATGCCGGCCCGTAGCCGCAACGGATGCGGCGCGCCGAGCACCACCAGCCGCCGGACCAGCCTCGGGTGGAACGAGGCGGCGGTCCAGCCGAGCAGCCCGCCGGCCCCGGAACCGACCAGGGTCGCGGAGCGTTCGCCGAGCGCCCGGATCAGGCCGGCGACGTCGGCGGCGAGGGTGTAGCCGTCGTACCCACGGGGTGGCTTGTCGGTCGCGCCGTAGCCGCGTAGGTCCACCGCGACGGCCCGGAAGCCGGCGTCCGCGACGGCGGGCAGCATCTCGTGCCAGGCCCACCAGAACTCGGGGAACCCGTGCAGGAAGAGGACCATCGGGCCGGTGCCGGCCTCGACCACGTGGAACCGGCTGCCGTTCGCCCCGACGAACCGGTGCGTCCACGGCCCGTCGGTCAGGACACAGGACTCGTCGATCGGCCCGTCATGCTGGTCGGTCATGTCCACAGCCTAGGACCCGGAGACATCCAGCCTGCTCGTGCGGGTCGCCGGACCGGCAGCGGGGAGAAACGGGGACGGCGCCCGGGGCGGGTGCCCCGGGCGCCGTCGGATGACCGGTCGGATCAGGAGAAGCGGACCTTGATGGAGGTCCCGTCCTGCTCCAACACCTTGATCTTGGTGCCGGTCGCGGGGAGCTTGACGCCGTGGTTCGGCAGCTCCGGGTACCAGTACTGCTTGGTGTCGTCGAACAGCGGCTGCGCCGCCTGGCCGCGGATGTACTGCGGCTGGCTGTTGTGGTGCAGCGTGAACGAGTCCGCCTTCTTCAGGCTGAACGGCGCGTCGTAGACCTGGACGCGGGCCCGCCAGGGCTGCCCGGTCAGGTTGTAGATCGGCCGCGGGTGCGCGTCGATGATCATGTTGCGACCCTCACCCGGGTGCTCGAACGTGTCGTTGTCCGGCCACCGCAGGTTCCAGTACGAGATCAGCAGACCCTCCTGGTACGCGTAGTGGTCCACGTAGTCCGGGCGGGTGTTCGCGTAGCCGAAGTAGTACGGGCCGGTCTTCAGGTACTTGTCGTACTGGACGTACGAGCGGTGACCGGCGATGTAGTAGTTGTCGAAGAGCCGGGTGTAGGTCTCCTCGACGACCGACCAGCCGGCGACGGTCCAGTCGCCCGTGCCGTTCTCGGCGCCGTCGGAGAAGACGGTCGAACCGTCGGCGGTCACGGTGATCGCGTCACCGAAGAAGCCACCCGAGGAGACACCGCCGTCGGTCTGGTAGCGGAGCCGGAACTGCACCGTCTTGCCGGCGGCGAAGTCCAGCGGGATCGCGATGTCGACCCACTGGTCGTCGCTGGAGCCGTCCAGCGCGGGGCGACCCGGGGTGATCTCGGCGAGCGGCTCGCCGTCCACGGTGCCCGGCAGGGCGGACCAGGTCTGTCCACCGTCCACGGACGCCTCGAAGAAGAGGTAGTCGTACCCGGCCTCGATGTTGTAGCGGCCCTTCATCGACAGCGACGCCGACGACTTCCCGGTCAGGTCGATCGTCCGGGTCATCGTGTTGTTCAGGTCGTCGTCGTTGCCCGAGAAGAACTGCTTGGTGCCCTCGAACGGCTTGCCGTTGTCGAACGAGTACTCGCGCTGCGGGAGGACCACCACGGCGGCCTGCGGCTTGTCGGAGTTGTACTCCTGCGGGCCGAGGGTCATGGTGCGCTTCTGCCCGGCCACGACCACCTCGTAGTCGAGCCAGCCGAGCTGGAGCTTGTTCCACGCGCCGAGGTCGCCACCGCGCTCGCCGATGCCCGCGTCGCCCTTGGCGCCGAGCCGGCTCTGGGCCATGAGGGTCCAGTGCTCGTTGTTGTTGTCGCCGCCGTTGTACAGGTTGTAGTCGTCCGGCAGGCCCAGGTCGTGAGCGTACTCGTGGTAGAAGACGCTCCGGCCGCCGTTCTCCGGCTGGATGGTGTAGTCACCGACCCAGATGCCGGTGCTGCCGATCTGGGTGCCGCCGGCCGGGAAGTTCGGCGGACCGGTCACACCCTGGTCGCTGGCGTAGGCGTACCAGCGGTGGCTCCAGATGGCGTCCTCACCCTGCCACGGGTCGCCGTCGGCCTGGTCGCCACCGGCGTGCACGATCTGGAAGTGGTCGATGTAGCCGTCCGGCTCGTTGAAGTTGCCGTCGCCGTCGTGGTCGTACCGGTCCCACTTGTCGAAGGACTTCATGTCGGCGGCGATCTGCGCGTCGGTGCGGCCGGCGGCCTTCTGGTCGGCGACCCACTGGTTCGCGGCGTCCCGGACCAGCGCCCAGACGTTGCTGCAGGTGGTGTCCGGGCACGGGTAGCCGTTGGAGCGGCCGTACCGGGCCTCGTTGTACTGCACCTTGACCCAGTCGGTGACGGTGCCGTCGACGCTGTACCGACCCGAGGACTGGGCCTCGTAGTACTGCTTGACCGACTCGTCGCCCTTACCGGTGCCGAAGTAGAGCTTGCGGAAGTAGTCCGCGCTGTAGTCCTCCTGCCAGACGGTGGAGTTGTCCACCGCGCGGTTCGGCTGGGGGATCTCGTTGCGCAGCGGACCGTCGAACCGGGCCGGACCCTCGGTGTTCGGGTCGGTGTCCTGGTCCGGGTAGTTCGGGTGCCGCTCGTTGCCGAACTCGGCGAGGATCACGAAGATCCGGTCGGTCTGCTCACGGGCCAGCTCGACGTACTGGTCCTTGGTCTGGCTGCCGCCCTTGGCGGAACGGGCGGTCGGCCCGCTCGCGCCCTGGGTCTTGCCGACCTTGACCACGGTGCTGCCGTTGATCCGCTCGGCCTTCGCCCGTCCGGACAGGACCTCGCTGAGGCCCTCCTGACGCAGCGCGCGCCGCTTGCTCTCCAACGGGTTGGGCAGGTCGTGCTCGGCGTGAGTGTGTTCGGCAGCCGGCTTGGCCGATCCCGGCGTGGTGGCCGGGGGCGCGGCGCTGGCGGTCGCACCAACCGTCAGGCCGGTGGCCGTCAGCGTCAAACCGAGCAGACCCACTGCGACTTTCCGCACGTGGTACCTCCGGTGTGAAGGAAAAACCGACCCCGTTCGGGGTTGGGGGTCGGAGGAAGAGATCCCAGACGAGGGACCTGTGGTGAACATAGACACTGCCGTGACTGGTGGGAAGACGCTGACGTCGATTTGTTGCACAAGCTTGTGACGGCGATGCGACAGCGTCACAAGTCGAGACGGTGTATCGGTCGCGGTTCCGCGCGGTGTGTCAGCGTTACGGATCCGCGCGGTGGGCCGGGACGCTTCCCGGGTGGGAAAGCGTCCCGGCCGGAATTCAGCGCCGGGCCGGGGTCACGTACACCGAGGCGTACGCGTTGTCCCGTGCGGTGCGTTTGATGGTGATCGAGACGCCGTAGCTCACGCCCTGGTCACCGGGATTACCCGTGCCCAGGATGGTGAAGCCGAGATCCTGTCCGTACAGTCCGGTCGCCGGGGTGCCGTCCGGGTTGACCACCCGGGTCGTGTACGGCGCGCCGTCCCGCGACGGGACGACCACCGACGCGTCGTTGTCCCGGGCGAACAACTGCGAGCCGTCGCGCACCTCGATGCCCGGGTACCAACCCTTGGCGTCGGTGAAGGCCTTCACGGCCGGCTGCGCCGGGAAGCTGGTGCAGTACTCGCTGAACGGCTCGCCGGTCGCCTCCAGGCACTCGTCGAACGGGTACGTCGGGCGCAGCCCGAACGCCGCGTTCGACGACTGCGGACGGCTCGGCAGGTTGTCCAGCGTCGACGGATCCTTCACGGCCGCCTCGCCGGTGCGGCGCAGCGGGTCGAAGTGCGAGTCGACGATGAGCAGTCCGCCCTTGGCCCCGTAGCTGGGCAGCGCGGTCATCTGCGCGGTCACGTGGTTGACGTCGCCGAGCATGGTGTCCCGGTACCAGACCAGCATGCCCGGCGCGTTGTACGAGATCCGGTCGACCTTCCAGGCGTCGTTGGAGTACACCGTGTCGTAGGTGTACTTCAGACCCTTGTCGAAGCCGTCGAAGTTGCGCCACTCGGCCAGGTAGTAGTGCGCCTGGACCCGGGTGCCCGAGTCGGTCCGCCAGCCGGCGCCGGTGGTGTCGGTGAACGAGCCGCCGGTCTGGGTCCAGCCGTTCGCACCGCCCTCGACGTCGTCGCTCCAGGTGGTGGCCCCGCCTCCGGTGACCGAGAAGTCGTCGGCGAACCAACCCCGGTCCGCGAACGCGGCGTCGGTGGCGTAGCGCAGCCGCAACCGCACGGTGCTGCCCGCGTACGCGGACAGGTCGACGTAGTCGTGTCGCCAGCCGTGCGAGTCGCCGTGCAGGCCGTACTTCTTGCCGCCGTAGTCGGCCATCCGGCCGTTCGGGTCGGCGTAGCCGTCGTTGGTGCTGACCAGGTTGCCGGCCTCGTCGTAGACCTTCAGTTCGGTCCAGGTGGACCCACCGTTCGTGGAGACCTCGACGAAGCCGTAGTCCCAGTCCTCCTCGATGGTGTAGTTGTTCCACATCCAGAACTTCGCGTCCGCGGCGGCCGGCACGGCCACCTCGCGGCTGAGCTTGACGTCAGCCCAGTCCTGGTCGTTGCCGCTGTGCCACATGTTCGCCCCGCTGTGCGGGGTGGCCAGGTTGATCACCTTGTCCGGCAGGTTGATCTTGATGCCGTCCTTGGTGCCGCGCGGGGTGCGGGAGGTCTGCCCGAGCAGCACCGTGCGCGGGTCCGCACCGACCGGGATCTCCAGCGGGTCGGCCCAACCGAGCACCCACTTGTCCCAGATGCCCATGTGGGTGGGCAGCGCCTGGAACACCTCACCGGCGTGCGAGCCCGAGCCCATCAGGTCCCAGAAGTCGATGTCCGATTCGGCGTTGCCGGAGGTGTCGTAGAGGTCCGGCAGGCCCAGGTCGTGGCCGTACTCGTGGGCGAAGACGCCGACCCCGGCGTCCTCCGGCTGCACGATGTAGTTCGAGACCTGGAGGTCGGTGCCGGGGATGCGGTAGCCGCCGGCCACCGCCGAGGAGTGCGCCCAGATGGCGTAGGTGCCCTCCGCGCCACCGCCCCGGGACTTGCCCTGGCCGGCGTGCACCAGCACCAGGTGGTCGATCACGCCGTCCGGCTCGTTGACGTTGCCGTCACCGTCCCGGTCGCCCTGGTCCTCGATGTCGTAGTCGGCCCACGGGAAGTCGGGGTCCATCGCGGCCAGCGCGTCGACCGCGTCGGTGGCGAGCCGGCCCGCGCCGAGCGGGTTGTCCGGGTGCCCGTTCATCGCCTGCTCGCGACCGGCCACCCAGTTGCCGTTCTCGTCCTGGAAGCAGCGCGACGCGGCGTACCAGCCCTCCGAGCGGGGCAGCTTGATCCACGGGCTGGCCTGCCCGTCGACCGTGTACGCCCCCTTCGACATCTCCAGGTACATGTTGCGCATGCTGCGGCCGGAGATGTCGATGCCCGGCTTGCCGTCCGGACCGGTCAGGTCGGTGCGGATCCGCTGGGTGATACCCGTGGAGCTGTACAGCATCTTGTTGTAGTGGGTGGGTGAGAAGTCCGGCACCCACATCGAGTTGTTGTCCTCGTTGGCGTACGAGGCAGGGTTCGGGATGTTGTTGTGCAGGGGGCCGTTCTGCACGGTTCCGGGAACGCAGGTTCGGTCCCCGAACACCGTCTTCGGCACCATGGTCCCGGTGAAGTCGTCGTTCGCCTGGTTGTTGAACTCCACCAGCAGGGTCAGCAGCTTGGCGGTCTGCGTCTGCGGAGCCTTCTTGAACTGGCGTGGGCTCTTGCCGGTACGGATCGCCCGGGCCTCGTTGCGCGCCAGCTCACGGGCGGCGATCGGGTTGCCCCGGGCGTACTTGCGGTCGTACGCGCGGGCCGACTCGACCGCCGGCGCGTGGATACCGCCGGCACCCTTGACCTCCCGGCCCCGGGTGTCCGCCTGAACCGCGGGTTCGGCGTAGTTGATGTAGAACTCGTCCGTGCCGATCACGGCGCGGACCCCCTCGGCCTCCTCGGCCGAGGCGTTGCCGGGCACGATCAGTGCCGAGGCGGCGAGCGCGATCGCGGGCAGCGCGACGAGCAGGCGTCGTCGAGACCCGCGTTGCAGACCAGTTCGGTGCATGCCACTCCATTTCTGGACAGGGAGAGAAGATCGGACTCGCCGCCATCGGTGCAACGATGGACGTCAACGGCTCCGACGGCGTGAACGTAATTCAGAAATCGACCGGGGGACAGATCCCCGGCCGCTCTCCACCCGATCAGCCTCCTCCGGCTCCCCCGACCGTCCGAAGCGGATGATCCACCTGGTTCGCGCCCAGCGCTTGGGTGGTAGCAGGGGTCCCCTGTTATCGCTTTTTGCGTAGCAGGGGACCCCTGCAACCACCGGTGAGGCGTTACCGCAGCAGCAGAAACGACGGTGGGTGACGGCCCACGCGGACCGTCACCCACCGAGAGGGTTACGCCGAGCGTCAGTCCTCGTCGGACTTTCCGCCGCTCATGCCGGAGGAGATCAGCTCCATCACCGAGGAGTCCTGGAGCGTGGTCACGTCGCCGAGGGAACGGTTCTCCGCCACGTCCCGCAGCAGCCGGCGCATGATCTTGCCGGACCGGGTCTTCGGCAGCTCCGCCACCAGCATGATCTGCCGGGGCTTGGCGATCGGGCCCAGGGTGCGGGCCACGTGGTTGCGCAGGTCCGCGATGAGCTGCTGGCCCGCGTCACCGGAGGTGTCCACGGTGCCGCGCGGGATGGCGAACGCGACGATCGCCTGCCCGGTCGTCGGGTCGGTCGCGCCGACCACCGCCGCCTCCGCCACCGACGGGTGCGACACCAGCGCCGACTCGACCTCGGTGGTGGAGATGTTGTGCCCGGAGACCAGCATGACGTCGTCCACCCGGCCGAGCAGCCAGATGTGCCCGTCGTCGTCGCGCTTCGCGCCGTCCCCGGCGAAGTACATGCCCTCGAACCGCGACCAGTACGTCTCGATGAACCGGTTGTCGTCGCCCCAGATGGTGCGCAGCATCGACGGCCACGGCTCGCGCAGCACCAGGTAGCCGCCACCGCCGTTCGGCACCGACTGGCCCTGGTCGTCCACCACGTCCGCGCTGATCCCCGGCAGCGGGGCCATCGCGCTGCCCGGCTTGGCCTCGGTCACCCCCGGCAGCGGGGAGATCATCATCGCCCCGGTCTCGGTCTGCCACCAGGTGTCGACGATGGGCAGCTCACCCCGGCCGACGTGCTGGCGGTACCAGATCCACGCCTCCGGGTTGATCGGCTCGCCCACGCTGCCGAGCAGCCGCAGCGACGACAGGTCGGCCTGTGCCGGGATGTCCTCGCCCCACTTCATCATGGTGCGGATCAGCGTCGGCGCGGTGTAGAGGATGGTCACCTTGTACCGGTCGACAATCTCCCAGAACCGGCCCTTGTGCGGGGTGTCCGGGGTGCCCTCGTACATCACCTGGGTCGCGCCGTTGGCCAGCGGGCCGTACACGATGTAGGAGTGCCCGGTCACCCAGCCGATGTCGGCGGTGCACCAGTAGACGTCCGTCTCCGGCTTCAGGTCGAACACCGCGTGCGTGGTGTACGCCGTCTGGGTGAGGTAGCCGCCGGTGGTGTGCAGGATGCCCTTCGGGCGGGCGGTGGTGCCCGAGGTGTAGAGGATGAACAGCGGGTGCTCGGCGTCGAACGACTGGGCGGTGTGCTCGGTCGACGCGGTCTCCACCGTCTCGTGCCACCAGCGGTCCTTCTCCGACCAGGCGACCTCCTCGCCGGTACGGCGGACCACCAGCACGTGCTCCACCGACGGGCAGTTCGTCAGGGCCTCGTCCACAGTCGGCTTCAGCGCCGACGGCTTGCCCCGGCGGAAACCACCGTCGGCGGTGATCACCACCTTGGCGCTGGCGTCCTGGATCCGGTTGGTCAGCGCGTCGGCGGAGAAACCGCCGAAGACCACGCTGTGCGTCGCCCCGATCCGGGCGCAGGCCAGCATCGCGACCGCCGCCTCCGGCACCATCGGCAGGTAGATCGCCACCCGGTCACCGGCCACCACACCCAGGTCGGTCAGCGCGTTCGCCGCCTGGCAGGTGAGTTTGTGCAGCTCGGCGTAGGTGATGGTGCGCGTGTCGCCCGGCTCGCCCTCCCAGTGGATGGCGACCCGGTCACCCAGACCCGCCTCGACGTGCCGGTCCAGGCAGTTGTACGCCACGTTCAACTGGCCGCCGACGAACCACTTCGCGAACGGCGGGTTGGACCAGTCGAGCACCTGGTCCCACTCCTTCGTCCAGGCCAGCCGTCGGGCCTGTCGCTCCCAGAAACCGAGCCGGTCGGCCTCCGCCTCGGCGTACGCGTCGGCCTTGACGTTGGCGTTCGCGGCGAGCGTGGCCGGCGGCGGGAACTGCCGCGTCTCGTTCAGCAAATTGGCCAAGGCCTCGCTCATGGGCGTGACTCCTCGTCGCTCGGATGACCTGCGTCTCGTTGCAGAGAGGTTAACTTCGTCGGCCAGCCCCCGCGACCACGATCGTCAGTCCGACGCGCCCAGCGGCCCACCTCGCGCGCTCACTGGCTCGAGCGAGGGGTGCGCGTGGTAGGAGGGGTCCCTGCTGGGCCAGCGGGGGTGGGGACGCATCACGACGGGCCGTCGTCGGGGGGTCGGCCCCGGTCGCTAGCGTGACGGGGTGACCTCCGATCCGCTCGCCCCGCTTCTCGCGCTCGCCGACATCGCTCCCGCCGTCGAGCGGGCCCGCGACCATGTCGACCAGGCGATGCGGCACCGTGCGCTGCGCCGGCACGGCGGCCAGGTCGCCGCCGAGGTGAGCCTGCGGTCCGCGGTGGCCAGTGCCGCCCTCGAGGGGTACGCCCACGAGCGTGAGGCCGTCCGCGCCGGCACGGTCACCGACCCCGTGCTCCAGGGGGCGCTGCGGGTGGCCGGGGCGCTGCCGGGGTTGACCGAGCGTTGGTCGAGGGCACCCCGGCAGGTGCTGGCGAGGTTGCACGTCCTCGCCGCCCGGGACGTGGTGGCCGAGGCGGAGCTGGGCCGACCGGTGGCCGATCCGGTGGTCGGTGCCCGACTGGACGGCCTGGCCGGGCTGGTCGCCGGGGGCACCAGGGTTCCGCCGCTGGTGCTCGCCGCCGTGGTGCACGGGGAACTGCTGGCGCTACGGCCGTTCGCCGGACCGTCCGGGGTGGTGGCCCGTGCCGCCGCCCGGCTGGTGCTGCTGTCCACCGGGTTCGACCCTCGCGGCCTGGTCGCGATGGACGTCGGGCACCAGGAGAGGGAGCCCGAGTACGTCGGCTCGGCCGGAGCCTTCGCCACCGGCACCCCGGACGGGCTGCGCTCGTGGCTGCGCCACTACATGACCGCCACCGAGCTGGCCGCCACGCAGCTCACCCTCATCGGCGACGAGATCCTCGCCGCCTCCTGAGGCGTCGCCTCGCCGGTTCCCGGTCCGCCTCGCCGCCTTTGACCGGCCCGCTCCGCCGGGTCGGTGCCTCTACCCCCGGCCCGTCACGGCCGGCGGGCGGCCCTGTTGACCTTCCGTTGCAGGATCTGCCGGGTGACGGGGCCGAGTTCGTCCACGACCTCGATGAGCACACCGAGCTGGTCGAGCGCGGCCATCGCCTGTTCCGCGCCGGCGCTGTCCACCCCGTCGTAGAGTTCCAGCCCGATGAACGCCGCGGACACGGCGCGGGCGAGACCGGCGACGTCGGCGACCTCGGCGAAGGGTGAACCGGCCAGGAGTCGGCGCAGGACGGCCTCGATCACGTCCACCCAGAGCTGGAGTGCGGCGGCGGTCGGTGCGGCGAGCCGCTCGTCGCTCTGGGCGCCGGCCAGCATCTGGGCCAGGAACGAGACGTTGCCCAGCGTCCGTTCCTCCGCGTGCAGGGCCCGCCCGACCTCCAGCAGCTCGCGCAGGCTGCCCACCTCGGCGAGCCGGGCCGACCAGCTCGCGACCCGCTCGGCGGTGCCGGCCCGGCAGGCCGCCGCCAGCAGCTCGTCCACGCTGCCGAAGTGGTAGAACACCAGCGCCTGGTTCACCCCGGCGGCGGCGGCGATGGTGCGTGCGGAGACCCCGGCGATGCCGTGCTGGCGGATGGCCGCCATCGCCCCGTCGACGAGGCGGCGTTTGGTGTCGGACATCGCTCTCCCTGCGGCTGCGACGGGTGGGGCGGTGCGATCATCGCATCGGTCACGAGTTGTGCCAGCCAGGTGATCCCGGGTAGCCGCAGGACCCAGCCCACCCAGGCCCAGCCGAGGTGCACGTGCTCGAGCGCGCGGGCGACAGCGGCCACCCCCCGTTCCCGGTGACCGTCGCCGCCCGTGTACCCGGCCCGCCACAGCACCCCCGCCGGGTGCCGCGCGGCGGGCATGATCGTGAGGTTCACCGGGCGGCGACGGTCGAGGAACCGCCGGACCGCCGCGCACGGCCCGCAGTCGTCGTCCAGCCAGAGCACCGCAGGCTCGCCGGGGAGGTACGGCCGCCACCGGGGCCACCAGGGCCGGACCCGACGACGGTGGTCCCGCCAGCGCTGTCCGTACCGGCCGTCGAGGTCGTGGTCCTCGTGTGGCCCGGCCACCGCGACGCTGAAGGCCACCGCCAGCGCCGCCCCCACCGCCAGCGGGGCGCTGCCGGCGACCAGGGCGGTGAGCACCATCAGGCACACCGCGCCCAACTGCATCGGGTTGGCGAGATAGGCGTACGGGCCGGTGGTGACGAACCGGCCCGGCGGATCCCACGGGTACGGCGTACCGCCGCCCCGGGCCGCGAACTCGCGTACCGCCGCCAACGCCGGAGTGGCGACCAGCAGGGCCACCTGCGCGGCGAGCAGCAGCAGGGACGTCGGCAGCCCGGCGAGCCGCGCCCAGGAACCGCCGCCGAGGGTGAAGGCCAGGGTGGGCAGGAGCCACAGCAGCAGGACGCCGAAGAGGCCGAGTTGGAGCAGGACCCGGGCGGACAGGTGCCGCCGGTCGGCGCTCCAGCGACCGAGCAACTGCGCCGGCAACGCCACACCGAGCAGCCCGACCGCCTCCCCGGCCAGCCAGTGCGACCCGAGGTGCAGCAGCGGTTCCAGGGCGGGCATGGTCACCACGTCCAGCCAGCCCAGCAGGCCGAGGGCGACCGGCAGTGGCAGCACCCGGCGCAGGAGCACCGGCAGCGGTCCCCAGAGCGCCGCCCAGCCGATCCACAGGTCCACCGGCAGCCCCCGGTAAGCCCCGTCCACCGGCGCGAAGGCGTACCAGCCGGTCTTCCGGGCCAGCTCGTGCAGGGCGGCGACGCCGACGAAGGCGGCCACGAAGGCCAGCAGCGCCGCCGCGCGGGCGTTCCGCTCACGGTCCCACCGGGCGGCGGCCAGCACCGCCAGCAGGGGCAGTCCCAGGCAGAGGTACCGGGCGGCGGTCACCGCAGCGCCAGCATGTCGAGCAGGTGCCCGCCGCCCTGGTCGAGCAGGACATCCTGGAGGGGCCCGAAGTACCAGGACGGGTCGAGCCCCCGCCGGTATGCGACGGTGAGCCGGACCTCGGTGTGGCCGGCGTCCACCGCCTGCCAGCGCAGGTCGGCCCGCTGCCAGGTGAACCAGCGTCCGGTGATGGAGGTGTCCTCGACGAAGCGGAAGGCCAGGTGTCCCGGTGCGGTGGTCGCGACCTCGGCGACGAGGTGGCCGCCCGGCCCGTGCGCGCTGCCGTGGTAGCCGAACGTCCACCGGTCGCCCGGCTCGAGGCCGGCTCCGGTGACGTGCCCGGGGACGGGCACTCCCAGCAGCCGCAACGCCGGTGACCGGACCGGGGCGGGGCGGGGACCGGCCGCCAGGCCGGCGGCCACCACGTCGGCGGGGAGCGCCACCACCCGGACCACCTCGATCGACTGCTCCGGGGCGATCCTCGGCCCGATCCCGCTGCCCTCCAGGCCGGGCACGAGCAGCAGCGGCACCAGGATCACGGAGTAGGTGCGGGACGAGCGCCGGACCAGGTTGATCAGGGCCATCGCGCCGTGTGCCACCGCGTAGACCAGGGGCGCGGCCAGCACCACGCAGATCGCGCCCTCGTGCAGGGCCACCGCCGCCAGCAGGAGGGCGATGGTGGTGGTGACGAAGACCCGGCCGTGCGAGGTGCGCCCCGGGGTCAGGGCCAGGGCTGCGGCGAGCAGGACCGGCAGCGCCACGAAGAGCAGGGCGCTGTCCGCCCGCCCGTCGTGGACGGCGATGGTGAAGACCACCAACCCGAAGGCCCCGATCAGTCCGGCGAGTATCCAGTTCGCCGCAGTCCGGCGCGGTGGTGGTGCCTGCTCCGTCATGACCCCGTCCTCTCGTTTGAGCATCTGCTCAAATCAAGCGTAGAGGCGTTTGAGCGATCGCTCAAGAGCGTCCAGTGGTCCATCGCGGCGGCAGCGCGGGGGCAGACGGGAGATCGGGCAGCCGGACAAGAGCGCGGTCCCGGTGGGCGGCTGACGGGTCCGGACACGACGACGCCCGGTACGCGGGCCGTACCGGGCGTGCGGGGTGGAGCGGAAGTGGGGCGGTCAGGCGACCGGGGCGGTGCGGGTGCGGCGGTGCCGGCCGTACCAGGCGATGCCGATGGCGACCCCCACGCCGACGCCGAGCGCGGCGGCGGCCACCGGCACCGCCGGGCGTTCCCGCAGGCGGCGACCCAGCGGGATCGGGTGCCGGAACTCCAGCACCGGCCAGGAGTTCTCGGTGGCCAGTCGGCGCAGCTGGCGGTCGGGGTTCACCACGGTGGGGTGGCCGACGCACTCCAGGAGCGGCCGGTCGCTGTACGAGTCGGAGTACGCGTACGACTCGGTCAGGTCGTAGCCGCGCTCGGCGGCCAGCTCGCCGACCGCGTCGACCTTGCTCGGGCCCGCGGCGTAGAACTCCACCTCGCCGCTGTACCGGCCGTCCTGCACCGTCATCCGGGTGGCGATGACGTCGGTGACGCCGAGCAGCTCCCCGATCGGACGGACCATCTCCTCGCCGGAGGCGGAGACCAGGACGACGTCCCGGCCGGCGGCCTGGTGCTCCTCGATGAGGGCGGCGGCCTCGGCGTACACGTAGGGGTTGATCAGCTCGTGGAGGGTCTCCGCGACGATCTGACGGACCTGTTCCACCTGCCAGCCCTTGCAGAGGGTGGCCAGATAGTCCCGGGTGCGGGCCATGGTCTGCTCGTCGGTGCCGCCGAGCCGGAACATGAGCTGCGCGTAGGCGGACTTGACCACGTCCCGTCGGGTGATCAGGCCATCGCGGTAGAACGGCCGACCGAACGCCAGGGCGCTTGACTTGGCGATGACGGTCTTGTCCAGATCGAAGAAAGCGGCACCTCGGCCCACGGCGCGAAAGTCTAGCCCGATGGTCTAGGGTCGGCGGGTGTCCGGGGGTGGCGAACCTCACTCACCTGTGCGCATGCTTCCCGAGCGACGGATGAGAGTGACCACGGTCACATCATCTGGGCGGAATTTCGCAGGGAGTGGAGGTTACGCCACTCGACGTGAGCAGGTCTGCTACGGCATGCTTGTACTTACGACGACTTTTCACATCTGTACAACACCGGCTCTCGGCGGTTGCACCCCCCGTAACCGCTGAGTGAGTTCGGCTCAATCCCCCCCGGAGCCGAACTCCCCGACGACCCCCGTCTCCCCCCGACGGGGGTCGTCCCTTTTTCCAGGTCGGCGCACCCTTGCAGGCCACAGCACAGCACAACCGCATCACCCTGTCCCGGTCCGGCTCAGTCGGGAAGGGGGAACCTGGTCCAGGTAAACCCGTCCGTGGTGGTCATGACGTGGTCCGGACCGATCGCCGACGTGTCGTCCCGGCCGTAGAGCCAGGCGTGACCGGGCGCGGCCCCCACCGATCCGTCGCCACCGTGGTACTCGCGTCCCTTGGTGAAGTGCCGGCCACCGTCCCGGCTCACCAGCAGGGACGCGACGAGTGCCGGCGACGTGGTTCCCGTCTGGGCGACCAGCAGGCTGCCGTCCGAGCCGATGGTGAACGGCCTGTTCACCGGTGTCGCGGGCAGGTCCGTGCCGACGTCCGTCCAGGTCGTTCCGCCGTCCGTGGTGCGCAGCAGCTGGGACGGACCGGTGACCTCCATCGGCTGGGCGCCCGGCGGCGGCGGAGGCTCGATCAACAGGTAGGCCTCCCGCTCGCTGACCCCGGCCACCGCGATGACGTTTGCCCCCTTGGCCGGCCGCCAGGTGTTCCACGTGGCACCCCGGTCGACGCTACGAGCGACGACCATGATGCCGAGGTCACCTGGCCAGTAGGTCACCCAGATCGTCCCGTCCGCACTCGGGTAGATGCTGAACGGCGGATGGGGCGAGGGCGGTTCTCCGTTGAGCCGGTACACCGTTCCGGCCGAGGGATCCACGGCGAGTGGCTGGCGCAGTGCGCCACACCCTTCCTGACAGAAGACGACACGGGCCTGCGGCGGGAACGCGGACACCGTCACCATCGCCTGCTCCGCATCCCGCCAGGTCCGGCCGTAGTCGGTGGAGAGGCGCAGCGTCTCACCTTCGAGGACCAGGTAGGAGCGCTCGCCGAGGACGGAGAACTCTCGGATGGAGACCGGGGGATACCCCGCCGGGTCCAGCGGAGGGCAGGTCGCCGCCCGGTAGCTGGCCGCGTCCAGGTCGCTCCAGGTCCGGCCGCCGTCCCGGGTGAGTGCGAACCGCAGCGTGCACCCGTTGTCGACCTGGTCGACGCCGACGGCGGAGTCCGGACCGGTCATGAAGAGCTGGGTGCCACGCACCCGGGCCTCCGGAAGCGGGGTCGGACCGGCCTGGTCGGCCCGGTGCGGGCCAGCGGCCAGCGGCAGGGCCGCCATGCCGGCGAAGACCACCACGAGTGCCAGTGCCACCCCGCCGGTACGCCGTCGCCGCCGGGCCCGGGCCGCCGACCAGAGGTCGTCGAGAGGCGGCTGTCGGACGGCGGCGGCGACCGTGTCGACGTCGAACCCGGTGATTTCACGATCGGACATCGGCTCTCCCGTTGTTCGCGTAGTCGTTGACGTCGGGGTCGGGGTTGACGTCGGGGTCGGGGTTGACGTCGGGGTCGGGGTTGACGTCGGGGTCGGGATCGGAGTCGGTGAGAAGTTCCGCCAGCGCCTGCCGTCCCCGTGACAGGCGGGACTTGACCGTGCCGACGGAGACGCCGAGGGTGGCTGCGACCTCGGTCACCGGCAGGTCGACCAGGTAGTGGAGAGCCAGCGCGTGCCGCTGACCCTCCGGCAGCTCGCGCAGGGCGGCCAGCAGCGCGAGGTGCTCCGGGGATCGGTCGACGACAACGGGTGAGGGGCCGATCCGGCGCATCAGCCTGTTCAGCACCTGGCGCCGGCGGTGTCGGCTGCGGACGACGTTCACCGCCACCCGCCGCAGCCACGCTTCCGGGTTCTCCAGGCGGGCAAACCGCCGCGGCGCGACCAGCGCCCTGACGAAGGCCTCCTGGACTGCCTCCTGGGCCTCATTGACGTCCCCGCTCACCGCATACAACTGGACGACCAACCGCCGGAAACAGCCTGCGTACAACTCGGAGATCAGATTATCGTCGGACACCGTCACCCCCCTCTCCACAACTCCCACTCACCAGCGGGGTGTGAGGTTCCGGGAGAATCGGTCACAGATTCCGGCCAGCGGAAACATGTCCGGAAGCGGTGCAGCCGGAGCAGAAAGTCGGCGATCGGTCAGCGACGGCCCGCTGGCCGGCACAATGACCCCTGGACGGCCGAAAGCCGAGCCCGGAGGGGGCGGCCCGTCCCGTTGGCTGTGCAGAGGAGCAACCATGTGGGACGCTGCGGAGCCGGGCCTCGTACCCGAGCACCTGGGGGCCATCAGGTACCAGGGTGAGCCGGTCCTGCTCACTGTCGACGGGCAGGACTTCCGGGTTCGTACGCGTGCCGAGGAGCCCGGCGTGTACGACTTCGACTGGCTCAGCGGGCCGCACGAGTACGGCTTCACGCTCTCCGGACCGGCCGACCCCGTGATGAGCCGGATCGAGATGGAGCAGAACATCCGCGACTTCCTCGCCGGCATCGACCCCGCCACCGGATACCTGGCGGACTGACCGGCACTCCGGGCACGAGGGCGGACACCGGCTCGACCGCTGGGGCCGCCGGGACCGCCCGGGGCCGCCGGGACTGCCTCCTGGCGGGGACCGGCGAGTTGCCGGATCAGGGCAGGCTGGTCGGAAGGCCGAAGTGGGGAAAGACCCCGGGGTCCAGGAACGAGGTGATCGCCGCGACGCGGTCGCCGCGCAGGGTCAGCACGTTGATCGACCAGGCGAGGTGGGTACCGGTGCCGTCGGCGTCGAGGTAGCTCGCCACGGCGGGCTGCCCGTTGGCGTGCGTGGGCAGGTGGCGCCACGTCCCGCACCCGGTCAGCGGCACCCGTACCGCGAAGTCGGTGACCGCCCGGATGCCCGCGTACCAGGCGGGCAGCGGCGGCATGGACCAGGTGACGTCCTCGGTCAGCAGGGCGACCAGGGCGTCCGCGTCGGCGTTCTCCAACGCCGTGGCGTACCCGTCGACGATCTGCCGCAGCCGCGCGTCACCGATTTTCCGCAGCGTGTGCTGCTGGCTGGCCGGGCCGACCCGGTCCGCGACGAGCCGGCGGGCGCGCGCGAGCGCCGAGTTCACCGACGTGGTCGAGGTGTTCATCATGGTGGCGATCTCGGCGGCCGAGAAACCGAGCACCTCGAACAGCAGCAGCGCGGCCCGCTGGTTGCCCGGTAGGAACTGGAGGGCGGCGACGAAGGCGAGTTCGACGGCCTCCCGCTGCTCGCAGCGGGCGTCCGGATGCGCCGGGCCGTCCGCCAGCTCCCGATCCGGGTACGGACCGAGCCAGGCGACCCGACCCAGCGGCGCGTCACCGAGGACGGCGCGGTCGCTGGCCGGCCCGAGGTCCACCGGCAGGGCCCGTCGGCCCCGGGCCGCCACCGCGTCCAGGCAGACGCGGGTCACCACCGCGTACAGCCACGAGCGCAGCGAACTGCGTCCCTCGAAGCGGGCCAGTCCCCGCCAGGCGCGCAGCAGGGCGTCCTGGAGGGCGTCGTCGGCGTCGTGGGTCGAACCGAGCATCCGGTAGCAGTGGGCGTGCAGTTCCCGGCGCAGGGGCGCGACGAGCTGGTTGAACGCCTCGTCGTCCCCGGTCCGCGCCCGGTCCAGGGCCGGATCCGTCGCCACGCCGGTGGGCAGGTCCGGAGCTACGTCGGTGGGCCACTCCGGGGCCGGGCCGGTCGGCATGTCCGCAGGTTGGTCCGGGGCGGTTCGAGAAATGTTCCCCACGAGCGACGATTCTGCCCCACGGCGGGAGTCACCCCTTCGACCGACCGAACGAGCCCGTGCGACCGGAGGACCTGATGAACCGCACCGCGACCGCCTCACCCACCGTCGGAACCCTGCGCCTTCCCGACGCCACCCTGCACTACGAGGTGCGTGGCCGGGGCCCGCTGGTGGTGCTGGTCGGCGCG
This sequence comes from Micromonospora sp. NPDC050187, assembly GCF_044459745.1. NCBI lineage: Bacteria > Bacillati > Actinomycetota > Actinomycetes > Micromonosporales > Micromonosporaceae > Micromonospora > Micromonospora sp. NPDC050187. The sequence continues at coordinate 278,367 of NZ_JBITJH010000005.1, forward strand.
CCGATGGACGCCACGTCGTTCGCGCCGCTGGCCGACCTGCTCGCCGTCGACCACACCGTGCTCACCACCGACCCCCGGGGCATCCACCGCAGCCCGGTCGACGACCCCGACCGGGACTCGACCCCCGAGATGCGCGCCGACGACCTGTCCCGGCTGCTGGCCCACCTCGACGCCGGGCCGGCGGCGGTCCTCGGCTCCAGCGGCGGCGCGGTCAGCGCGCTGGCGCTCGCGCAGGCCCATTCCGGACAGGTGCACACCGTCGTCGCGCACGAACCTCCCCTCGACGAGCTGCTCGACGACCGGGAGGAGCTGCGGGCCCGTACCGAGGAGATGGTCGCCACGTACCTGGCCGGTGACCCGGTGGGCGCGTGGCGGCAGTTCCTGGCCGTGGCGAACATCCAGATGCCCGAGGAGGTGACCGAGGCGATGTTCGCCGGGGAACGCGACCCGCAGACGGTGGCGGACGAGCACTTCCAGTACGCGCACATGCTGATCCCCACCACCCGCTGGCAGCCCGACCTGGCGGCCCTGCGCGCCGGCGCGCCCCGGATCGTGGTCGGCATCGGCGAGGAGTCCACCGGTCAGCTCTGCGACCGGACCTCGCGGGCGCTCGCCGCAGGGCTGGGCGTGGCACCCACCATGTTCCCCGGCGACCACATCGGCTTCGTCGGCGAACCGGAGCGGTTCGCCGTCCGGCTGCGTGAGGTCCTGGCCGAGGGGTGAGGAACCCGCCGACCCGGGCCGTCCACGGTGACGGGGGAGCGGGCCGGGTGCGTAACCGCCCGTCCCGCTACCGGACGACGGCGCGGGCCGGCGCGGCGACCGGCTGGTAGACGGCCAACGCCCGGCCGTCGCCGTCGGTCACCACCCAGGGGTGACCGACCTGCGTGTCCCGCCGGTGGGACTCGCCCGGTGACAGCCGCTCGACGCGCACCCGGTACCCCCAGTGGTTCAGCCAGTAGACGGTCACCTGTCCGGTCCGCCGGTTGACGAACTCGACGGTGGTGTCCGCTCCGCCGTCGACCGAGCGGAGGCCACGTTCCTCCTCGGCGGCAAGTGGGGCCAGTTCCACGACGTCCGGTGTGGCGGAACGGGTCGGGGCCGGGCCGGGCCGGCTCGCGGTGACGCTCCGGTCACGGGACGGCGTCGGGGTGCCCGGTGACGGGGAGGCGGAGGTCGGGGAGGCGGTCGCGGAGGCGGTCGTGGTGGCCCGTGCCGGGTCCGCCGCCGGCCTCGGTGTCGTGCCGACGAAGGTGGGCAGCGGGATCGCCGGCACCGACGGGTCGGCCACCGGCCGGGGTACGGGGTCGGTGGCGGTGCCGAGCGCCCAGACCACCGTGACGGTCACCGCTCCCACCATCGCCGCGACCAGCGAGTACGCCCACCAGGACGAGCGGAACCGCCGCCCGCCGGTCTCCTGTGGTCCGGATCCTGCCGCACGAGTCATGAGGGGCCGATCTCCGCTCGGGTGCAGCCCCCGGAAAGGGCGGCACGGGTCCACGATTATCCAGACGTGATCTTTGCATGCGTCAATGGCCCCTTTGTCGCAGCCAATCGTGATCACGGCCGGGGGCTGCGCGGACAGACGATTCGGTAGTCGTCCCCATAACAGATCGACTGGGGGAACGGGCGTTGTCCACAAGCGCTCCGGTTGTCCACAGGTACGGCGGTCAGGCCGGCGGGAGGAGCACCCGTCGGCGCAGTCTCTCGGTAGCACCCCCGAGCCTGACTGCTGGAGGCCGCGATGCCACCCCGTACCGATGTCCGGCCGCACCGACGACTCCCGCTGGTCGTCACTGCGGACGTCGACCTCCTCGACGACCTCCTTCGGCTCGCCGCAGCCGGCGGTACGGAGGTGGAGGTGGCAGCCGACCCGGCGGCGGCCCGGTCCCGGTGGTCGCCGGCGCCGTTGGTGCTCGTCGGGGGTGACCAGGCGCAACCCTGCCTGCGGGCCCGGTTGCCACGTCGGGCCCGGCTGGTGCTGGTCGGCCGCACCGGTGCGGCCGACCCCGGTTGGGAGGTCGCCGAGCTGATCGGCGCGGAGCACGTCGCGACCCTGCCCACGGCGGAACCCTGGCTCGTCGACCGGTTCGCCGAGTGTGCGCCGCAGCAGGACACCGCCGCCCGGGTGGTCGCCGTACTCGGCGGTCGGGGCGGGGCGGGCGCGAGTGTCCTCGCTGGTGGTCTGGCGGTCACCGCCGCCCGCGCCCGGCTCCGGACCCTCCTCGTCGACGCCGACCCGCTCGGCGGCGGCCTGGACCTGGTGCTCGGCTGGGAGCAGCTGGAAGGTCTGCGCTGGCCGGCGCTCACCGACGCCGACGGTCGGGTCGACCCGCCCGCCCTGGTCCAGGCCCTGCCCAGCCGGGGTGACCTGGTGGTCCTCTCCGGGGATCGGGGCGATCCGCTGCCGCTGCCGGCACCGGCGATGGCCGCCACGCTCGACGCCGCCCGCCGGGGCCGGGACATGGTCGTGGTCGACCTGCCCCGCCAGCTCGACGACGCCGCCGTGCTCGCCCTGCAGGCCGCCGACCGGGTGTTCCTGGTGGTCCCCGCCGAGCTGCGGGCCACCGCCGCAGCGGCCCAGGTGGTCGTCGCCGCCGCGCCGCACTGCACCGACCTGGCGGTGATCGTCCGTGGCCCCGCGCCAGGGCGGCTGAAGGCCGCCGAGGTGGCCCGGGCACTCGGCCTGCCGCTCGCCGGCACGCTGCGACCCGAGCCGGGCATCTCCCGGGGCCTGGAGCGGGGCGAGGCCCCGGCGGCGACCGGCCGTGGCCCGCTCGCCGCCCTCTGCCAGCGCATCGTCGCCGACCTGACCGGTCAGCCCGTGGAAGGCGCGGCATGACCGACCACCCCCGTCTGCCGGACCGTCCGGCCACCGTCGTCGGCGAGCTCTCCGCCCGGGTACGCCAGCGCTTCGCCGCCGAGGCCACTCCGGTCACTCCCGCCACGGTGGTCTCCGCAGTGCGCGCCGAGCCCGCCGCCGCCGTCCTCGGTGACACCGTGGTGCTGCGGATGGCCGACCGCGTGCACGACGACCTCGTCGGTGCCGGGCCACTCGGGCCGTTGCTGGCGGATCCCCAGGTCACCGACGTTCTCGTCAATGGCACCCGGGTGTGGATCGACCGGGGCGACGGCCTGCGGCAGGTGGCGGTCCCGGTCGGCACCGTGGACGACGTACGCCGGTTGGCGCAGCGCCTCGCAGCCGGCGCGGGCCGGCGGCTCGACGACGGGTCCCCGTTCGCGGACGCCCGGCTCGCCGACGGCACCCGGCTGCACGCCGTCCTGCCCCCGGTGGCGACCAGCGGGCCCTACCTGTCGCTGCGGACCTTCCGGCAGCGTCCGTTCACCCTCGACGAACTGGTGGACCACGGCACGGTGTCCCGGCCGGTGGCCCCACTGCTCGCCGCCGTCGTGGCGGCCCGGCTGGCGTACCTGGTCACCGGGGGCACCGGCTCCGGCAAGACCACCCTGCTCAACACGTTGCTCGGGCTGGTGCCGACCACCGAACGGATCGTGCTGGTCGAGGATGCCGCCGAACTGCGTCCGGTGCATCCGCACGTCATCGGGTTGCAGGCACGCACCTCCAACGTGGAGGGCTCGGGCGCGGTGGGTCTCGCCGACCTGGTGCGGCAGGCGCTGCGGATGCGACCGGACCGGCTCGTGGTCGGGGAGTGCCGGGGTGGTGAGGTGGTCGACCTGCTCGCCGCCCTGAACACCGGTCACGACGGTGGGGCCGGAACGCTGCACGCCAACGCCCCGTCGGACGTACCGGCCCGGCTGGAGGCGCTCGGTCTGCTCGGCGGGTTGCCCCGTGCGGCCCTGCACGCCCAGGTGACCGCCGCCCTCCAGGTGCTGCTCCAGATGCGGCGGGGGCGTAGCGGCCGGGTGCTGGAGTCGGTCTCGCTGCTCCTGCCCGACGGGCCGGACCGCCTGGTCACGGTCGTGCCCGCCTGGGTGCGCGGACGTGGTCCCGGGCGGGCCGCCCGCACCCTCGGTGTACTGCTCCAGCAGCGCGGTGTGCCGGTGCCGCCGATCCTGGCCGAACCGTGGCCCGGCTCGTCGGGGACGCCGTGAGCGCCGCGGCCTGGCCCGTGGTGCTGCTGGTGCTCGCGGCTGCCGCCGTCATCGGCTGGCCGACGGGCGCAGGCCGGTCCCGGTACCGGGCGCTGTTCCGGTCCGGGCGACACGTCACCCCGCCGGTCGACGGGGACACGACGGCTGACTCGGAGCACGCCATCCACGTCCCAGGGACCCGGCGGCCCGGCCCGTTGCGGGCCACCGGCCGGCGGACCCCGGCGGGGCCACCCAACCGCCGGGACCCGTCCCGCCCGGCCGGCGTTCCCGGTGGGCCGGCCACCATTCCAGCCGGTGGGCGCGCCGGGAGCGGTCCGAACTCCCCACCGGGAGCGGTCGCCGGAGCGGCCTGGCAGGTCGACGACGCTGGTCAGGGCTTCACCGGCCGCTGGGCGACGTTGCGGAGGCGGGGCGTCTTCCTGGCGGCCGGTGCCGGGGCGGCCGGCGGTGGGCTGCTCGCCGGGCCGGCGGCCGCCGTGGTGGCTGCCGCGTACGCCGCTCTCGGCGTGCGGGCCCTGCTCCGGCGTCGTGCGATCCGGTCGGCGGAACGACTCCGGCGCCACCGGCTGGACCAGCTCGGTGCGCTCGCCGCCGACCTACGGGCCGGTCTGCCGGTTCCGACCACCCTCACCGACGAGCACGCCCTGCCGGCGGCTGGCCCGTCGGTCCCGGCCACCGCCGCCGGCGATCCCGCCGTCCCGGGCGGCACCGACCCCGCCGACCAGCGGCAGCTCTCCACCGCCGATGCCGCCGGGCCGGTCGGCCCCGATCGGATCGACCGGCTGACCCGCGCGGCGACCCGCCTGGCCGACCGGACGGGTGCGCCGTTGGCCGAACTGGTGGAGCGGGTCGAGGCCGACACGCGGGCGATGGACCGTGGCCTGGCCGCTGCGGCCGCCCAGGCCGCCGGGGCCCGGGCCACCGCCTGGCTGCTCGCCGCGTTGCCGCTCGGCGGCATCGCCCTCGGGTACGGCATCGGCGTCGATCCGGTCCGGGTACTGCTGCACACTCCGGTCGGGGCCGGCTGTGCGGTCGCGGCCACCGTGCTCCAGGTTGTTGGCCTGCTCTGGGCCGAGCGGCTGGGTGCCACCCCCGGTGGGGCGGTCTGATGCGCGCCCCGGGTAGCCACCGGTCGGCCGCCTCGATCCTGGTCACGGCCCGGGCCGACGGTCACGTCCTCCTGGCCGACGGCGCCTCCGCGCCAACCAGTGGTGCCACTGTCCCGACGGAAGGTCCCACCCCCGTCGGCGGCTCCACCGTTCTCGCTCCCGGCCCCGTGGCCGCCGCCGGTCCGGCCGGTGCCGGCACCGCCCAGCTCACCGCCGCCGGTCTCCTGCTCGTCGCGGCGCTGGTCGTCGCCGTGGCACACCCGCGCCCCCATCGCCGGTCCGGCCTGCGGGAACGCCCGTCGGGTCCGGAGGCGGAGGCGACCTACCGACGGCGACCGGATGTCATCCGGCTCACCGCCGGTCTGGCCGGCGTCGCGGTCGCCGTGGTCGTCGGCGGCTGGGCCGGAGCGGTGGGGGGAGCACTGGCCGCAGTGATCCTCGATCGGCTGCTCCGGAGGATCGAGCCGCCGGCTGTCCGCAACCGACGGCTCGCGGAGGTCGCCGACCTGCCGCTCGCCGCCGACCTCCTCGCGGCGGCGATGCGGGCCGGTGCACCCGTGGATCGGGCGGTGATGGCCGTGGCGGAGGCGCTCGGTGGGCCGCTTGCCGACCGGCTCGGCCGGGTCGGGCGCACTCTTCTGCTGGGCGGAACGCCGGAGGAGGCGTGGGCCCACCTGGCCCCGGTTACCGGGGCGGACCGGCTGGTGACCGCTGCGGTCCGGTCGGCGCAGAGCGGCGCGGCGCTGGCCGGGGCACTGGGCCGTCTCGCCGACGACCTGCGGACCGACCGGGCGGTGGCCGCCGAGGCGTCGGCCCGTCGGGCGGGTGTGCTGATCGTGCTGCCGCTGGGGCTCTGCTTCCTGCCGGCCTTCATTCTCGCCGGCCTGGTGCCGGTGATCGTCGCCGTCCTCGGCGACGTGCTCTGACAACCGTCGAGAAAGGACATGCACGTGCGCAAACTGATGGCCCGCCTGCGCGGGGACGCCGGGATGAACACCGCCGAGTACGCCGTCGGCACCCTCGCCGCCGTCGCCTTCGCCGGCATCCTGTTGAAGGTGCTGACCAGCGGTAACGTGCAGTCGGCGTTGACTGCGGTGATCGACCGGGCCCTGAAGTGACCGGGCGCCGGCGGGCCGGCCGTGCCCGTGCCCCACACGTCGCCACGTCGCCGACCGCTGCCACCGGGGGATCCGTCGCCGAGGCGGCGGCCGATGGCGGCCAGGGAGCCGTCGTCGCCGAGGGGGCGGCCGGTGACGACCGGGGTTCCTTCACGGCTGAACTGGCGGCCGGCCTGCCGGCGCTGATGCTGCTGCTCCTGGCCGGGCTGACCGTGGTCAGCGCGGCGACCACGAAGGCCACCTGTCTGGACGCGGCCCGGGAGGCGGCACTCGCCGCCTCCCGGGGCGAGAGCGGGAGGACAGCCGGTGACCGGGTCGCCCCGGCCGGGGCCGACATCTCGATCGAGGTCGACCAGGACCGGGTGACCGTGACGGTACGAGCCCCGGTGCGGACGCTCGGCGCGAACCTGCCCCGGATCACCGTGGCGGCAACAGCCGTGGCCGCCGTCGAGCCCGGAACCCCGTTCCCCGCGTCGTGACGGTCCCGCGTCGTCGAGAGGAGCGAGCGGTTGCTCATCATGAGGAACGAGGAGATCCGGACGGCCGGTCCGTGCATCGGGCGGCACCGGTGCCCGGCGGGGGACCGGGGTGGGGCGAGCATCCTGCTGCTCGCGGTGGGACTGGTCCTTCTGCTCGTCGGGCTGTTCGGCGCGGCGGTGGGCGCAGCCCGTACGGCCCGGCAGCAGGCACGGGTGGCAGCCGACTTCGCGGCCCTGGCCGGGGCGGGCATCAGCTTCCGGGGCGCGGAGACCGCCTGCCGCCGGGCCGCCGAACTCGCCGCCGCCAACGGTGCCCGATTGGCCAAGTGTCACCTGGACGGGCTGGACGTCCAGGTCACGGCGGAGGTGACGGTCGCACCGCTTCCCGGGCTGCACCGGAAGGCCACCGTCACCTCCCGAGCCGGCCCGGTACGCGGCTGAGTCGGGACGGCCGCGGACGGAGCACGACCAACCCGGTACGCGCCTAAGCTGGCACGGCCGCGACGGAGGGCCAACCCGGTACGCGCCTGGGCCGGCACGGCCGCGACGGAGGACCAACCGGCCCGCGCGGAGGGGACCCTCGCCGTCCCGGTCCGGGCCGGCCTCAGCGGCCCTGGAGGGCGTCCAAACCGATGGCCATCGCGATCACGAGACGGCGGTCGATCTGCGGGTGCGCCACCTCGACGGTGTACCGGTCGCGCAGCCCCCACTGCTTGACCACGGAGAAGACCGGCTGGCCACCGGCGGTGAAGTCGAAGTGGTAGGGCAGCCAGGAGAGCGACTCGACGAAGCGTCGCAGCAGGGCCACCGGCATGCTGCGTTCCTGGCCGGTCGTCGGGGGCAGGCCGGGCTGCTCGACGTGCCAGGTGGAGCGCAGCAGCGACTGGGCGAAGTCCTTGCGGAACAGCCCGATCGGGTTGCCGAGGTGGTCGGTGACGTCGTACGTGGCCCCGACGTCGAGCCGCTGCCGGGCCTTGAAGCCGAGTAGGGGCTGCTGCTTGCTGTCGTCGGTGTAGATGGTCACCTGCTCCTTGAAGGCGAGCCGCTTCTGCTGCGCGAAGGCGAGCAGCCCGCCTTCCGAGCCGTCCGGCGCGACCGCGTGGACCTCGTACTGGTTGACCATGAACCGCAGACGTTGCCGAATGTGGAACCGCTGCTGGGCCTGGAGCTGGTTGAGCTGCATGAAGGTTCCTTCCGTCCGATGCGCCCGACTCTCGCACACCTTCCACCCGCCGGCACAGTTGATCACCAGGTCTGCGACGCACCGGGCGGCGTGCACTTCACGGTCGGTGCGCCAGGGCGGGTGGCGGCGGGGGAAGCGGTCAGCGGGAGTCGGTGGTGGCGCGGAGGGCCCAGCTGTTGAGGACCTGGTGGATGGCGCGCAGGCGTTCGTTGATCTGCTCCAGCCGTTCGGCCTGGGCGAGTTGGGCCAGCGCCGCGCCGAGGGCGATCTGCTGGTCGCGGGTCAGGTTCTCCTGGTCGACCGCATAGAGCAGGTCGACGGTCTCGCTGATGGTGTCGGCCACGACTCCTCCTCGGGGGGCATGGAAGCGCTCCCAGGCCAGATGCCCCGAACGGGGGCGGTCTATGCCTGCGTTCCGTCGGGCAGGTTGGCCAGCACCACGTCGAGGACCCGCACGGCGTCCGTCCGGCCGAGCGGATTGTTGCCGTTGCCGCACTTGGGGGACTGCACGCAGGACGGGCACCCGGTCTCGCAACCGCACTCGACGATCGCGTCCCGGGTCGCCCGCAGCCACGCCGCCGCCGTCCCGTATGCCCGCTCGGCGAATCCCGCCCCGCCGGGATGGCCGTCGTAGACGAAGACCGTGGGGGCCTCGGTGTCCGGGTGCAGCGCGGTGGAGAGGCCGCCGATGTCCCACCGGTCGCAGGTCGCCACCAGCGGCAGCAGACCGATCGCGGCGTGCTCGGCGGCGTGCAGCCCGCCCGGCACGTCGGCCGGCTCCACCCCCGCCCCGGCCAGCGCCTCCGGCGTGACGGTGAACCAGACCGCGACCGTCCGCAGCTCCCGGGCCGGCAGGTCCAGCGGGCGGGTGTCGATCACCTCGCCGGAGGAGAGCCGCCGCCGCTGGTACGAGACGACCTGGCTGGTCACGTCCACTTCGCCGAGGAACAGCCGGACCGGACCGGCGTCCACGGACGAGCGGACCGACACCACCGACAGCGAGGTGACGTCCCGGGCGTGGGTCGACCAGTCCGGCTCTTCGGCGTGCACCAGCGCGCAGCCGTCGGCCAGGTCCAGGTCGTCCACCACGTACGAGACGCCCTGGTGCAGGTAGACCGCGCCGGGGTGGACCAGGAAGTGCGACGAGCCGCCGTCGACGGTGCCGAGCAGCCGCCCGGTCGCCGATTCCACCACGCAGACCGGGGCACCACCCTCGCCGCGCAGGTCCACCTGGGGTCGCTCCCGGTGCCGCCAGTACCAGCCGGTCGGCCGCTGCCGCAGCGCCTCCGCCGCGACCAGCGCGTCCACCGCCTCCTTCGCCCCGTCGCCGAAGAGCTCCAGGTCGTCGGGGGTCAGCGGGGCCTCGGCCGCCGCGCAGGCCAGCTGCGGGGCGAGCACGTACGGGTTGGCCGGATCGAGCACGGTCGCCTCGACCGGTGCCCCGAACAGCGCCTCCGGGTGGTGCACCAGATAGGTGTCGAGCGGGTCGTCCCGGGCCACCAGCACGGCCAGCGCCTCACCCCCGGAGCGCCCCGCCCGTCCGGCCTGCTGCCAGAGCGAGGCCCGGGTGCCCGGGTACCCGCAGATCAGCACCGCGTCCAGGCCGACCAGGTCCACGCCGAGTTCCAGCGCGTTGGTCGAGGCGAGCCCGAGCAGGTCGCCGTCGAGCAGTGCCCGTTCCAGCTCACGCCGCTCCTCGCGCAGGTAGCCGGCCCGGTATGCGGCCACCCGCGCGCCGAGCCCCGGCACCGCCTCGTCGAGGGCGCGGCGGGCGGTGCTCGCCACCACCTCGGCACCCCGACGCGACCGGACGAAGGCGAGGGTGCGTACCCCCTCGGCGACCGTGTCGGCGAGCAGGTCCGCCGTCTCGCGCAGGGCCGACCGGCGGGTCGGCGTCAGGTCCTGCGGCGCGTCGTCGGCGGTGGCGGGCAGCAGCGGCGGCTCCCAGAGGGCGAAGGTCACCCCGCCGCGCGGCGAGGTGTCCTCGGTGACCGCGGCCACCGGCAGTCCGGTGAGCCGTCCGGCCGCCGTCGCCGGGTCACCGGAGGTGGCCGAGGCCAGCACGAACGTCGGCGTGGCCCGGAACCGGGCACACTGCCGCCGTAGCCGGCGCAGCACGTGGGCGACGTGCGAGCCGAAGACGCCCCGGTAGGTGTGGCACTCGTCGACGATGACGTACGTCAGCCGGCGCAGGAAGCCGGACCAGTGCGCGTGCCCGGGGAGGACCCCGTGGTGCAGCATGTCCGGGTTGGTCAGTACGAACCGGGAGTGCCGGCGGATCCACTCCCGCTCGGCACGCGGGGTGTCCCCGTCGTAGCAGGCGGGGCGTACCCCCTCCAGTTCGAGTTCGGCGACGGCCCGGAACTGGTCGGCGGCGAGCGCCTTGGTCGGCGCGAGGTAGAGCACGGTGGCCCGGGGGTCGGCCAGCAGGGTGGCCAGCGCGGGAAGCTGGTAGGCCAGGGACTTGCCGGACGCGGTGCCGGTGGCGACCACCACGTGCTGACCGTCGTACGCCAGGCTCGCCGCCTCGGCCTGGTGCCGCCACGGCGCGACCACACCGCGCCGCTCGAACGCCGCGCGCAGTTCCGGCGTGGCCCACTCCGGCCACGGCACCGGTACCCCGGGTCGGGACGGCACCCGTTCGACGTGGGTGACCGGGTCGGCGACGCTCCGGGCGCGCAACCGGCGCAGCAGCTCGGCCGGGGAACGCCCGGGGCCGGAGCCGGTCGACACGGTGGCGGCGGTGGTCACCCTGGCACTCTCGCACCGGGGACCGGCTTTCGACCACCCGGGCCCGGGGTAAGGAGGTGCCCGCCACCGGTGACCTGCTCGGCGCGGCGGCGGAGATGGTTAGATGCCCAGGAGAGTTTGCGGCTCTTGCGAGGGAGGACCGATGGAGCTGTCGCTGGCGACCCACGGCGAGGGCGAGCACACGGTGCTCGAGGTCGGCGGTGAGGTCGACGTCTACACCGCCCCCCGCCTGCGTGAACGGCTCATCGAGCTGATCGACGGTGGTGCCCGCAGGGTCGTGGTCGACCTGGGTCGGGTCGACTTCCTCGACTCCACCGGGCTCGGGGTGCTGGTCGGCGCGCTGAAGCGGCTCCGGTCGGTCGGTGGCAGCTTCGCCCTGGTCTGCGACAAGGAGCCGCTGCTCAAGATCTTCCGGATCACCGCGTTGGACCAGGTCTTCCCGCTCCACCCGACGGTCGCCGCGGCGATCGCCGCCGACCCGTCCGCCCCGGGGGCGTGATGGCGACGGTCCGGCTCTCCTTCTCGCCCGCGCCGGTCCACGTCCGCACCGCCCGCCTGGTGGGGGTGGCGGTCGCCCGACGGGCCGGGGTACGCGAGGACCTGCTGGACGAGGTACGGCTCGCCATCGGTGAGGCGTGCACCCGGGCCGTCGCGCTGCACCGGCAGTACGACATCCCCGCCCCGGTGCTGGTGGAGATGTCGGACGGCGGGGCGTACGCGGTGCGGGTGGTCGACCGGGCCCCGATCGAGGCCGGCCTCGGGCTGGCCGCGTTGGACGCCGACCAGTTGGCGAACGAGTCGCTGACCGACGAGGCGCTGACCACCGGTGTGGGCTTCGCCCTGCTCGCCGGCTTTGTCGAGGACCTCCAGGTGCGGCCGGTCGACGAGGGCGTCGGCACCGAGGTCCGGATGGTCTGGCCGGTGGGCCGCTGACACCGCCCGGCTCCCCGTCGGCGGCACCGCCCCGCTCGTGCGGGCACCGCCCGGCATCCGGGCGGCACCGCCTGCGGTAGGCCGATTGAGACGACACACCGACGAAGGTCGTGTTCCCGCCCGGGGACGCGGCCTTCTTGTCGTGATGCCCGCCTATATCAGATTTCCTCACATATCACAGCGACGAAGATCATCCACATGAGGCGTACCCTCGGTGTGACCTCCGACACTGGATGGGGCTACAGTACGCGGGTTGTCAGCAAGTGCCCCGCCCATCACCAGCGGCTATAGCTGATCTTCGCTGTCCGCGTCCCGGTGGTGGGCGGCTCCGCTTGCGAGTCCGCATCCAGGCGTCCGGTCGGTACGTCCCACCGGCCGACGCGAGTGTTCGGTACAGGAGGACACAGATGTCCGGGATCTTGGCCGCCGACGGCGGCGAGCTCTCCCTTACCGGTGCCAACGTGTCGTACGTCGTCATCGCCGCGGTCATCGCGCTGGTGGCGCTCGTCTTCGCCGCCGCCTTGACCAAGGCGGTACTGGCAGCCGGTAAGGGCACCACCAACATGCAGGAGATCTCCGGGGCGGTCCAGGAGGGCGCCTCGGCCTATCTGCTCCGCCAGTTCAGGACACTCGCGGTGTTCGTGGTGGTCGCCGTCGTACTGCTCTTCCTGCTGCCGGTGCACGACACCGACGGCAGCGAGACCATGGTGAAGATCGGCCGGTCGGCCTTCTTCGTCGTGGGCGCGGCGTTCAGCGCCTTCATCGGCGGGGCCGGAATGTGGCTGGCCACCCGGGCCAACCTGCGGGTCGCCGCCGCGGCCCGGGAGCGGCAGGGCGGGCGCGAGGCGGCGATGAAGATCGCCTTCCGCACCGGTGGCGTGGTCGGCTTCCTCACCGTCGGTCTCGGCCTCTTCGGCGCGGCGCTGGTCGTCATCCTCTACCGGGGTGACGCGCCGACCGTGCTGGAGGGCTTCGGCTTCGGCGCCGCGCTGCTGGCCATGTTCATGAGGGTCGGCGGCGGCATCTTCACCAAGGCCGCCGACGTCGGCGCGGACCTGGTCGGTAAGGTCGAGCAGGGCATCCCCGAGGACGACCCGCGTAACGCGGCCACCATCGCCGACAACGTGGGCGACAACGTCGGTGACTGCGCCGGCATGGCCGCCGACCTCTTCGAGTCGTACGCGGTCACCCTGGTCGCGGCACTGATCCTCGGCCGGGCCGCGTTCGGCGCGGACGGCCTGGTCTTCCCGCTGATCATCTCCACCATCGGCGTGCTCGTCGCGATCATCGGGGTTTTCATCACCCGGCTGCGCGCTTCGGACCGCTCCGGTCTGACCGCGATCAACCGGGCTTTCTACCTCTCCGCGCTGATCTCCGCGGTGCTGGTGGCGATCGCCGCCTACGCCTACCTGCCGGCGAGCTTCGCCGACCTGGAGGGTGGCCTCACCGACGCGGACCAGAACCCGCGTCTGGTCGCCATCGGCGCGGTGGTCATCGGTATCGTGCTGGCCGCCGCCATCCAGGCGCTGACCGGCTACTTCACCGAGACCGACAAGCGCCCGGTGCAGGACATCGGCAAGAGCTCGCAGACCGGCCCGGCCACCGTCATCCTCGCCGGCATCAGCGTCGGCCTGGAGTCGGCGGTCTACTCGGCGCTGCTCATCGGGGCCGGCGTGTTCGGCGCCTTCCTGCTCGGCGGCAGCTCGATCACCCTCTCCCTGTTCGCGGTCGCGCTGGCCGGCACCGGCCTGCTGACCACCGTCGGCGTGATCGTGGCCATGGACACCTTCGGCCCGATCTCCGACAACGCCCAGGGTGTGGCCGAGATGTCCGGCGACATCGACGAGCACGGCGCGCGGACCCTCACCGAGCTGGACGCGGTCGGCAACACCACCAAGGCGATCACCAAGGGCATCGCGATCGCCACGGCGGTACTCGCGGCCACCGCGCTGTTCGGCTCGTACACCGACACGCTGCGCACCGCGTACTCCGACGCCGGGGTGGGGGACGTCGGCGCGGAGATCCTCAACGCGCTGAACGTCGCCAACCCGCGCAACCTGGTCGGCCTGATCATCGGGGCGGCGGTCGTCTTCCTCTTCTCCGGCCTGGCGATCAACGCGGTCTCCCGCTCGGCCGGTGCCGTGGTGATGGAGGTACGCCGGCAGTTCCGCGAGCTGCCCGGCATCATGGACGGCACCCAGCGCCCCGAGTACGGCAAGGTCGTCGACATCTGCACCCGGGACGCGCAGCGCGAGCTGATGACCCCCGGCCTGCTCGCCATCCTCGCCCCGATCGCGGTCGGCTTCGGTCTCGGGCCGGGCGCGCTCGCGTCGTACCTGGCCGGGGCGATCGGTGCCGGCACGCTGATGGCGGTCTTCCTGTCCAACTCCGGTGGTGCCTGGGACAACGCCAAGAAGATGGTCGAGGACGGCGCGTACGGCGGCAAGGGCTCCGAGGCGCATGCCGCGACCGTCATCGGCGACACCGTCGGTGACCCGTTCAAGGACACCGCCGGCCCGGCGATCAACCCGCTGATCAAGGTGATGAACCTGGTCTCGCTGCTGATCGCCCCGGCCGTGGTGGCCTGGAGCGTGGGCGACGACCGCAACACCCCGCTGCGGGTGACCATCGCGGTCGTGGCGACCCTGGTCATCGTCGCGGCCGTGGTGTTCAGCAAGCGCAAGGGCGTGGTGATGTCCGACGCCGACGGCGGCTCGGGCGGCACCGCCGCCGGCAACCCGGACCAGCGTCCGGAGGCGGTCCGCGCCTGACTCCGAGGCCCCCGGGTCCCCGGTCGGCACGCCGCCGACCGGGGACCCGGCGGGCCCGCCGGTGATCAGGCGACCGGAGCGGCACCACCGGTCGGGTCCGGCCGGTGGACCCCGTACCGGCATCGACGGGTGGGTGGCGCATCACGACGGAGGCCGTACGCTGCAACGCATGCGTACGTGCCGGGCGGCAGCCGCCGGAAAGCTCACGGTGGTCGTGGCCACGATCGTCCTCGTGGCCGGCGCGTGTGGCGCCGGTCCGACGCCCCGGGTCTGGGCCGCGACGGTCTGCGAGGCCCTCACCCCCTGGCGCGCCGAGATCAACAAACTGACCAGCAGCACCCAGCAGCAGATGACCGCGCAGACCACCCCCGCACAGGCCAGGGAGAACCTGGTCCGGCTCTTCGCCGGGGCCGAGAAGGCCAGCGAGACCGCCCGCCGCAAGGTCGAGGCGGCCGGCGTGCCGGACACCGAGCACGGCGAGCAGGTCTCCGCCGGGTTCCTCGGCTCGCTGGAGAAGGTCCGGGACGCCTACGGCCGGGCTCGGAAGACCATCGCGGGGCTGGGCACCGGCCAACCGACCGAGTTCTACGACGGGGTGCGGGCCGCCGTGGACACCCTCAACAAGGAGTACGACGCGAGCGCGCTGGACACCAGCAAGCTCAACTCGGAAGAACTCAAACAGGCCTTCGACGAGGTCCCGGAGTGTCGCTGACGCCGCCATCCGACGCGCCGGCCGGTCCCGGTCCGGTCCGGCAGCTCTCCCTGTTCGGTACGGAGGCGGCCGACCCGTCCCCCGCCGACCTGGCCGGGCTGCTCGCCGGGCCGGCCGAGATCGTCCGGATGGGCGGCACCGCCCGGCTGTCGGTCGTGGTGGACGTCGCCTGGCGGGTGCACGTGCTCGTCGCCGAGCTGGCCCGGCGCGGGCTGAACGCGAGCTGGGAGGCGACCGGGGACCGGCACCGCGTCCGCACCTCGTACACCAGCGCCCTGGCGCCGCTCGCGGCGGCCTGGCTCCCCGGCGGCCCGGTGCCCGACGATCCGCAGCCGGGGGCCACCGAGGTGCTCGGCAGCCCGCGCGTCCCGGCGTCCGACGGGCCGGGGGCGGAGGGGAAAGGCCGGGTGGCCGGTCCACCGGTCGTCGGGGAGGATCCGGTGCGCAAGGGGCCGCCCGCCACCTTCCACCTCAACGGCCGCCGGCTGCGGCTCTGGCTGGCCGCAGCGGGAGTCGCCGAACCGTCCGGCTTCCGGCTGCACCTCGGCCCGGCCGACGAGCCCTGCTGGGAGCCGGTCGGACGGGCACTGGCCGCCGTCGGGCTCCCCGGGATCTTCCTCGACGAGGCGACGGGCGGACCGGCGTACCGGATCAGTGGCCGGCGGCGGCTGACCCGGCTGGCCGAGCTGGTCGGCGACCGCCCGACGGCCGCCCCGGCGATCGAATGGCCGTCCGGCCCGACCTGACGCTGGTCACCATGAGTAGTGGATCGCCCGCAGAAAGTGCGAACCGGACCCCGCGTCGCCGCTCGGCGCGCCGCCCGAACGATCTTCCTCCGGCGTCTCCCGCATGGCCTGGCCTGCTGTCGGGTAGGGGACAGCGGGTGGTCGGACGGCGTCCCCGGGTGATCCCCCGCAGCGCCGGTCGCGGGCCGACGTTCGACACAGTGGCCCGCCCGGTGGTGGATTCGCGGTGTACGGTGACGCCGTCCGGCACATGCGTCCGCGCCGCGTCGGGAGGCGACCGCCGCTGTCGGGTGGCTTCGCCGCCCACGAAACCCCGAACGCGGGCAGCGCGTTACGTTGGACATCCGGACCGTCGGCGGTCCGGAAGCACGGCGGTGCCGCCCGGAGGCGGCCGGGCCACGAGCAGGAGTGAGGTCGCAGGAGACGTGCCGAGCAACGCCAGGACCACCCGTCTGGTCATCGTCGAGTCACCGGCGAAGGCCAAGACGATCTCGGGCTACCTCGGCCCGGGATACGTCGTGGAGGCCAGCTTTGGGCACGTCCGCGACCTGCCCCGCAACGCCGCCGACGTGCCGGCCAAGTACAAGGGGGAACCCTGGGCCCGGCTCGGGGTGGACGTCGACAACGGCTTCCACGCCCTCTACGTGGTCTCCGCCGACCGTAAGCAGCAGATCACCAAGCTGACCCGGCTGGCCAAGGAGGTCGACGAGATCCTCCTCGCCACCGACGAGGACCGCGAGGGCGAGGCCATCGCCTGGCACCTGGTGGAGACGCTCAAGCCCAAGGTGCCGGTCAAGCGGATGGTCTTCCACGAGATCACCAAGCCGGCGATCCAGGCGGCGGTGGCGAACCCGCGTGAGATCGACCGCGCCCTGGTCGACGCCCAGGAGGCCCGGCGGATCCTCGACCGGCTCTACGGCTACGAGGTCTCCCCGGTGCTCTGGAAGAAGGTCATGCCGAAGCTCTCGGCGGGCCGGGTCCAGTCGGTGGCCACCCGGATCGTGGTGGAGCGCGAGCGGCAGCGGATGGCCTTCCGCAGCGCCGAGTACTGGGACATCCTCGCCACCCTCGCAGTGGCCCAGCCGGGCGAGGGACCGCGTACCTTCTCCGCCACCCTGATCGCGCTGAACGGCGACCGGATCGCCAGCGGCAAGGACTTCGAGCCGACCACGGGTCGGGTCCGGCCGGGCGCGGGCGTGGTCCACCTCGACGCCGGTGGGGCACGCGGACTCGCCGCCCGCCTGGCGGGACGGCCGTTCGCCGTCACCCGGGTCGAGGAGAAGCCCTACCGCCGCCGTCCGTACGCGCCGTTCATCACCTCCACGCTCCAGCAGGAGGCGGCCCGCAAGATGCGCTTCTCGTCGCAGCAGACGATGCGCACCGCGCAGCGGCTGTACGAGAACGGCTACATCACCTACATGCGTACCGACTCGGTGAACCTGTCGGAGACCGCGATCGCGGCGGCCCGCCGGCAGATCGTCGAGCTGTACGGCGAGCGCAGCGTGCCGCCGGAGCCGCGCCGCTACACCGGCAAGGTGAAGAACGCGCAGGAGGCGCACGAGGCGATCCGCCCCGCCGGGGACAACTTCCGCACCCCGGGCGACGTGCGCAACGAGCTGTCCACCGAGGAGTACCGGCTCTACGAGCTGATCTGGCGGCGCACCATCGCCTCGCAGATGACCGACGCGGTCGGCTCCAGCGTCTCGGTGCGGATCCGCGCGGTCTCCAGCGCCCAGGAGGAGGCCGACTTCGGCGCCACCGGCAAGACCATCACCGATCCGGGCTTCCTGCGGGCGTACGTCGAGTCCAGCGACGACGAGAACGCCGAGGCCGAGGACGCCGAGCGTCGGCTGCCCAACCTGGTGAAGGACCAGCCGCTCACCGCCGACGAGCTGGCCGCCCAGGAGCACCACACCCAGCCGCCGTCGCGCTACACCGAGGCGTCGCTGGTCAAGGCCCTGGAGGAGCTGGGTATCGGCCGTCCGTCGACGTACGCGTCGATCATGCAGACCATCCAGGACCGGGGGTACGTCGTCAAGCGCGGCCAGGCGATGATCCCGTCCTTCCTGGCGTTCGCGGTGATCGGGCTGATGGAGCGGCACTACCCCCGCCTGATCGACTACGACTTCACCGCCAGCATGGAGAACGAGCTGGACGAGATCGCCGGTGGCGACCACGCCGCCGTCGACTTCCTCACCGCGTTCTACTTCGGCAGCGCCAACGGTGCCGGCGACCAGGACATCGCCCGTTCCGGTGGCCTGAAGAAGCTGGTCACCGAGAATCTCACCGAGATCGACGCGCGCAGTGTCAACTCCATCCCGCTCTTCACCGACGACGAGGGCCGCGAGGTGGTCGTCCGGGTCGGCAAGTACGGGCCGTACCTCCAGCGGGCGGTGCCCGACGAGGCCCCGGCGGCACACGCCGAGGGTGAGGAGGGCGGCACGCCCGGCGACCGGGCCCCGATCCCGGAGGGGCTGGCCCCCGACGAACTGACCCCGGAGAAGGTGCACGAGCTGTTTCTCGGCGGCGGCGGTGAGCGCAAGCTCGGCGACGACCCAGCCACCGGGGAGCCGATCCTGCTGAAGTCCGGCCGGTACGGCCCGTACGTCGCCAGTGGCGAACGGAAGTCGTCGCTGCTGCGGTCCCAGTCGCCGGACTCGCTCACCTTCGACGAGGCGCTGAAGCTGCTCAGCCTGCCCCGCCTGGTCGGGGTCGGCCCGGACGGCGGCGAGGTCTTCGCCAACAACGGCCGTTACGGACCGTACGTCAAGCAGGGTGAGGAGTTCCGGTCGCTGGACTCCGAGGAGAAGATGTTCACGGTCACGCTGGACGAGGCGCTGGCCCTGCTCGCCGCTCCGAAGACCCGCCAGCGGCGTGCCGCCGCGCCGCCGCTGCGCGAGATGGGCGTCGACCCGCTGACCGAGAAGCCCCTGGTGATCAAGGACGGCCGGTTCGGTCCGTACGTCACCGACGGCGAGAGCAACGCGTCGCTGCGGCGGGGGCAGACGCCGGAGGCGCTGACCATCGAGGAGGCCTCCGAGATGCTCGCCGAGAAGCGGGCGAAGGGGCCGGCGCCCAAGAAGACGACGAGGAAGGCCGCAGGGGCGAAGAAGGCTCCCGCGGCGAAGAAGACCACGGCGGCCAAGAAGACCAGCGCCACGAAGACCGGCACGGCGAAGACCACGGCCGCCAAGAAGGCCACCGCCGCCAAGAAGGCCCCGGCGAAGAAGGCCACCCCGCGCAAGGCGACCGCCCAACCCGAGTGATCCGGCGGTCATGATCGACTCGGAACACGGCGTGTCGGGGCATCCCGCTCGGACCCCCCGACACGCCGTGTTCCGGAGCCGATCCCGGCTATGCGCCGAGGACGCGGGTCAGGTATGGGTTGGTGAAGACACGGGCGGGGTCGACGGTGTCCCGGAGGGCCTGGAAGTCCGCGAACCGGGGGTAGGCGGGGGCGAGCGACCCGGCGTCGCGGTAGTGCAGCTTGCCCCAGTGCGGTCGACCGGCCAGCCCCCGGGCCACCTCCTCGAACGCCCGGAAGTACGGCTCGTACGGCATGCCCACGTACTGGTGGACGGCGATGTACGCGGACTCACGCCCGTACCCGTGCGACAGCCAGATGTCGTCCGGCGCGGTGAACCGCACCTCGGCCGGGAAGAGCACCGGGAACGGCAGCCCGTCGACGATCCGGCGGAGTGCGTCCAGCGCCTCGCCGAGCGCGGCGCGGGGCAGGGCGTACTCCATCTCCACGAAGCGGACCCGGCGCGGGGTGCAGAAGATCCGGTCGGAGCGGCCGGTGTACCGCCGTTCGGTCAGCGCCCGGGCGCTGACCGCGCTGATCGCCGGGACGAGCCGGTGCGCCGCCCGGCCCAGCCGGCAGGCCCGCTCGAAGACGGTGTTCGCCAGGAACTCGTCGTCCAGCCAGCCCCGCCACCCCGGCAGCGGCCGGTCGTCGGCCGGTACCCGGTCGTTGGTCTTGACCTGCACCCGGTCGGTGTACGGGAACCAGTAGAACTCGACGTGGTCGTGCCCGTCGAGCAGCGCGGGCAGGTCGGCCAGCACGTCGGCCAGCCGCGCCGGGCGTTCGTGGGCGAGCAGCGTGAAGGCGTCCACGCAGCGCAGGGTCACCTCGGTCAGCACGCCGAGCGCGCCCAGCCCGACCCGGGCGGCGGCGAAGACGTCCGGGTGCGCGTCGGCGGAGCAGCGCAGCACCTCCCCGGTGCCGGTGACCAGGGTCAGCGCCTCGACGGTGGTGGCCAGGCAACCGAGTCGCGCGCCGGTGCCGTGGGTGCCGGTGGAGATCGCCCCGGCGATGGTCTGCGCGTCGATGTCGCCCAGGTTGGGCATGGCCAGGCCGTGCGTGGCGAGCAGGTCGTTGAGCGTCCGCAGGGTCATCCCGGCGGGCACGGTGACCAGCCGGCGCTCCCGGTCCACCCGGACCGGCTCGGCGAGGTCGGTCAGCTCCAGCCGGTGACCGTCGGTGGCGGCGATGGCGGTGAAGGAGTGGCCGCTGCCCACCGGCCTGATCCGTGCACCCGCCTCGGCGGCGGCCCGTACCGCCTCGGCCACCTCGTCGGTGTCGCGTGGTCGGGGCACCGCCCCGGCGACGCTGCGCTGGTTACCCGCCCAGTTCGTCCAGGCGGTGCCGGCAGGAATCGTCCGCGTCATGTGCGCCTCCGTGCGCCAGGGGAACCATCAGAACGTTGTGCCTGGTAAACACCACATTGCCGGCCCGCTCGTTAGTACCGGTAGCGTCACGCTTCCGTGACGTGCAGAAATGTTCATTCGTCGAAGGGGGGTGGCGTCGAGTGTCCACACCAGCCGCCACGACCGGGCCGCTGCGCCGGGTACCGGTGCAGGGGCGAAGTGTCGCGCGGGTCCAGCGGATGCTGGACGCCTGCGCCGAGCTCGTCGACGAGGTGGGGTACGAAGGGCTGACCACCACGCTCCTCGCCGAACGGGCCGAGGTCGCGATCGGTTCGGTCTACCAGTTCTTCCCGGACAAGCGGGCGATCGTGCAGGCGTTGACCCTGCGCACGATGGAGTCCTACCTCCAGCGGCTCGACGCGCGGTTCGCCTCGGACGACCTCACCGACTGGTGGGACGGCGTCGACGCGGCGATCGACGAGTACATCACGATGCACCGCACCGTTCCCGGTTTCCGTACCCTGCACTTCGGCGACGTGGTCGACCTGCACCTGCTCGACGAGCAACGGGACAACAACGGCGTGATCGCCGACCAGTTGGCCCGGGTGCTGACCGAGCGGTTCGGTCTGGCCGACGGACCCCGGCTCCGTTTCATCCTGGAGATCGCCGTCGAGGCGGCCGACGCGTTGATCAAGCTCGCGTTCCGCCGTCAGCCGGAGGGGGACGAGCGGGTGCTGGACGAGGCCAAGGCGCTGATCCGGGAGTACCTGCACCGCCAGGTCCAGGCTCCTGACCGCGCCGACGAGGTGAGCGGCGCAGACGGGAACGGCAGCGCCGGGAACAACGCGGACGGCGAGGAGCCGGCCGGTTCGCCGGCCGCCGCGGTGACCGCCGACGCCGGCTGACGTCCGCCCGGTCACAGGAACGCCCATCCCTCACCCCGGTAGGTGGGGACGGTCGCGACCACGGCGTCCCCGTCCACCAGGTGCAGTTCGTTCACCCGTTCGCAGACCTCGCCGGCCTTGGCATGGCGGAACCAGACCCGGTCACCCACCCGGAGCCGGTCGGCCTCCGCGCCGGTCAGCGGGGTCTGCACCTCGCCCGCGCCCTCGGTGCCGACCAGCCGCAACCCGGCCGGCAGCCAGGGCCGGGGGAGCCGGCTGCGCTCGGCGGGCCCGGAGGCCACCCATCCGCCGCCGAGCACCGTGGCCACCCCGGGGGCGGGGCGGCGGACCACCGCGCAGGCGAAGAACGCCGCCGGGGTGGGCCGCCAGGCGCGGTACGCGTCGAAGAGCGTCGGTCCGTACAGCCCGGATCCGGCGGTGACCTCGGTGACCGCCGGGTCGGCGCTGGTCGCGGCGACGCTGCCGGTGCCGCCGCCGTTGACGAACTCCAGGTCGGCGTGCGCCCGCACGGCGTCCACCGCCGCGCCCCGGCGGGCCAGCAGTTCCCGGTACGACCGGCGCTGCACCGCCCGGATCGCGGCGCCCCGCAGCGCCTGCCCCGGCGGGGCGTCGCCCAGTCCGGCGATCTGCGCCTCGTACGCCATCACCCCGACCAGCCGGAAGCCGCGCCGCCCGGTGACGGCGGCGGCGAACGCGCCGGCGGCCGTCGCGCTGTGCACCGGCGAACGGCGCACCCCGACGTGCACCCGCCCGTGCAGCGGTCGCCAGGAGGCGTCCAGGTCGAGGCAGACCCGCAGGTCGGGGCGCTGCCCCGGGGCGCGTACCGCGTCGACGAGGTCGAGTTGCGCCGGGTCGTCCACCATCAGGGTCACCGCCGCGGCGAGTCCCGGGTCGCCGGCCAGTTCGGCCAGGGCCGCCCGGTCGGCGGTCGGGTACGCGACCACCACGTCGTCGCTGACCTCGGCACGGACCAGCCGGATCGCCTCGGGCAGGGTGAACGCGAGCACGCCCCGCCAGCCGGGCCGGCCGAGCACCCGGGCGAGCAGGTCGCGGCTGCGGACCGACTTGCTGGCCACCCGGACCGGCTTGCCGGCGGCCCGGTCGACCAGCGCGGCGGCGTTGGTGTCGAAGGCGGCCAGGTCGACCACGGCGAACGGTGGGTCGAGGTGGGTGGTCGCCCGGTCCAGGCGGTCGCGGAGAAGGTCGCGTTCGATGGCCACGTGAGCACGCTAACTGTGAAAACGGCTAATGCGAAACACCCTCGCGTCCGACCGGGTCGGTGGCCCGGTGCGCCGAGGCCCTAGGCTCGCGAGCAGCAGGATGTCACTTCAGCGGGATGACTGCCCACCGCGACTAGAGTGTGACACCGGGAGACGCCCAGGGATGGGCCGCCACTGGAGGTACGGCCATCGAAAGCCAGAAGAACGGCGAGTCGGCCGGCGTGTCGACGCCGAACCAGGCCGACCGGACGGGCTACGCCGCCCTCCGCTCCGTGCTGCGCATCCGGCCGTTCCGCCGGCTGTGGATCGTGCTCAGCGCCGCCTCGTACGGTGACTGGCTCGGCCTCCTCGCCACCTCCATCTTCGCCGCCGACCAGGTCGAGGGGAGCACCGCCAAGGGCGCCGCGTTCGGCACCGTCATCGCCATCCGGCTGCTGCCCGCGCTGGTGCTCGGCCCGCTCGCCGGGGTCTTCGCCGACCGGTTCGACCGGCGCTGGACGATGGTCATCTGCGACGTGCTCCGCTTCCTGCTGTTCGCCTCCATCCCGATGGTCGCGCTCCTCGGCGCCAGCGGCGGGGTGGCGGTCGGCTGGGCCACGGTGGCGACGTTCCTGATCGAGACGATCACCCTGATGTGGCTCCCGGCCAAGGAAGCGGCGGTCCCGAACCTCATCCCGCGCGCCCGGCTGGAGATGGCCAACCAGCTCAGCCTGATCAGCACGTACGGCCTCACCCCGGTCCTGGCCGCGCTGAGCATCGCCGGGCTGGACGCCAGCGTCCGGGCCGCCACCGGCGGCGAGGTGCCCGCCTGGTCCGAGCCCGCACAGCTGGCGCTCTGGTTCAACGCACTCTCCCGGCTGGCCACCGCGCTGGTGGTGGCCTTCGGCATCAAGGAGATCAGCCAGGGCAAGGCCGAGCGGGAGTCCCGCGCCGAGCAGAGCATGCTCCGCCAGTTCAAGGAGGGCTGGCGGTTCATCGGCCAGACCCCGCTGGTGCGGGGACTGGTGCTCGGCATCTTCGGCGCGTTCGCCGGTGGCGGCATCGTGATCGGCACCGCCCGCTTCTTCGCCAACTCGCTGGGGGCCGGCGACGCCGCCTTCTACCTCCTATTCGGGGCGATCTTCATCGGTCTGGCGATCGGCATCGGGCTCGGCCCGATGGTCGTCCGGGACCTCTCCCGCCGCCGCTGGTTCGGCATGAGCATCGTGCTGGCCAGCGCGTCCGTCCTGGCACTCGCCTTCGCCATCCACCTGTCCATGGCGATGCTCGGGGCGATCCTGGTCGGCGCGGGCGCGGGCATGGCCTTCCTCGCCGGCACCACCCTGCTCGGCGGGGAGATCGCCGACGAGGTCCGGGGCCGGGTCTTCGCCGTGGTGCAGATCGGCACCCGGCTGGTGCTGATCTTCGCGATCGCGCTGAGCAGCCTCCTGGTCGGCGTCGGCGGTTCCCGGGAACTGCGCATCGCCGATCTCGGCATCTCGATCTCCTCCACCCGGCTGCTGCTGCTCGCCGCCGGCCTGGCCGGAATCTTCGCCGGGATCAGCGCCTTCCGGCAGATGGACGACAAGAAGGGCGTCCCGGTCCTCGCCGACCTGTGGGGCTCGATGCGGGGCCGTCCGCTCACCCCCGCCGAGCCCTTCGTCTCCGCCGGTCTCTTCGTGGTCTTCGAGGGCGGCGAGGGGTCCGGCAAGTCCACCCAGGTCACCCGGCTCGCCGAGACCCTCGGCGGGCAGGGGCGCGAGGTGGTGGTCACCCGGGAGCCCGGGGCCACCCCGGTCGGCCAGCGGATCCGCACGCTGCTGCTCGGAGCCCCCGGCTCGGACACCCCGTCGCCGCGCGCCGAGGCGCTGCTCTACGCCGCCGACCGGGCGCACCACGTGGCCACCGTGGTCCGGCCCGCGCTGGTCCGGGGCGCGGTGGTGGTCAGCGACCGGTACGTCGACTCCTCCCTGGCGTACCAGGGGGCCGGCCGGACGCTGCCGGTCGACGAGGTGTCCTGGCTCTCCTCCTGGGCCACCGGCGGCCTCAAGCCCGACCTGGTGGTGCTGCTCGACGTCGACCCGCGCACCGGCCTGGCCCGGGTCGCGGCCCGGGGCGGGGAGACCGACCACGTCGAGGCCGAGTCGCTCGCCTTCCACGAGCGGGTCCGGTACGCCTTCCTCGACCTCGCCGCCGCCGACCCGAAGCGCTACCTGGTGCTCGACGCGTCCCGCCCGCAGGAGGAGATCGCCGTCCAGGTGGCCAGCCGGATCGAGGCGATGCTGGACGACCCGGCGATCGTGCACCCGGCGCCGGCGAAGCAGCCGGACACCTCGACGCAGCCGGAGTTATCCGACACGGAGCTGGTGACGATGGAGCAACGCCGCTGATGCCGGAGGTCTTCGCCGAGCTGGTCGGGCAGGACGAGGCGGTCGACACGCTGCGCCGGGCCGCCGGCGCGGCCGCCGCCGTGCTGCGGGCCGCCGGCACCCACCCCACGGCCGCCTCCGACCCGACCGGCGGGACCGGTCCGGACGGCGGGACCGACCCGACCGGCGGGGCGGGACCGGGCCCGGGTGCGGGGATGACCCATGCCTGGATCTTCACCGGCCCACCCGGCTCGGGCCGTTCGATGGCCGCCCGTGCCTTCGCCGCCGCCCTCCAGTGCGTCCACGGCACGGGCTGCGGCACCTGCGCCGGCTGTCACACCACCATGGCCGGTACGCACGCCGACGTCCGGCTGGTCGTGCCCGAGGGGCTCTCCATCGGTGTGAACGACATGCGTGCCCTGGTGCTGCGGGCGGCGAGCACCCCGTCCGGCGGTCGGTGGCAGGTCGTGATCATCTCCGACGCCGACCGGCTCACCGAGGCGGCCGGCAACGCGCTGCTCAAGGCGATCGAGGAGCCGCCCCCGCGTACGGTCTTCCTGCTCTGCGCGCCGTCCACCCACCCGGACGACATCTCGGTGACCATCCGGTCGCGCTGCCGGGTCGTACCGCTTCGGCAGCCGCCGCCCGACGCGGTGGCCGAGGTGCTGGTCCGTCGGGACGGGATCGCCCCCGACGTGGCCGAGTGGGCGGCGTCCGCCGCCCAGGGCCACGTGGGCCGGGCCCGCCGGCTGGCCGGGGACCCGGAGGCCCGCACCCGGCGGGACGCGGTGCTGGCCGTGCCGCGCCGGCTGACCGGGGTGGGGGCCGCCTTCGACGCCGCGTCCGCGCTGATCGAGGCCGCCGAGGCGGAGGCCGCGGCGACCGTCGCCGAGACCGACGCCGCCGAGAAGGCCGCGTTGCAGACCGCGCTCGGCGCGGGCGGCACCGGCCGGGGAGCCGCCGGGGCGATGCGCGGGGCCGCCGGGCAGATCAAGGACCTGGAGAAGCGGCAGAAGTCCCGGGCCACCCGGGCGCAGCGGGACGCGCTGGACCGGGCCCTGGTCGACCTGGCCGGGTTCTACCGGGACGCCCTGGTCACCGCGCTGCGGGCCCCGGTCGCGCCGGTGCACACCGACACCGTGGCGATGGCCCGCGCCGGCGCGGAGAAGTGGGACGCCGAGGGGGCGCTGCGGCGGCTGGAGGCGGTGCTGGAGTGTCGCGCCGCCATCGAGGCCAACGTCAAGCCGAAGATCGCCGTAGAGGCGATGATGCTCGCCCTGTGGAAGGGCTGAGCCCCACCCGGTACCGCTGAACGGGCACTTCCCCTGCTCCCCGGGCCATCGACAGTGCCGATTGATTGCGGTACGGTCCCTGTGCCGTGGTGACGGCGACGGCACCCTCAGTGACACGCTTGCGGGAGGAGTCCGCCCATGCCGCGGGGGGAGATCGACGAAGCCTGGATCGAGGAGGCCGTCCGGCGGTACCGCCGGATCGAGTCCCTCCAGGCCGAGTTCGACGCGGCGGTCGCGGGCGTCCAGGTCACCGTGCGGTCCCCCGACGGGCTGGTCGAGGTGGTGGTCACCGCCGCCGGCACGATCACCGACGTCCGCTTCCTCGGCCCGCTGCACAACCGCCACCCCCGGGATGTCGCCAACTCGGTGCAGACGGCGGTGACCGCGGCGGCCGACGCCGCGCAGTGGGCGCGGGAGAAGCTGCACAACGAGACGTTCGCCGCGTACCGACCGCTGGCGGGGGCCTGAGATGGACAGCCTGTACGCCCTGGCCGCCCGCCTCGACGAGGCGAGCGCCACGCTGGCCGCCGTCGCCCACGCGGTGACCGTCACCGGCCCGGCCCCGGTGGTCTTCGGCGCTGACGGGCCCGGCCGCCCCGGTGACCTCGGCCGCGCCCTGCACCGACAGTGGGTCACCGCCACCGACAACCGGGCCCGGGAGGCGCGGGCCGCCGCCGCCCGGCTCGCCGCCGCCGCGTCCGCGATCCGCGACGCCGCCGACCGGTACGCCGACACCGACGCCGCGGCCCGGCACCGCCTCGCCGTCCACGCCCCCGATCGGTACACCGATGCCTGGTCCCGGCTCGCCGTCCCCGCGCCCGACGCCGCCGATGGCTGGTCCCGCCTCGCCACTCCCGCGCCCGGCGACACGTGGTTCGGCGCCGCCCCGACCGGCCCCGCGCCGCTGCACGCGGCGGGCTTCCAGGCGGGGGCGGACACCGTCCCGACCGGAGCGGGGTTCCCGTTCACCGCTGACGTCCCGCCACGGGTGCCCCGTCCCCGCTCGGGTGACGGCTGATGGACCTGCTCGACCGGCTCGCCGAACCCGGCCTGGACCTGCTCGGCCGGGTGGACACGTTGCTCGCCTCCGGGGTGCCGGAGGGGCACCCGGTCTGGCCGCTGCTGCGCCGGATGCAGGCCCTCCCGGGTGAGGCCGTCCGGACCTTCCTCGACCTCCGCCCGGCTCCGCTGGCCGGCGCCGGCCGGACGGTGCGCCAGCTCGTCCGGGACTACGACGATGCCTGCGCCCCGCTGACCGACCAGGCCGCCTGGTCGGGTCCGGCCGCCTCGGCGTACGGGCAGGCGCGGGCGGAGCTGCTGCGGCACCTCGACGAGGGGCCGGACAGCCTGGTCGGGCGGATCGAGTCGACCGCCGGGTACGCTGACGCGCTCGCCGACTGGGCCGAGCGGAGCCGCCTGGCGCTGGCCCGTGCCCTCGCCGACGTCCTCGGCTCCGCCGAGGCGGTGACCGTGGTCGCCGCCACCACGCCCCGGGTCGCCTCCACCATGCCCGTCAACTCCACCACGCCCCGCGTCGGCGGCACGACCGTTTCCGCGTCGACCGTCCCGTCCTGGACCGGAGGCCCCGCCGATCCCGCCCGGACCGGAGGCGTCATCGGCCCCGCCCGGACCGGAGGCCCCGCCCATTCCGCTCGGACCTTCGGCGTCACCACCCCGGCCGGGGCCGGCGGGGCACCGGGAGCCGCCGCTGGTGCCTCCGCCCGTGCCGCCGCCGAGATCGCGGCCCGGGTCCTGGCCGTCCTCTCCGTCGCGTACGACGGGGCGGAGACCCTGCTGCGCCAGTGGGCGCCGAGCCTCGCCGAGGCGCCCTGGCGGCCCCGGCCGGGCAGCTCCGCCGCCTCGGAGCCGCTCCGCGTCCGCTGGCGGGACGATTAGTCGACCGTCGATGGCTGCGATGGGTGACCGGCTGGCGACGCCGGGGTGGGTGGGGGCCGTCACTTGGTCGTAGGGTGAGGGCATGGGGATGCTCTGCGCGGTCAGCTTCAACCGGTACGGCCGCCTCTACTACCTCGACCCGGGCGAGTTCCGCCCGCAGGTGGGCGACCGTGTGCTGGTGCCCACCGACGACGGTCCCGAGGTGGCCGAGTGTGTCTGGGCACCGCAGTGGGTCAGCGAGGACACCGACGGCTTCCCCAAGCTCGCCGGCCTCGCCGACGACGAGGACCTGCGCCGCGACGAGCTGTTGCGCAAACGTAAGGCCGACGCGAAGGTCGCCTCGAAACGGCTGATCCGCGAGCACGGGCTGCCGATGAAGGTGGTCGCCGTCGACCACGTCCCCGGTGCCGAGGTCGGGGGCAATGGCCGGACCACCATCTACTTCACCGCGCCGCACCGGGTGGACTTCCGGGCCCTGGTCCGTGACCTCGGCGCGACCCTGCACTGCCGGGTCGAACTGCGCCAACTCTCCGCCCGCGACTCGGCCCGGGTGCAGGGCGGAATCGGCTCCTGCGGCCGGGACCTGTGCTGCGCCACCTTCCTGAACGACTTCGAGCCGGTGACCATCCGGATGGCGAAGGACCAGGACCTGCCGCTGAATCCGCTGCGCATCTCCGGGGCGTGTGGCCGGCTGATGTGCTGCCTGAAGTACGAGCACCCGCTCTACCAGCGCTTCCAGGAGTCCGCCCCGGCCGTCGGCACCCGCGTGTCGACCCCGGCGGGCGACGGCAAGGTGGTCGGCCACAGCGTCCCGAGAGACGCGGTGACCGTCCGCCTGGATGCCGACGGCTCGCGCTCCATGTGCTCCCGCGCCGACGTCTGCGGCTCCCGCCGCGCCTACGACAGCCGTGACCAGTCAAGCCCGGAGGGCGCAGCGCGCTGACCGACGCGCCTCGTCGCCAACGGCGGTGCTCCACGGCCACATTCGTCCCCCACCTCGCTTGTTAACATCCGGCGATGGGCCTGAGAAACTACCTGATCGAAGGCGTGTCCGGCACCGGCAAGACCGCGGTCTGCGAAGAATTGCGGCGGCGCGGCTACCAGGCCATCAATGGTGACCGGGAACTGGCTTATCAAGGCGACCCGGAGACCGGTGAGCCGATGGATGGTCGCACGCACGAGCACCACATCTGGTGCGTGGACGACGTCAGGGCGCTGGTCGCCAACCACGACGAGCCGGTTACCTTCTTCTGCGGGGGCTCGCGGAACTTCCACAAGTTCGTCGATTTGTTCGATGGCGTCTTCGTCCTTGACGTCGACCTGGACACCTTGAACCGGCGACTTGACGGGCGACCGGAAGACGAGTGGGGCGGAGGGCCGGCGGAACGCCAACTGGTTCTGCGGTTGCATCGGACGAAGGAAGACCTTCCGAGAACCGGTGTCGTAGTCGACGCGACCGCACCTGTCGCGAAGGTCGTCGACGCAATCCTCCGTCACGTCATGCTGTCTCCGCACCGGTAGGAGCATGCGGTGGATGGGCCGGCGGGTCAGGGGCGCAGGGTCACCGGAGGTTCGGCCAGGCGGGGGGTCAGGGGAGCCTCCGGGGTGAGCCAGGAGGCGGTGGGGGACTGGTCCGGGTTGACCTGCCAGCGTCGGGAGACCCGGTCGACGGCGATCGGATAGATCGTCAGGGTGCCGTCCGGGTCGATCCGCAGGCGCAGGAACGACTTCGCGTCCTCGATGCCCTGGCCGGCGAAGAGTTCGTTCACGTTCACCCCGAACCCCGACGCGACCAGTAGGTAGGCGGCGGTGAGTTCGCTCGCCACGAATCCGATCACCGGCCCGTAGACCACAGCGGCGGCGACCACCGGCATCGGCCACGGCCAGTCGTGGAACGGCAGCTCCAGCCAGAGCCAGGTGCCTCCGGCAGCCAGCGTGACGTGCGCCAGCCCGTGCGTGATCCCGAGAAGCCAGTGCCGGGAGTGTCGCTTGCCGCTCGCGCTGGGCGGCTTGGCGAAGAAGCCGGCACCGAGGATCGTCACCAGCAGCATCGCCACCAACGGCACGCTGAACAGCCGCTGCTCGACCGCGCCCGCCCGGTTCGCCGCCACCCCGGCCATCGCCAGCATCAGCAGCGTGTGCAGGGTGCCGAGCAGCGCGGTGAAGCCGGGATTGCGGAACGGCAGCCGGCGGAAGATCCCCCAGCCGTACCGTCGGGAGCGCGCCGCGTCGGGATAGCGGCCCGCCAGGTCGTACGGCTCGGAGCGGCTGGCCCGCCGGGCGAGCGTGTCGCGCGGCGGCACCTCGATCTGCTCCGGGAGCTTGTGCGTCGGGTAGAGGTACGCCCCACCGCCGCCACAGGTGACCAGTTGCCGGTCCGGTCCCGCGTAGCGGGCGTAGTGGTGCAGGTCGCCGGTGATCACCAGCCGCACCGTCGCCCCGGTCGGCGCGACGACCGTGCGGATGAAGTAGTCCAGCGAGTCGTACGCGGTGGGGGTGTCGACGGCCCGCACCCAGGTCGGTGCCGGCACCGCCAGGATCACCCGCGACTGCGGGCCGAGCCGCGCGGCGGCTGCCTCGAAGTAGGTGAGCTGCGGGTCGTCCAGGTACGACCCGGACTGGTCGTCGAGCCCGAACAGCCACCAGTCGGCGGGTAGTTCGACCGCGAAGTAGGAGCGGGACTGCTCGGTGCGCCAGCCACCGAAGTACTGGTCCCGGGACCGGACGAAGAGCCGCAGGAAGGCGGTCAGGCCGTCGTACCAGTCGTGGTTGCCCGGCACCGCGAACAGGGTCGGGCCGCCCGGCGTGGCCCACGGCAGCGCCGCCTGGTACGGCCCCTTGCAGCGGTCCTCGTACGCCTCGTACCCGGCGGACGGGTAGACCTGGTCGCCGCCCATCACCAGGGTCTGCGCCCGGGGCAGCCGGTGCCCGTCGACGTCCAGCTCGGGCTGGGCGATCAGGTACGCCACCGAGTACGTCGCGTCGAACCCGTCGCCCAGGTCGGCGACGTAGTCCAGCCAGAGCCCGCCGTCCGGCCCGACCTGGCGGGACACCCCGTTCCCGAAGGCGTTCTGCAGCTCTCGTTTGTCCAGGTACGCCCCGAAGAACATCGCGAGCAGCGTGCGGATGCCGGTGCTGATCAGCAGGAGCGGCGCGAGCCAGGGCACCGCCCGGCGGGGGGTGAACCCCAGTTCGTGGGGCTCGGTGCTGCGCGGGCGGCGGGGGTGGCCCTCGTCGGCGCTGGTCGCCTCCGGCGGGGTGGTGGGCGAGGGGTGGTCGTCACTCACGGTCGGAGCGTATCCGGCCCGGATGGGTACCGCTGTCTGCTGCTCGACGGTTACGCCACCCTTGTCCGAATCGACCACTGTTAAGCCGGTGGGGGGGTGGTGGGAGGTAGCAGGGGTCCCCTGTTACCGCTTTTTGCGTAGGAGGGGACCCCTGCAACCACCTTCGGCCAGGCGGAGGAGGGCGGAGGACGGCGGTCGACTCGGCAGGGGCGGTGACGGGGATCCCCGGAGACCGGGGCGGGGCGTGTGCCGTACACTTGACGATCGTTGCCGCCTTAGCTCAGTCGGCTAGAGCGACGCACTCGTAATGCGTAGGTCGACGGTTCGATTCCGTCAGGCGGCTCCATAGGAAAGGCCCAGGTCAACGGCTTGATCGCCGATCATGACCTGGGCCTTTTCCATGCCTCCGTAGCACCGGCAGTCGGGCGAGTGTCTGCTCACTAGGTGGCGGTTCTATCTAGATAGCTGTGCTACCTTGTCCCCTGTGGATCACGACCGGCGGGGGCAGTGGCTGCGCGGCGTCCTCGATGTCTGTGTGTTGGCGCTGCTGGGCCGGCGGGAGTCCTACGGCTACGAGCTGGCGCAGGCGCTCGACCAGGCCGGGCTGGGGCAGATCCAGGGCGGCACGCTCTATCCGGTGCTGCTGCGGTTGCAGCGCTCCGGGCTGATCACCGCCGAATGGCGCGAGGGCGAAACCGGCCCGGCGCGGAAGTACTACCGCCTCACGCCGCCCGGCGAGCAGACCGTGCGCCGGCTGGCCGCCGACTGGACCGCGTTCGCCGGCCGGGTGGACGCCATATTCCGGGAGGAACTGCCGTGAACAACGACAGTTGGTTGCACGCGCTCGGCCAGGAGTTGGCCAGACACCAGATCGGCCCGGACGTGACCGGCCACGTCATCGCCGAAGCCGCCACGCATCTGCGCGACAGCGGCCAGCCGGCGCTGCGGGCCTTCGGCACGCCGCAGGGGTACGCCGCTGCCGTCGCGGACAGCCTCGCCGCCCGGCGACCACCGCGCCGCCCGCCCGGCCGTGTCCGGCTCGACGTGCGTGGAGTGACCAAGAGGTACGGCCGTCGCACCGTCCTGCACGATGTCGACCTGACCGTACGCGCCGGCGAGGTGGTGGCAGTCGTCGGTGCGAACGGGTGCGGCAAGAGCACGTTCCTGCGGGTCTGCGCCGGCCTGCTCTCGGTGGACGCGGGCGAGGTGGTGGTCGACGGCGTGCTGGGTTACTGCCCGCAGGACGCCGGGACGTACGACTTCCTCCGGCCCGACGAGCACTTCGTCCTGATCGGTGCCGGCCGGGGCCTGGACCGGGCCCGGTCTCGGCGGCTGGGGCGGGCCGGGGCCGCCGCGTTGCAGTGGGACGCGGCGGAAGGGACGCAGGCCCGGCACCTGTCCGGCGGTACCCGGCAGAAGCTCAACCTGGTGATGGCGTCGATGGGCGACCCCGACGTGCTGCTGCTCGACGAGCCCTACCAGGGCTTCGACCGGGGCACGTACCTCGACTTCTGGCAGCACGTGTGGCGATGGCGCGAGGAGGGCCGGGCGATCGTCGTGGTCACCCACCTGCTCAGCCAACTGGACCAGGTCGACCAGGTGCTGGACCTGACCGTGCGGGAGGCGGCAGCATGAAGATCATTACCGTCGCCGAGATGGCGCTCCGCGAGATGCTGCGACGCCGTGGCGTACTCGTGTTGCTGCTCGCCCTGCCACTGGCGTTCTACCTGGTCCGACGCGGTGACCACGTCGGACAGTCGATCCGGTTCCTGCTCCTCGGGATCGCCTGGGCGGTGAGCACCGCGGCGCTGTTCGCCAGCGGCACCAGCCGACCGATCGAGCCCCGGCTGCGCCTGTCCGGCTACCGGAGCCATCACCTCTACCTCGGCCGGCTGGTGGCGATGTGGGCGCTCGGAGCGTCGATCGCCGTGCCGTTCTTCGCGCTGGTCGCGGTCGACCACGGCGACCAGGTGCGACTCGGCGCCATCGCGCTGGCGATGTTGCTCGCGGTCGCCGTGGCCGCGCCGTTCGGGCTGCTGATCGGCGCTGCCGTGCCGCGCGACCTGGAGGGGACGCTGCTCCTACTCGTCGTGGTCGGCGTGCAGATGATGATCGACCCAGCCGACGCGGTCACCCGGCTCATGCCCTTCTGGTCCAGCCGGGAGATCGGCACGTACGCCGTCGACCACACCGGGCCGGAGTACCTGGCCCGGGGCCTGGCGCACGGCGTGCTGTTCGGCGTCCTCGCCACCGCCCTGGTGGCTGTGCTGGCGACGATCCGCCTCCGCCGTCGCCCGCACGTCCGCTTCGTCACCCGCTAGGTACGAGTAGACCGATCAGTGCGGATCGCCCCCGTCAACCTGCGTCCGGTCCCCGCTCCGGACCATGGTCTGCTGGTGGAGCCGACGGCCGCCGTCGCGGACACCGGGCACCAACGGCGTCGGTCCGTGCGGCACGAAACCCATCCGGGTGAAGAACCGCACCGCCCGGGTGTTTTCCACCAGGGTCTGTAGGTGACATCCGGGCGAACCGGCCTGCTCGAGCTGGTCGAACCAGAGGCCCATCAACTGCGCGGCGGCGCCGGTGCCCCGCGCCTCGGGCGCCACGTTGATGTGCAGGTGCGACGGCCACCGCTGGTCCGCGAAATCCCCTGCGGTGGGTTGCCGCCGGAGGGCGGTCAGTGTCCCGTCCAGCAGGGCCCGGGCGAGGAACGGCGCGGTCGCGGGCCGCAGGGCCAGCCGGTACCGGCGGAACGCCGCCGCGATGCGTTCCTCCTCGCTGGGGAAGGTCGAACTGTCCAGGCATCCCGTCAGGTAGCCGACCAGCGTCCCCTGGTCGGTGGCGACGAACAGTGAGCCCGGTGCGAGATCCAGATACGGGTCCAGGTAGATGGCCGCCTCGGATTCGGGGTGCCCCCACAGCGACGCACCCGGGGCACCGGCACCGGCCCGCGCGAACAGATCACGCAGGGCGGCGCGGTCCGCCTCCACGTACGGACGGGTCTCAATCATGGCCACACCGTAGCGCTGGGAATCCACCGTGCCCGCCGCTCGGCCGCTACCGGCCCTTGCGACGCGGGGTCCCGGTCACCCATCCCCCCGTCGCCGTGACCCGCCCGACGACTGCCGCGATGCCCACGGAACCCGCGCACTGGGCGGCGGCCCTCACACCAGTTCGGCGATGACCGCACGGACCATTCGGCGGCCGTGTTCGGCCATCCGCGGGAAGGTGTGCCGGTAGTAGTCGATGCCGGTCAGCGACGGTGCGAGGGCCCAGCCGCAGGCACGGCGCCAGGTAGCGTCGTCGTACCCGATCGCCTCCCGGTAGGCCTCCCGGGCCGCGCCGGTGAAGGTCCACAGCGCCGGAGCCACGTCCGGTGCCGGATCGCCGACACCGAGTGCGCCGAAGTCGATGACCGCGACCAGTCGGTCGCAGTCGGTGATGAGGTTGCCCGGCTGCAGGTCACCGTGGATCCATACCGGGTCCCGATCCCAGTCGGGAGCGGTCAGGCAGACGCCCCAGGCCGCCTCGGCCGCCGTCACATCGAAACCGTCCTCATGCTCGGCGAGCCGGGGCAGCACCCGGCGGACGGCTTCGTCGACGTGGCGCAGCGCCGCCCCCCGGGATCCTGGTGGCTTGGCCGGACCTCCGGCCGGATCCACCCTGTGCAGGGCGCGTGCGAAGGCTGCCAGGTCGCGGGCCAGGCGTACGTCGTCGCAGCCCAGCCTGGGAGGCGTGCTCCCCGCGACCCACGGCACCATGGTCCACCGCCACGGGTACCCCGCGCCCGGCTCGCCCAGGTGGAGCGGAACCGGGATCCGGGCCGGCAGGTGGGACGCCAGTGAGGGCAGCCATCGCGCGTCGGATTCGGCCTGGTCGACCGCCCCGGCAATCTTGGGCATACGGGCGGCGAGTTCGTCGCCGATCCGAAAGAGTACGTGGTCGGTGCCCTCCACCTCGTCGGGCAGGGGCACCACGGGAAGGCCAGCCCACTGCGGGCACTGGGCTGTCACCAGGCGGCGCACCTGCTCGACGCTGGCGCGGATCTCGTTGTCATGCATGGGCACGGGTGGCACCGTAGGTCGGCTGGGCGGTGCGCCGCGAACCGATTAGGTCCCGCAGCTCGGCCATCAGGCGGGGTTTCCCGATTCCGGGGGTCAATCCAGCCAGTACCAGCCCTCACCGAGCGACCAGCGCACCCGGCAGGGGTCCGCGTAACAGTCGAAGCTCGTGTCGCCCGGCGTCTCGGCGAAGTACGCGTAGCCGGCCGCGCCGTCCGGCGTGCCGACCCACACCGGCAGGAGGATCCCCGTCTGCCCGCCGCCCTCGGGGCCGATCCGCACCGCCCGCCCCTTGGACGACAGGTGCCGGAGATCCTTCGGCAGGACCTGGCCGTACCGGTCGCCGTGCCTGGCCGTGACCTGGTCGGCGAGCGCGGCTGCGGCGTGGAAGTCGGCCCGGTGGAGGCGGTGGAACCCGTGGACGTAGGTGGACGTCCAGTCGACGGCCACGATCGCCACCGGGGCCAGCACCCCGGGGACCAGCACCAGCGACAACGCCTGAACCGACCGGCCCCGACGCCACACGGCCACCAGGGCGACCCCGGTGACGGTCGTCGCTACCAGCCAGCCCAGCCCGGTGAGGAGCAGACCGAACAGCCACAGGTTGGCCAGCTTCAGGCCGAACAGGTGCATCGTGGCGACGAGTCCCCATGCCGCCACGATGCCCACCACCCAGCCGACGATGGCGCGGCCACCTGGGCGTACGGCTGATGTGGTACCACCTGCGACGACGGACATCGGCTCATTATGGGGCCGGACCGCAAACCGGCCCAGGCCCCCGACCGGCGGTGGGTTCCTTCCTGACTGGCGGGCGCGCGACGATCGTCTGTCCAATCCGCAGTCGGTTCCGGCCAATATCGAAAAATAGACATACGCTCACTCGGTCTGCGACGATTTCGAGGCCAACGAGGGTTGGTTCCCCAGTGATCGAAAGGAAAGCCGTGTTGCGTCGATTCATCGCTGTGCTCGCCATGGTGGTCCCGCTGGCCATTGGCGCGGCTGCAATTCCCGCGTACGCGAATTCGGCACCACAGAAGAGCGCCTTGATCGCAGAAACCGCGCCGGTGGTCCTCAGCCTCGACGGGACCTGGTCCTGTTCGGTGCCGAGCGGCTACACCTGGGACTGGGTGCAGCCCAGCAATTCCTGCGGGTCGCTCCGGTACCAATATCGACTGCGGACCCCAAGGAACGGCCTGTGGGTCTGTTCGATTCCGATGGGATGGACGTACGACTCGATCCAACCCACGAATCTGTGCGGCTCCAGTCCCTACTATTACCGCCTGTTGGGCTGACCGCGCGACGCGCGACATCCCGGATGTAAGCGAAGGCCGGCCAGGCCTGGTCGCCGGAAGTGCGGATCAGCGAACATCAGGCGACCAGGCCGACGATCGACCCCTGATTCCTGCGGCTGTCGGCCACCCGCATCCAGCAGGCTGCCAGCAGGCACCCGGTATGTTCTCGCCGTCGCGCCGCGTCGGCGACGGCAGGCAGGCGGGAGGCGATTGGTGGGTGTCCTGTACGACTACTCGAGGTTGTCGTGGACCTGATGGCAGCCGTGGGCTGGCCGACCGGTGGTCACGCGTCGAGGAACTCTCCGACTTCGGCGACCCGCAGCCGGCGGCCATGCTGGTGCCGGTCTCCCGCAACTACGCCCGGCGGCACGGGATCACCCAGGATGCGACCTGGTTCCTGCTGAAACTTCAGGAGGAGGTGGGCGAGCTGACCCAGGCCTTCCTGATGTGTACGGGTCAGGCGGGACAAGGGGCTCACCGAGCAGGAGACCGACGAGAGGTTCCGGGCGGAACTGGCCGACGTGCTGTGCCAGGTGCTGGTCATGGCCCGGCACCACGGCGTCGACCTGAGCGCCGAGGTCGAACGGAAGTGGCTGAGGTGGAAGCCGGCTCCCCACCCGGAGCCTCCCCGGTGAATCCGGTGCGACGACGGCGGCGGTAGAAGGCGACGGCAGCGGTAAACCCGGTGCGCCTGCGGCAACCCTGCGACCACAATGCCTCGTGCTCATCGACCACTGGCCCCTGCTGGGACTGCGGCTACGGACCGCCCGGCTGGAACTTCGACTGCCCACCGAGGACGAGCTGGCCGAGCTGGCGGAGGTCGCCGCGCGGGGCGTGCACGAGCCGGGTGAGCGGCGCTTCCTGGTGCCCTGGGCGGAGGGCGCACCTGCCGAGCGGGCCCGCTCCGTGGTCCAGACCCACTGGCGTCGACGGGGCGAGTGGACCCCGCAGTCGTGGTCGCTCGACCTGGTCGTCTTCGTCGAGGGGCGGCCGGTGGGCGTCCAGGACGTCTGGGGCCGGGAGTTCGCGGTACGCCGCGAGGTGGCGACCGGCTCGTGGCTCGGCCTGGCGTACCACGGTCGGGGGATCGGCACCGAGATGCGCGCCGCCACGCTGCACCTGGCCTTCGCCGGCCTCGGGGCCGCGCACGCGACCAGCGCCTCGTTCGCCGACAACGCCGCGCCGCTCGCCGTCTCCCGCAAGCTGGGCTACCAGCCGGACGGCATCAGTCGGGACGTCTGCGGCGGCGAGGTCCTCGTCTCCCAGCGGCTGCGACTGACGCGGGAGAACTGGGAACGGACGGACCGTCCGGCGGTCACCGTCGACGGCCTGGAGCCCTGCCTGGAACTCTTCGGCGCGGCTTGACCCACCCGTCCGGCGGGTCAGGCGGAGCGGGCAGTGACCACGAGTTCGCCGTCACCTGCCCCGACGGGCTCGCGCCGCCATCCGCCGTGCACATGTTCGACGACGAACCCGCGCGCGTGCAGCGAAGCACGGAGCTGGGCCTCGCTGCGGAACCGCAGGGTCGCCGAGCTTTCCAGCTCCAGGCGGGCGTCCGCAGGCGAAGATCGACTCCGTTTGCGGCATGTCGGGGTCTCCGGCCAATCGGACACCCCGGTATGCCGCAAGTCGAGTGGATCATCGGCCGGTGGCGCGAAGACGTAGTGGTGGGTGAGGGTGACCAGGTCGGCCCGGACGCTGGTGACTTCGGTCCACGCCTCGACCGTTCGGCCGTCGGGCAGGTGGGGGCGACGTCGCGAGTCGACCGGGTTCCACCGTTCCCAGCGTCGGTCGGCGGGGTCGCGCGAGTCGAAGACCAGCCGCCCACCCGGTACGAGTGCCCGGTGGAGGTGGGCGAGGACGCCGTCCCACTCCTCGTCGGTAGTGAAGAACTGCGCGACGTGGCTGGTCATCACCGCCACGTCGAAGGATCGCTCGGGGAGGACCGTGGCGGTGCCCTCGATCCAGGTCACCCGGCCCGCGCCCGGCTTGGCGCGGGCGGCGTCGAGGGAGGCGCGGGCTGGATCGACGCCGGTGACCCGGTGCCCGGCGGCGGCCAGGGCGAGGGTGAGTCGCCCGGTGCCGCAGCCCAGGTCGAGCACGCGGGCCTGCGGGGTCTCGCCGACCAGCGCGAGGAAGAAGTCGTCGTCAGGTCCCCACGGGCACTCGGCGTCGTAGACCGACACGAGTCGAGGATCCTCGAACTCTCCGTGTCGCATGACGAGATCCGATCGGCTCAGA
Source organism: Micromonospora sp. NPDC050187 (assembly GCF_044459745.1). NCBI lineage: Bacteria > Bacillati > Actinomycetota > Actinomycetes > Micromonosporales > Micromonosporaceae > Micromonospora > Micromonospora sp. NPDC050187. The sequence continues at coordinate 317,435 of NZ_JBITJH010000005.1, forward strand.
CGACCGTGGTGGGGAATGGCCCCGTGGGGGCCGGAAGCCACCAGGCTTCCGCCAACACCCGGCTACTTCTCCGCGACGAAGACACCCCGCCCCGGCCGTCCGACCAGAACGCCCCGCTCACGCAGGGTCGCTATGGCGCGCTGGATGGTCGAGTGTGAGACGTCGTACTCGGCGGCGAGGGTCCGGCCGGATGGCAATTGGGAGCCGGGCGGGTACGAACCATTCTCGATCTTGTGTAACAAGCTGCCGAGCAGCTCATCCATGGTGGGTGGGATAGGCACGTCTGGTCCCTTGCGGTCGGTTGGCCCTCCCAGTATCGATCGATGTTCCGAAGCAGGCAATGCATGTAATGAAACAGGTGACGGTGCTGCTGGTGCTGCAATAGCTACACAAGAGGCACTTGACGTAGGTGTGCCGGTGTCGATAGCGTCACGGACAGCGATGCGGTGCTTGCGGTTGGTTGGCGCCTCGTGGGTGCGGCATCGGTGCTCCACCACGTACCTGCCCCGGTCGGGGTGGTCGGCCCCCTCCCCGGGTCGGCCGCCCGCCTTCCCCCGGCTGACCGGGGCGGCTCCGCCGTCGCTGCTGCTCGACGCCGCGCACGGCAGGGCGGGGGTGTCCCGGCCGGACCCGAACCAGCAGGGGCACCCCCGAACATCAGGAAACACCACTTCGGCGAACATCACCTGACTTCCGGAAGGCGGTCACCCGTGCGCGTACTCCTCCGACGAGCCCGGCTACGGGGCCGGCACCACCACCTGCGACCTGCGTCCACCAGCGACACCACCGCCCTGCGTGGGCACCCGCCGCTGACCCCGGAACGCATTCGGGGCCGTCATTTCACCATCCGCCGCCGGGGGCTGGACCCGGCCGAGATCGCCGTCTTCCTCGACCGGGTCGCCGACGAGCTGTCCGTCGCCCGGACCGCCCTGACCGCCGTACGGGAGGAGAACCAGCGCATCAAGGACGCGCTGCGGAGCTGGCAGTCCGCCCAGGCCCCGACCGCCCGTGAGATGGCCCGATGGTGACCGACGGCCGGAACGAGGGACGCTGGGTCATCCACCTGCCGATCGTGGTGCCCGACCTGATCCGGGCGCGGATCTTCGCCCGGACCGCCGCCCGGGCGCTCGCCCAGATCACCGGCCGCGTGGACGCCGGTGAGGTGACCGTCTCCGAGGAGGACGCCCAGGGCGTACGGCACCGGGTGTTCTGCGACCGGCTGCTGCCCGGCGGCGGCCGGTGTGCCCTGCCCACCGACCACCGGGTGCCCTGCGCGGCCCGGCGGCGGCGACCCAACCCGGACCGGTTCCGCTAGCGGATCAGTACATCGTCCTGACGTAGTCGGGGCCGTAGTGGCGTTCCAGGTCGGCCAGCGCCATCTCGGGGGCCTCGACCGCCTTGACGATCCGGGGCCGGGTCGGCAGCACGCCCGGCTGCCAGCTCTCCGGCTGCCACAGCTCGGACCGGAGGAAAGCCTTCGCGCAGTGGTAGAACACCTGCTCGATCTCGACCACGATGGCGAGCTGCGGACGGTGTCCCTTCACCACCATCCGGTCGAAGAAGGGCGCGTCCCGGACCAGGGTCGCCCGGCCGTTGATCCGGAGCGTGTCCGGCCGGCCGGGGACCAGGAAGACCAGCCCGACATGCGGGTTCTCCAGGATGTTGTGGAAGCCGTCGGCCCGCCGGTTGCCGGGACGCTCCGGGATGGCGATGGTCTGGTCGTCCAGCACCAGCGTGAAGCCGGGCGGATCGCCCTTGGGTGAGACGTCGCAGGAGCCGTCCGCGCCGGAGGTGGCGATCAGGCAGAACGGCGAGGCGGCCAGCCACTGCCGGTCCAGCTCGTGCAGGACCCGGCGTTCCTTGGCGACTGCGCGGGCATTGGGCTCGCCGAGCAGTTCGCGTAACTCCTCGGCTGAGGTGATCTCCGTCGTCACGTTGTCCTCCCCCGTGCGTTGACCTCGGTGACAAGGAGCCACGCCGAGGGCCGCCGACCAGCGTACGCCGGGCGGACCACGGCGGGGTTTGTCCACCAGAGGTGGGGGTACCGCCCCACGCAGCGGATCCCACGGGCGTCCGCGACACGGAAGACCCTGGGAGGCCGGAGATGGAGAGCCGACTCAAGGTGCTCGGGCACCCCGTACACCCGATGCTGGTGATGTTCCCGTTCGCCCTGCTGGTGACCGGGGTCTTCTTCGATGTCGTCGACACGCTCGGCGGGTCCGCCGTGTTCGGGGAGATTGCCTACTGGAACATCACCGTCGGGCTGGTCATGGGCCTGCTCGCCGCGATCGCGGGCAGCTTCGACCTGCTCGCCATCCCGGCCGGCACCAGGGCCAAACGGATCGCGCTCACCCACGCCGCCGCCAACCTGGCGGTGATCCTGCTCTTCGCCGCCGTCTGGGTGGTGCGCTTCAACGCCGACTCGCGGGCGGCCGGCGGCGCGCTCATCGCCATCGAGGTGGTCGCCCTGGCCATCCTCGGCGTCAGCGGGTGGCTCGGGGGTGAACTGGTCGACCGGCTCGGCGTCGGGGTCGACCGGGAGGCAGACCTGAACGCCCCCAGCTCACTGCGGCCCCCAGCAGCCACCACACGGATCGGGGACATGCGGTGAGCGAGCAGCAGGGCGGCGGTTCCGGCCGGGGCTGGCGCGGCCGGTCGTCGAGCTGGGACCCGATGGGTGAGTTGCAGTCGCTCCGCGCCGAGCTGGCCCGCCTGGTCGGGGGCCGCGCCGGGCCGCCGGAGGTGGAGTTGACCGAGACCGCCGAGGGGTGGGAGGTCGTCGTCCGGCTGCCCGGCGTGGCACCCGAGGAGGTCGCCGTCGAGATCGACGACCGGGAACTCTGCGTACGGGCGCGGTCGGAGGCCGAGGTCAACGCCGACCACGGCATCTCCGGCGGGCTGGAGACCCGGGGCTTCGAGTACCGCGTGGACCTGCCCTCCCGGGTGGACCCGGACGCGATCGACGCCGTCATGGACCACGGGCTCCTCCGGATCCGGCTGCCCCGGGCGACCCGCCCCGCGCCGCGCACCATCACCGTCGGCCAACCGACCTCGCTGTCCAGGCCCACTCCGACGGCGCGTTCCGCCAACGGCCACCCCGGGCGGGGTACGCCCCCCGTCGACCCGGCCGCCGACCGGGAGCTGCACCACCCGGACGTCAGCCCCGGACTGCCCGGACCCGGCACCGACCGGCCCGACCCGTCCGAGGGTTCGGGCGAGATCGACCGGCCGTAGCGGATGGTCGACCCGTCCCTGCTCGGGCCGGTCGCCGGGCGCGTGCCGGACGTCGCCCGGATCGCCGTGCTGCGCGCCAACGCGCTCGGTGACTTCATCTTCGTCCTGCCGGCGCTGGACGCGCTGCGGGCCGCGTACCCGGAGGCGGAGCTGGTGCTGCTCGGTGCGCCGTGGCACGCGAAGCTGTTCCGGGACCGGCCCGGCCCGGTGGACCGGGTGCTGGTGGTCCCGCCGGCCCCGGGGATCCGGGGCCGCGACCCGGGCGAACCGGAGTCGTCCATGGACGACTTCCTGGCCGCCGCCCGTGCCGAGCGCTTCGACCTGGCGTTGCAGGTGCACGGCGGCGGCGCGAACTCGAACCCGCTCGTCAGCGGCCTCGGTGCGCGGGTCACCGCCGGGCTGCGCGCCGAGGACGCCCCGCCGCTGGACCGCTGGCTCCGGTACGTCTACTACCAGCACGAGGTGATCCGCTATCTGGAGGTGGCCGCGCTGGTCGGGGCCCCGGCCACCACCGTCCTACCGAGCCTCGCGGTGACCGACGCCGACCGGGGTGAGGCGCGGGCGGTGCTCGGCGAGCCGACCCGGCCCCGGGTGGCGCTGCACCCGGGCGCGACCGACACCCGTCGCCGCTGGCCGGCCGAGCGGTTCGCCGAGGTGGCCCGGGAACTGACCACCGACGGGTACGAGGTGCTGGTCACCGGCACCCCCGCCGAACAGGAGGTGGTCGACCGGGTGGTCGCGGCGGCCGGGGTGCCGGTCCGTCCCCAGGTCGGCACGCTCAGCCTCGGCGCGTTGGCCGCCTGCTACGCGGACTGTGCCCTGGTGGTGTCGAACGACACCGGTCCGCTGCACCTGGCGGCGGCGGTCGGCACGCCGACGGTCGGCGTCTACTGGGTCGGCAACCTGATCAACACGGGGCACCCGCTGCGCCACCGGCATCGACCGATCATGTCCTGGACGGTGCACTGCCCGGTCTGCGGCGTCGACTGCACCCCCGGGGTGTATCCGGCGCGGCCGGGCGACGGCGAGTGCCCGCACCGCGACTCGTTCGTCATCGACGTGCCCACGGTGGAGGTCGTCGAGGCCGCCCGCGAACTCCTCGCCGTCGCCGGGTAACCGGGTTCGGGTGGGTTGGGTTGGGTGGTAGCAGGGGTCCCCTGTTACCGCTTTTTGCCGAGGAAGGGTCCCCTGCAAACACCTCAGCAAACACCTCAGCGGGTGGGTTGCGCGGTGCCGGGGGCGACGTCGGTGAGGACGACCTCCCACGCCTCCACGTCCCGCTCGGTCACCGTGGTCGGCGACTCGAGGTGGTACGCCCCGCTGGGCAGGATGCCGGCGCCGCCGTACCGGGCCAGCACGGCGAGCTGCGCGGCCACGTCCTCGCCCTGGTGCCCCTCGGGCAGGCGACGCCAGAAATCGAAGCCGCCCGCCTCGACCAGCCGGGCCCGGTCGTAGAGCACGCAGCCGCCGATCCAGGAGATCTTGTACGCCCGCCAGGCGCCCGGAGGCAGGTCCAGGCGTTCGGTCACGTGCAGCAGGTTCGCCGCCGAGTGGATGGTCGCGCGCTGCCACTCGCGGGTGCCGGGGCGTACCGTCTCCGGTACGGGTGGACCGGTCCACTCCTCGTAGTGCCGGTGGGTCTGCGGCCGGACGTCGTCGAGGTAGGAGAGGCCGTGCACGGCGTTGCCGACGAACCCGCAGCCCAGCTCGGTGATGGCGGTGACCAGCCGGTGCAGGGCTCCCGGTTCGAGCCAGACGTCGTCGTCGAGGCAGAGCACGTACCGGGCCGCCGACCGGTCCAGCAGGTACGCCCGGTGCTCGGCCAGGCCCCGCCGGGGCAACCGACGGGTGAGCAGCACCGGATGCCCTCGGTGGCGTAATGCCCGCGTCATCGTGGCGACCGCCGGATGGCGGAAGGCCGGGATGCCGTCGGACTGGTCGCTGACCACGATCCCGAACCCGGGTACGCCCTCCTGGGCGGCGAGCCCGGAGAGCGTGACCGCGAGTTCGGCCGTCCGGTTCCGGGTGGGAATCAGCACATCCAGGGTGCGTTCGTGGCGGAAGCCGTCCGGCGAGCCCAGGTCGAGCGGCCGGTCCATCATGTCCGGCCGGTGGGCGGCGTCGGGTGGAGCTACGGCGTCCGGCCGGTTCACGGCGTCCGGCCGGTGAGAAAGGGGCCCCGGTTCCCCTTGCCGTGGCCGTTGCCGTTGGGGTGGCTGTTGCCGTTCGGCTGGGCTTCGCCGTGGAGGTGGGCGTTCCTCGGGCGGTCGATGCCGGCCGGATTCGGCTTACCGGTGCCGGTGCCGGTGCCGGTGCCGGGGGCGGTGCGGTGGCCGGTGGCGGTGGCGGTGGCGGGCGGTGCCTCGGCGAGCTGCTGCGCCCGGATCCGTTCGATGATCGCCGAGGTGGAGCGGTCCGGGACGTAGCCGAGGGTGCGGACCTGCCCGCCGAGCCGACGGACCAGGGGAGCCTCGGGCACCATGTCGGGCGGGTAGTCGCCGCCCTTGACGTACACGTCGGGTCGGATCGCCTCGATCAGCGTCGCCGGGGAGTCCTCCCCGAAGACCACCACGTGGTCGACGCAGGCCAGCGCGGCGAGCAGGGCGACCCGGTCCTCGACCGGGTTCACCGGCCGGTCCGGGCCCTTGAGCCGGCGGACGCTGTCGTCCGAGTTCACCGCCACGACGAGCAGGTCGCCCAGTTCGGCCGCCTGTTCCAGGTATCGCACGTGCCCCCGGTGGAGCACGTCGAAGCAGCCGTTGGTGAAGACCACCGACCGGTCGGCGACCCGGTGCGCGGCCACGATCGAGGCCAGGTCCTCCGGGCCGACCAGCACCGGTCGCTCGCCGCCGTCGACCGTGACGCCGAGCGCGGACAACAGGTCCTGTCGGCGGCAGACACAGGTGCCGGTGTCCGAGACGGTGATGGTCGCGGCGAGCTGGGCCAGGTGGGCGGCGGTGGACAGCGGGGCCTCGGCGGCGAGAGCCAGCGTCATGGCGGCCAGGTAAGCGTCTCCGGCTCCCACGGCGTGGCTGGCCGGAACCGGGGTGGCATGGCTCCGCCTGGTCGAGCCCTCGGCACCGCCGACCACGGCGCCCTCGGTGTCCAGGGTGACGGCCACCACGTCCGCCCCGGTGTGCGCGCGTAGTTCGGCCAGGCGGGACTCGGCGAGGCGGGCCCGGTCCGTGCCGGTGCCGTCGGCGGAGACGGTCACCCCGGTGCCGGTGACGCTGAACCCGTCCCCGCTCAACGCCACCCGCTCCTCTCCGGGGATCGGTTCGCCGGTCGGCCCGGTGGGTGGCACGTCGGCCGACGTGGGCGTCGGTGGCCCAACGGCCGGCACGGTGCGTGACAGGCCGGTGGCCGGGGTGGCGACCGGGTCGGTGGCCGGGTCGCCGGGGTGGGCCGGCCGGCTCGGGGCGCTGCCGTCGTGGATGGCGGCGGTGGCCGTCCGGGTGGCCCGTCCCTCGCCCGGCGCGGTGCCGACGACGAGTTCGGAGGGGCCGTCCGGCGGGTCGGGGTGATCGAGGTGCAGGATGTCGACGCCGGTGGTCCGGGCGGTGACCCCGGTGGCGGTGGCGCGGGCGAGCAGTCGGGTCGCCTCGGCGAAGCTCGGCGTCACCACGGTCGGGGCGAGCCCGCGCCAGTCGGCGAGGTCGTGCGCGTCCAGGGCGACGGTGGCGAAGCGGTGCCGGTTGGCGACCAGCCAGGCCCGGATCTGCGCGGACATCGCACCGAGTCCGTAGTCGCAGACCACCAGGGTCGGCGCGGCTCCGGCCGAGGCGGCGCGCAGTTCCTCGACCGCGCACCCCACGGCGGTGAGCAGCCGGGCCACCCCGTCGTCGGTGAGTACGTCGTCCGGGTCACCGGAGTCCTCCCGCAGCAGGATCTGGTTGCCGGCCAGCATCCGACGCTTGACCGGGGTGGGCCGGCCGGGCTGGTTGACCGTCCGGTCCCAGACGCCCGCGCGGTCCAGGCAGTCGTGCAGCTCGTCCCCGGCGACGTCCGCGCCGACCGGGGCGACCAGCGCGGCGAGGCCGCCCAGGGCGGCCAGGTTCACGGCGGTGTTCGCCGCCCCGCCGGCCGCTGAGATCCGTCGCCGCAGGGTGAGCACCGGGGCGGGTGCCTCCCGGCAGAGCCGGTCGGAGTCGGCGAACCGCCACTCGTCGAGCATCGCGTCGCCGATGACCAGGACGGGCCGTCCCCGCCAGCTCTCCACGACGGTGGCGAGCCGGCGCTGTTCCGCTGCTGCTCCTGCCATGCCGTGCCGGATCCCCCTGCCTCGGCGGGTCAAACCCGCCGCCGGGCGGCGTGACCCGGGCGACGCGTTTTGTCCCTCCCGCCCCGGGAACACCATCAGTGACACGGAGAACAGGACGAGACGGAGGAGGGCCGACTGATGGCAGGCCGAGTACTGGAAGGCAGGCGGATCGCGTTCCTCGCCGCCGACGGGGTGGAGGAGGTCGAGTACGTCCAGCCCCGCGAGGCGGTGGAGAAGGCCGGTGCCCGGACCGAGCTGGTCTCCCTGAAGGGCGGGTCGATTCGGTCGTTCAACCACCTCGACCCGTCGACCAGCTACGACGTGGACGTTGCGGTGGCCGAGGCGGACGCCGGGGCGTACGACGCGCTGGTGCTGCCGGGTGGTGTGGCGAACCCGGACTTCCTGCGGGCCGACCCGGAGGTGGTGCGGTTCGTGCGGAGCTTCCACGAGCAGGGCAAGCCGATCGGGGTGATCTGCCACGGCCCGTGGACGCTCGTCGAGGCGGACCTGGTCCGGGGACGGCGGATCACCTCCTGGCCGACGCTCCGCACCGACCTGGTCAACGCCGGCGCGGAGTGGGTCGACGAGGAGTGCGTGGTCGACGGCGGCATCGTCAGCAGCCGGAAGCCGGACGACCTGCCGGCCTTCTGCGCCACGATCGTCGAGGAGTTCGCCCGCCGTTGAGGCCCCCGGAGCCACCGGGGAAGCAGACGTCGCGTGGGCGTCGACGAGGGATGTGCGGCCCGGGTGAGGCCCGCTCCGACCGGACCCGGCGGGGCGGTCCGGGCCGTGTGGTCAGGCCGGGGCGCGGTCGGCGGCGGTGGCCGCCCAGGCCGCGTCCTCGGCCTGTTTGCGGGCCAGCCCGTCGCGGCCGTCGTAGCGGAGGAAAGCGGGCAGCGCGGCGGCGAGCGCGACGGTGCCGACCACGCAGAGGATGCCACCGGAGACGATCGAGCCGTTCACGCCGACCCACCGGGCGGCCAGGCCGGAGCGGAGCTGGCCGAGGAGCGGGCCGGTCGAGTAGGAGAGCATCTCGATGCCGGCGAGCCGACCGCGCAGGTGATCGGGGATGGTCTGGTTCCAAATGATCATGCGGAACAGGCCGGAGACCATGTCCGCCGCGCCGGCCAGGGCGAGGAAGAACAGGGCCAACCAGAGCGAGCTGACCAGCCCGAAGCCGATGATGGCCAGCCCCCAGGCCCCGGCGGCGAGGACCACCATCAACCCGTGCCGGTGCACCCGTGCGGTCCAGCCGGAGCCGACCGTGGCGATCATCGAGCCGACGGCCGGGGCGGCGTAGAGCAGCCCGAGCACCGACGGTCCGCCCATTTTCTCGGCCATGAACGGGTAGAGCGCCTGCGGCATGCCGAAGAACATCGCGTTGATGTCGACCAGGTAGGTGCCGAGCAGTTCGGGACGGCTGCGGGCGTACCGCAGGCCGGTGACCACCGAGCGCAGCGACGGTCGGTCGGCGGCCGGCGGCGGCGGCACCGCCCGGACCATGGCCAGGCAGACCAGCGAGACTGCGAAGGTGAGCAGGTCGAAGGCGTACACCCAGGCCAGGTCGACGGTGGCGATCAGGATGCCGGCCAGGCCGGGGCCGCCGAGCTGGGCGAGCTGCATCCGCAGCGAGTTCAGCGCGCTGGCCGCCGGGATCTGGTCCGGGGCGACGATGCGCGGGGTGAGCCCCTCCATGGCCGGTCGTTGCAGCCCGTCCAGCGACGCGGTCAACGCGGCCACCAGGTAGAGCAACCAGAGATGCGGCTCGTCGTCGAGCGAGTTCACCAGCAGCACCCCGCAGAGCAGGGTGAACCCGATCTCGCCGCCGAGCACCAGCAGGCGGCGGTCCAGGTAGTCGGCGAGCGCGCCGCCGACGAAGGCCATCACCAGCAGGGGTACGAGCTCACAGACGCCGATCAGTCCGACCAGGAGCGGGTCCTCGGTGATCTGGTACACCTGGTACGGCAGCGTGACGTAGGTGATGAAGGATCCGAAGCTGGAGATGCCGGCCGCAGTGAAGACCAGCCGGTAGTCCCGCGAGGTCCGCAGCGGCGTCACGTCCAGCGCCGTACGGCGGAGCAGGCTGATCAGCACGTGCGGGATGTTCGTCGTTCCGGTGCGCCCTGTCCAGCATTTTGCCCCGAGGTGAGGGCTACCTAACTTGGGCTATCCGACTACTTGAGGATGAGCCGGTCGGTCTGCTCGAAGACGGCGAGGTCGGCGAGGGTCTCGGCGACCGAGGGGGAGAGCGGGGCGGGGAATCCGCCCGGGTGGAAGAAACCGGCGTCGGTCGTCTCGTCGGTGATCCGCAGCAGTTCGCCGTCCCACTCGTCGACCCGGAACGCTGCGGTGAAGACCTGGTACGTGTGGCCGTACATGTTGGTGTGGGTGCGGTCCGGGCCGGTGTAGAGGGCGAACGCACTGACCCGCAGCGCCCGGAGCCCGGTCTCCTCGCGGACCTCGCGCACGGCGCAGTCGGCGATCGACTCGCCCAGCTCCATCGCGCCGGCCGGCATCGACCAGTGACCGTTGTCCGAGCGCTGGATCAGCAGCACCCGCCCGTGCTGGTCGCGCAGCACGGCCCGCGCGCCCACGAACATGAGGGTGCGGTCACCGGCCAGTGCCCGCAGTTGCCCGACGTACGACTCGGCCCAGGAGACACTCACCGGACCAATCTACGGGGTGGTCGACGTGTCGTACGCCACACTACTTTGTTACCTATGCGTAGCACGATGATGGACGCCCCCCTCCAGATCGCCCGGATCCTCGACCACGGCGCCACCGTGCACGGCACGGCCGAGGTGGTCACCTGGACCGGCGCGGAACCCCGCCGGATGTCGTACGCCGAGGTGGCCCGGACGGCGGCCCGGCTCGCCCACGCGCTGCGCGACGAGTGCGGAGTGACCGGGGACGAGCGGGTCGCCACCTTCATGTGGAACAACAACGAGCACCTGGTGGCGTACTTCGCGGTGCCCAGCATGGGTGCGGTGCTGCACACCCTGAACATCCGGCTCTTCCCGGAGCAGCTCACCTACATCGCCGACCACGCCGAGGACCGGGTGGTGCTGGTCGACGGCACGTTGATCCCGCTGCTGGCCCGGGTGATCGGTCAGATGACCACCGTGCGGCACGTGGTGGTGGTCGGCGGCGGGGACCCGGCGCCCCTGTCGGCGGCGGCCGGCGACCGGATCGTCGTACACCACTGGGACGCGCTGCTGGCCGACCGCCCGACGGTCTACGACTGGCCGGAGTGCGACGAGCGCGACGCGGCGGCGCTCTGCTACACCTCCGGGACCACCGGCCACCCGAAGGGGGTGGCCTACTCGCACCGCTCGATCTACCTGCACTCGCTCCAGATCTGCATGCCGGAGGGGTTCGGGCTGGACGCGACCAGTCGGGAGCTGGTCATCGTGCCGATGTTCCACGCGATGGGCTGGGGGCTGCCGTACGCGGCGTTCATGTCCGGTGCGTCGCTGGTCATGCCGGACCGGTTCCTCCAGGCGGCGCCGATCGCCGAGATGATCGCCACGGAACGGCCGACGATGGCCGCCGCGGTGCCGACCATCTGGACGGACCTCCTGGCCCACCTGGACACCCACGACGTCGACGTCTCCGCGCTGCGTGAGGTGGTGGTCGGCGGGTCGGCCTGCCCGCCGGCCCTGATGCACGCCTTCGGCGAGCGGCACGGCGTCGAGGTGATCCACGCCTGGGGGATGACCGAGACCTCACCGCTCGGTTCGGTGGCCCGTCCGCCGGCCGGGGCGACCGGGGAGGAGGCCTGGCGTTACCGCTACACGCAGGGGCGGGTGCCCGCCGGGGTGGCCGCCCGGATCGTCGGGCCGGACGGCGAGGTGTTCCCCGCCGACGGCACCTCGGTCGGCGAGCTGGAGGTCCGGGGTCCCTGGGTGACCGCCCGCTACCTCGGTGACGAGACTCCGGACGGGGAGAAGTTCCACGACGGATGGTTGCGCACCGGCGACGTCGGTACGCTCTCCCCGGACGGCTTCGTCACGCTCACCGACCGCTCGAAGGACGTGATCAAGTCCGGCGGCGAGTGGATCTCGTCGGTGGAGTTGGAGAACGCTCTGATGGCGCACCCGGCGGTGCTGGAGGCGTGCGTGGTCGGGGTGCCGGACGAGCGCTGGCACGAGCGACCGCTCGCCACGGTGGTGCTCCGGGAGGGGGCATCGGCGACGGCGGAGGAGCTGCGCGAGTTCCTCGCCGGTTCGGTGGCGCGGTGGCAGTTGCCGGAACGGTGGGCGTTCATCGACGCGGTCCCGAAGACCAGCGTCGGCAAGTTCGACAAGAAGGCGGTTCGTGCCCGGTACGCCGACGACGCGCTCGCGGTGCACGTGTTGACGGCGATGTAACGGTTCCGGGTGCCATGACGCCTGAGGAGGTAGGGGCGATACTCCTACTCCCCCTCCCCAGGAGCGGCCCCGGCGTTCGCACCGCGCCGGGGCCGCCCGCTCGTGCGGGTCATGCCGCACCTGCATTGTTGCGAAAATCTTTCACATTCACCCGGTGGTCGGCAGCTCTGTCCCCCGGTCGGCGGAAGCTCCGGCGATCACCGGTCAGGCCGCGCTGGTGCTGATCAGCACCTTCCCGACCACCGAGTCCTCCACGATGCGGTGCGCTGCCGCCGTGGCGACGAGCGGGTAGTGGTGCAATGGCAGCCCCGCCCCCTCACCCACCCGGACGTGCCCCTGGGCGACCGCCGCCGTCACGTCCGCGATGGCCTGCTCCTTGGCCGGCCACGGGGTGGTGTAGACGAGGACGAACTGCCAGCGGGCGTTCGGCAGCATCAGCGTCCGGATCGGCAGGGTCACCTCGTCGCCGCCGTCGTCGGCGTAGACGCTGACCACCGCACCGGTCCGCAGGATCTGCACGTCGGCGGTGGCGTTCCGGGCCGCGGAGACCTCCACGACCGCGTCCACCCCGTCGGGCGAGATCCGGCGGACCTCCTCGACCACGTCCTGCTCCCGGTAGTTGACCACGTGGTCAGCCCCCGCCGCCGCCGCGAGCAGCGCCTTCTCCGGGCTGCTGACCGTGGCGACCACCGTGGCGTCCGCCCAGCGGGCGAGCTGTATGGCCGCGTTTCCCACCGCCCCGGCCCCGCCCTGCACCAGCACCACCCGGCCGGTGAGCGAGCCGGCGTGCAGGCGTCGCGGCATGGTCTCCCCGGCGGTCAGGCAACGGTGCGCGGTGAGGAACGGGATACCGAGGCAGGCCCCCACATCGAAGGAGGCGTCACCGAGCGGCACCGCCTGCCGGGCCGGCACCACCGTGTACTCGGCGGCGGTGCCCCACCGGCGCTGCCAGGACGCCTCCCACACCCAGACCCGCTCGCCGATCAGCCGCCGGTCCAGCCCGGTACCGACCGCCTCGATCACCCCCGCGCCGTCCTGCCCCGGGGTCTGCCCGCCCTCGGGCACCGGCCAGTTGCGGCGGCCCTTCCAGTCGGTCGGGTTCACCCCGGCGACCGCGAGCCGCACCAGCACCTCCCCGGGACCGGGTTCCGGCACCGGCCGGTCGACCACCTGGAGTACCGAGGGGTCACCGTTGCGCTCGTACACGATCGCCTTCATCCCGTCCTCTCCTCCCGGTCGCGCTGCCGTACCCGGCAGTGCCCCGATCATGCCGGGTACGGCCGCAGTAGGGGAGGCCCGCCGGGAACAGCCATGCCGGGGGAGAATCAGCCGGAAACGACCAAGCCGGGGGTTGACCCGCCGGGTACGGCCGTGCCGGGGGAGGATCAGCCGGCGACGACCTCCGGGGTGAGCGCGCCGATCGACGGGAGCACCACGGCGGCCAGCCGTTCGGCGTCCGGGTCCAGCGGGTACGCCCCGTGCGGCACCGCCACCACCCGCATCCCCGCCGCCGCGGCGGACCGCACCCCGTTGGAGGAGTCCTCCACCGCGACACAGCGCGCCGGTTCCACGCCGAGGCGCGCGGCCACCGCCAGGTAGACGTCCGGGGCGGGTTTGCCGTGCGCGGTCTCCTCGGTGGAGAGGGTCGCGCCGAAGGTGTCGGTCAGGCCGGTCGCGGCCAACGCCGCCGCGATCAGCCGGGTCGGCGAGGAACTGGCCAGCCCCAGCGGCCAGCAGGCGGCAAGCCGACGCACCACGTCGTCGGCCCCGTCGATCAGCGGGACGCGCTCGGCGTACCGCCGGGCCATCTCCCCGACCACCTCGGCGGCCACCTGTTCGGCGGTCCGGTCGACCCCGAGGTCATCGCTGAGGTGGCGGGCCCACTCCCCGGTGCTCATCCCCATCAGCCGGCGCTGGGTGTCCGGCTGCCAGGTGCCGCCGTGCGCCGCCACGTACGCGCGGCGGACCTCCTCCCACACCGGCTCGGAGTCCACGATCACGCCGTCGAGGTCGAAGACCACCGCATCCGTCACGGCTCCCATCCTGCCGTGTCCGGGGCCGGTCAGCCCGGCAGGGCCGGCCGGGTCAGTCCGGGTCAGTGCGGCCAGGTCGGGTCAGCGCGGGTCAGCCCGGCAGGGCCGGCAGGCCGATCGGGTTGCCCGGGGGGATCGTGGTGTGGCAGCGGCGGGCCAGCGGGTCGAGCAACTCCCGGAGCCGGTCGACCCGCTCGGTGCCGAGCGCCTGCCACGGGTGGGCGGCGGCGCGGTCGGTGGCCTCCTCGACCGCCTGGAAGCCGGCCCGGCCCTCCTCCGAGGGCTTCCCCTCCGGGGTCAGCCAGCCGCGCCCGACCAGCCGGTCGTGGGCCGCCCGCCACTGCTCCTCGGACCAGCCCCGGCCGGTCAGCATGATCGGCTGCATGCCGTCGGCGATCCGCCAGGCCAGCGTCTCCACCGGGTCGAGGCCGGCGGCGACCAGTGCCGCGACGTGCCCGTCGCCCCGGTGCTCGCGCAGCGTGGTGGCCGCCTGCCAGAGCCGGGCGAGAGGGTACTCGGCGCGGGGCAGGGCGCCGTTCGCCGCGCCCAGCACCCGGCCGCCGGGCTCCACCGCCACCGCGGCGGCCTCCAGCAGCTCCGCCGCCTCGGCCAGGTGCCCCTCGGGCAGTTCGTACGTCAGCTCGGCGAGCGCCTGCACCGCCCCGGTGAGCCGGGCCCGCAGTGCCTCCGCCGGGGTGGCCAGCTGCCAGACGGCCGGCAGCGCCCGGCCGACCATGTGCGGGGCGAAGCTGAAGAAGACCGCCGCCACCGGGGCGGCGTCGGTCGCGCCCAGCGGCGCGGCACGCCCGGCGAAGTAGCCGCGCCAGTACCCACGCAGCCCGATCGCCTCGTAGGCGGCCCGGGACCGGGGGTGGAAGTAGGTCACCGCGTGCAGCGGCTCGTAGTGGGTCCACATCAACCGGGCGGTCCGCCCCGGATCGTCCAGTGACGTCACGTGCACCTCCGCGTCCGGCGGGTGGTCACCACGCCGCGCTGCGTGGTGGATCCTGAACCTACTGCCACCGGTCAAGCCGCCGGAAGACTCCTGTGGTCCACACCGCACGGGCCGTTCCGCCGGTCTTCGCCCTCCACTGCCGTCCTGTCCGACCGGGCTCCGCCGCAGCGCGGTGCCGGCGTGGCCCGTCGGTCCCGGTGGCGTCCGACCCGGGCGGGGCGGACGCCACCGGTGGCGCCGGTCACTGGGCGGCGAGGACGTCCACCACGAAGCGCAGCGGGCCGGCCGGGCGACCGCCGGCACCGTCGCCATACGCCAGCTCGGCCGGGATGTCCAACTGGACCCGGCTGCCCACGTTCACCCCGACCAGGCCCTGGTCCCAGCCGGGGATCACCCTGCCCCCGCCGACCTGGAAGACGAACGGCTGCCCGGTCTTCCAGGAGGCGTCGAACTCCTCGCCGGTGGCGTAGAACACCCCGACGTAGTTGACCGTCAGCTGCTGGCCCGCCTTGGTGGCCGGGCCGGTGCCCTTGATCAGCGGGGTGACGGTGAGCTTGGTCAGCTCGCCGGAGCCCTTGGCCACGGCCGGCTTGGTGCCCAGCGCCGGGTCGGTGTTCGGGGGCAGCTGCGGAGCGGGAGCCCCGGGCGCGTCCGCCGACGCACTGGGCGAGGAGGTCATGGGCTGCTCCGCCGGATCGTCGTCGTTCCCGAAGACCACGAACGTCGCCACGATGACACCGACCACGGCGAGACCGGCGAGCGCGCCGAGCATCGACTGTCGGCGGCGCTTCGCCTCGGCGGCCTTCTGGGCGGCCAGCTTGGCGGCGAGCCGCCGCTCCGACTTGCTCGCCGGGCTCTGGCCCGAGGACCGGTTCTCCGTGCGCTCACTCACGTCGAGGACTCCCTGTAGCGATGAAGGTGGTCGGCGCCGGTGCCGGGCCGAAGTCGACGCAAACGGTACCCGGATCGATGCCTCGCAGGCAGGGGTCCCAGCGGCTCCGGCCCCGGGCATCGGGCCGTGCGCGGGCCGGTTCGACGGTAGATTCGGCCCATGGCGTTCCTCACCGCAGACGACATTGCCCTCCTGAACGAGCCGCAGTTGGCCCACGTGGCCACGATCGAAGCCGACGGCACCCCGCACGTCACCCCGGTCTGGGTGGACACCGACGGCGAGCACGTCATCTTCAACACCGCCAAGGGCCGGGTGAAGCACCGGAACATGGAGCGCAACCCGGTGGTGGGTATCTCCGTCTCCGACCGGGCCAACGACTACCGGACGCTGTGGATCAAGGGCACCGTCGAGCTGACCACCGAGGGGGCCGACGAGCACATCGACCGGATGGCGAAGAAGTACCTCGACAAGGACACGTACCCGTTCCGTAAGTCGGGCGAGGAGCGCGTGATCGTCAAGGTCACCCCGACCCAGCGGCTCAGCCAGGGCTGACGTACGCCGGCCGGGGTCAGGCCGTCTTGCGCGGCGCCTTCTTCGGCGCGGCCTTCCTGGCCCCGGTCTTCTTCTCCGCCGGTTCGGCCTTCTTCTCTGCGGCCTTCTTCTCCGCCGCCTTCTTCGGGGCGGCCTTTTTCTCCGTGGTCTTCCCGGCCGCCTTCCCGGCCGGAGCCTTCTTCGCCGGAGCCTTCTTCGCCGGGGCCTTCTGCGCCGACCGGGCCGCCGAGATCGGCGTCGGTTCGCCGGCCGGCGGCTGTTCGCCCCGGGCCGCCCGGGCCCGGTCCACGGACGCGCGGAGCGCGGCCATCAGGTCCACCGCCGCAGCCGGGGCCTCCTCGACCTCCTCGGGCTGGACCACCTCCCGCCCCTCCACCTTGGCGTCGATGACCTCCTGCAACGCGGCCCGGTAGTCGTCGGTGAAGGCGTCCGGCTGGAACTCGCCGGCCATCGAGTCGATCAGCGAACTGGCCATCGCCAGCTCCGGTGGGCGGACGGTGATGTCCTCGTCCAGGAACCCGAAGTCAGGTTTGCGGACCTCGTCCGGCCAGAGCATGGTGTTGAGCAACAGCACACCCTCCCGGACCCGCAGGGTCGCGAGCTGCTCCCGCTGGCGCAGCGCCACCTTGACGATCGCCACCCGCTCCGCGTCGACCAGGGCGTCGCGCAGCAGCACGTACGGCTTGGTCGCCGCCCCCTCCGGCTCCAGGAAGTACGCCTTGTTGTAGAGGATCGGGTCGACCTGCTCCGCCGGCACGAACTCCAGCACGTCGATCGCGTGCGAGGTGGTCAGCGGCAGGTCGGCGAAGTCCTCGTCGGTCAGCACCACCATCTCGCCACCGCCGATGTCGTACCCCTTGGCGATGTCGTCGTAGCTGACCTCCTCGCCGCAGACCGAGCAGGTGCGCTTGTACCGGATCCGGCCGCCGTCGGCCCGGTGCACCTGGTGGAAGCGGATGTCCTTCTCCTGGGTGGCGGAGTAGAGCTTCACCGCGATCGAGACCAGACCGAACGAGACGGCACCCTTCCAGATCGCCCGCATGCTGGCGCTCCTCTCCACCGCTTCTGACCAGGATCGCAAATGATCGAAGGTGGCGCGCGCCGTTCGCGGGCGAACTACAGTCACACTCGTGCCGGGCCGCCCGCCGCTGAGGCCGATGCTCGCGACGACCGGGCCGCTGCCGGCCGGGTCGGGATGGGCGTACGAGTTCAAATGGGACGGCGTACGCGCCCTGGCCGACATCTCCGCCGCCGGCCAGCGCCTCTACGCCCGCTCCGGCGTGGAGATCACCGCCGCGTACCCGGAACTGGCGAGCCTGGGCGAGCAGGTGGACGACGCCCTGCTCGACGGGGAGGTGGTGCTCCTCGGTGCCGCCGGGCAGCCCTCGTTCACCGCGCTGGCCGAGCGGATGCACGTGCGGGACCGGAACCGGGCGGCCCGGCTGGCGGCGGTCGCCCCGGTGACGTACATGATCTTCGACTTGTTGCGGCTGCGTGGCGCGGACCTGACCGGCTGGCCGTACGCCCGGCGGCGCGCGGAGTTGGAGGCGCTGGGGCTGGCCGGGGCCCGGTGGGCGGTGCCGCCGGGCTTCCCCGACGGGCCGGCCACCTACGAGGCGGCCGGTGAGCATGGGCTGGAGGGGGTGATGGCCAAGCGGCTCGACGCGCCGTACCGCCCCGGGGTGCGCTCGCCGGACTGGGTGAAGGTCAAGCTGGAAGTGACCGGGGACTTCGTGGTGGGCGGCTGGCGGCCCGGCGCGCGCAGGATCGGCGGACTGCTGGTCGGGGTGCCCGGCCCGGACGGCCGGCTCGCCTACCGGGGCCGGGTCGGCGGCGGGATCGGGGCGGCCCTGGAACGGGCGCTGCTGGCCGAGTTGGAGCCGCTGCGCACCGCCGGCTCGCCGTTCGCCCCCGGCGTGCCCCGGGAGGACGCCCGGGGTGC
Organism: Micromonospora sp. NPDC050187; assembly: GCF_044459745.1. Lineage (NCBI taxonomy): Bacteria > Bacillati > Actinomycetota > Actinomycetes > Micromonosporales > Micromonosporaceae > Micromonospora > Micromonospora sp. NPDC050187. The sequence continues at coordinate 335,674 of NZ_JBITJH010000005.1, forward strand.
GATCTGGGTGGAGCCCCGGGTGGTGGTCGAGGTGAAGTACGGCCAGCGCACCCCGGACGGTCGGCTGCGCTTTCCCCGGGTACTACGACTGCGTCCGGACAAGCCCCCCGAGGAGGTCGACGATGCCGGCTGAGCGGCTGCGCGTGGAGGTGGAGGGGCGCCCGCTGGACCTGTCCAACCTGGACAAGGTGCTCTATCCGGACGCCGGGTTCACCAAGGGCGAGGTGATCGACTACTACACCCGGATCGCCCCGGTGCTCCTGCCGCACCTGCGGGACCGGGCGCTGACCCGGATCCGCTACCCGAACGGCGTGGCCGACAAGTCGTTCTTCGAGAAGAACAAGCCCGCCGCCACCCCCGACTGGGTACGGGTGGAGACCCTGCCCGCGCCCGGCTCGACCAAGGGACGGCAGACCATCGACTACGTGGTCGCCGACGACCTGCCCACCCTGGTCTGGCTGGCCAACCTCGCCGCGCTGGAACTGCACACGCCGCAGTGGCGGATCGGCGCGGACCCGGACATGATGGTCGTCGACCTGGACCCGGGGCCGCCGGCCGGACTGCGTGAGTGCTGCCAGGTGGCGGTGCTGCTGCGCGACCGGCTCGCCGACGACGGCGTGGACGCCTACCCGAAGACCTCGGGCAAGAAGGGGATGCAGCTCTGCTGCCCGGTGGCCGGCACCCAGTCCGCCGACGTGGTCTCCGACCACGCCCACCGGATCGCCCGGGAGTTGGAGGGCGCACACCCGAAGCTGGTCGTGTCGAAGATGGCGAAGAACCTGCGTCCGGGGAAGGTCTTCATCGACTGGAGCCAGAACAACGCGGCGAAGACGACGGTGGCGCCGTACTCGCTGCGGGCCCAACCGGTCCCGTCGGTCTCCACGCCGCTGACCTGGGACGAGGTGGAGGCGGTGGCCGCCGACGGTCGGCGTCGGCTGCGTCCGTTCACCGCCGCCGAGGTCCTGACCCGGGTCGACGAGTACGGCGACCTGCTCGCCCCGTTGCTCGACGGTGGTCCGGAGCTGCCCACCCGCTGACGCTCTGTTGCTATTTGACGGTCATCGATGCAAGGCTGACGGAGATCTCGGTCGGCGCGTCGAGTGGGGGATCGTCCATGAAACGGCTCATGTCCCGCCTGCTGGCGGCAGCGTGCCTCCTGCCCTTGCTGGCCGTGCCGGCCCAGCCCGCCGCCGCCTCGACCCCGTTCCGCAACCCGCTCAACCCGGGCGCGGACCCCACCATGACCTACTTCAACGGTGCCTACCACCTGGCCACCACGCTCGGGGACCGGATCGGCATCTGGTCCTCGCCGACCCTGGCGGGCCTGGCCGGCGCCCCGGAACGGACGGTGTGGCGGGACCCGGACCCCAGCCGTAACAAGCAGGTGTGGGCCCCCTCGATTCACCGGTTCGTCCGGCCCGAGGGACCCCGCTGGTACATCTACTACACCGCCAGCGACGGCGTCGACGCCAACCACCGCAACTACGTCATCGAGTCCGAGGGTGACGACCCGCGCGGCCCGTACCACTTCAAGGCACGTATCGCCGACGACGGGGAGTACGCGATCGACGGTGAGCCGTTCGTGCACAACGGCACCATGTACTTCGCCTGGACCGGCCCGGGACGGGGCATGGGCGGGCCGCAGCAGCTCTACCTGCGCCGGATGACCAGCCCGTGGACGACGACCGGCAACCGGGTCGCCCTGCCCGCCGACGGTGGCTGCCACGAGGTGCGCGAGGGGCCGACCGGGCTGCGCGGCCCGGGACGGCTCTTCCTCGTCTACTCCACCTGCGACACGGGGAAGCCGGACTACCAGCTCTGGATGAAGTCCATCGCGGACGGCGCGGACCCGCTGGTGGCGTCGAACTGGCGGCAGCACCCCGGGCCGGTCCTCGCCCGTAACGACGCGGCCGGTGTCTTCGGGCCCGGGCACAACGGCTTCTTCCGCTCGCCCGACGGCACCCAGGACTGGATCGTCTACCACGGCAAGACCACCTCGGCGTACACGTACGAGGGCCGCACCACGCGCGCCCAGCCGGTCGCCTGGAACGCCGACGGCACTCCGAACTTCGGCCGTCCGCTCTCGCTGACCGCCCCGCAGACCCCGCCCTCCGGGGACCCGTGGGCCAGTCAGGAACCGGGCGCGACCCGCAGCTACGTCTCCGCCGACCAGCGGCACCACTTCGACCGCGCCCCCGACGGCATGCTCACCCACTGGTGGTGGGACCCGGTCGACCGGACGGTGCGGCGGGACGTGTGGGGCGGCCCGATCGCCGGCCGGCCGGTCGGCTACCCGGTCGGTGCCGAACAGCACGTCTTCGCCCGTACCCCGGACGGACACCTGCGGCACTGGTGGTGGGCGCCGGGCGGAAGCGTCCGCCAGGAGGACTGGGGGCCGGGCCTGGCCGGTGACCCGACCGGCATGGTCACCCCGAACGGGCAGAAGCACGTGTTCGGCCGGGCTCCGGACGGCCGGCTGGCCCACTGGTGGGCCGAGCCCGACGGCAGCGTCCACCGGGACACCTGGACCGGCGGGGACGTGGTCGGCACGCCCGTCGCGTACGCCTTCGGCAACGAGCAGCACGTCTTCGCCCGGGGCAGCGACAACACGTTGCGCCACTGGTTCTGGTTCCCGGGGATCGCGAACAACCTGCCGGGGCTGGACGACTGGGGAGCGGTCGGCCGGGTGCACTCCGACCCGACCGGGTTCGCCTTCGGCGACCAGCAGCACATCTTCTACCGGACCGCCGACGGCAGCCTCGAACACCGCTTCTTCGACCACGGCGACTTCGTCGTGCGGACCGACAACTGGGGTGGCGCGGTCGTCGGTTCGCCCTTCGCCCTCCGGCAGGGCCAGACGCAGCAGGTCTTCGCCCGGGGCGCCGACGGTGCGCTGTGGCGGCTGGTGTGGCGGCCGGGTGGCGCGGTGACCGCCGACCGGGCGACCGGCGGAGTCACGACCGACCCGGTGGCGCTCGCCTGGCGCGACGAGACCCACGTGCTGGGCCGGGGCGCGGACGGATCCCTGGTCGACTGGCACTGGCAACCTTCGGGCGGCGCGGTGCCGACCTCCTGGGGCGGCCAGGTAGCCCCCTGACGCCCGCTGACCCGCCCCGGGCCACCCGACCGTCCCGTCTCCCCCGCACCGCCCGCCCGCGTGAGTGCGGTCTGCCGATCGTCCCGCTCGTCCCGCGTGAGTGCGGTCTGCCGCTCGTCCCGCGAATCTTGGACACTTACCGTTCTCATCGGACGGTAAGTGTCCAAGATTGGGCGTTGCGGTGTCGGGTGCGGCAGTGGTGGAAGGCTCAGGCAGGTTCGGGGTGCCACCGGACGGCTGCGGCGGCGGCGAGGTCGCCGGCGTGCGCGAAACCGGCCAGCACCACCAGGTCACCCGGGCTCGGCCGGCCCTGCCGGAGGGTCTCGTGCAGGGTGACCGGCACGGCCGCGCCGAAGAGGTTGCCGTAGTCGTCGAAGGTGTCCGGGTGTCGGGCCGCGTCGACGCCCAGGGACTCCCGCCAGTTGGCCAGGAAGAGCCGGTTCGGCTGGTTGGTGACCAGCAGGTCGATCGCCGAGGTGGGAACGTCGAGGCGGTCGCAGAGCCGGCCGACCACCTCCGGCACGAGGGCGTTGCCCCGTTCGATGATCTTCCGCACCTTGTCCGGGGTGAACGAGACGTCGAGCTGGCTGTTGCCGGGCTCCCAGTAGCGGCGGCCGTCCTCCAGCCGGACGCCCATGTCCCCGGCGAACTCGCCGAGGTTTCGCAGCTCGACGTCGAGGATCGGTGACTCGTCCCCCACCCGCAGGTAGCCGACCCCGCAGCCGTCCCCGGGCACCGAGGCGTGCGAGCGGCGGCGTACCTCGGACTGGGCGAACATCTGGCCGGCGGTGTTCTGCACGCAGCAGATCAGCGCGGTGCGGGCCTCACCGGTGCGCAGGATCTGCCGGGCGCTGCGGAGCATGTGGACGAAGGAGGCGCAGCCGCCGTTGTGCACGTCCAGCACCCAGTCCGGGTCCTGCCCGAGCCGGTGCGCCACCGCCGCTCCCGCGCCGGTCCACGGCAGGTCGGGCAGTTGGACGTTGGTGAGCAGGACGTCCAGCGGTCCGTCGCCCCGGGCGGCGGCGCGGTCCAGGACCGGCCGGGCGGCCCTCTCGATCATGTCGACGGCGGTCTCGCCCGGGGCCACGTGCCGCCGGTACCGGGGCGACTTGAACATCACGCTCTCCTGGAGCGCGTCGTCGTCGCCACCGTAGAAGTCCACCGTCACCCGTTGTTCCGGCAGGTAACTGCCGACGTCCACCAGACTGACCGGGTTCACGCGACCTCCCGGTCTCGGTGGGGATGGCCGACCAGCCGGAACCGCGGGTCTGCTGGGCTCATCAAGGATCGCCCCTGTCGTGCGGTGGGTGCGGACGTCCTTCGTGATCATCGTCGCCGGGAAATCGATCCCGCACAAGTCCCGTCGGACGTACGCCCTGGGCGTCCTCGGCCGAGACGGTCACCTCCCCGGCGTCGATCCGCGAGGTGGGCAGGGCGAGGGCGTGCGTGGCCGTACGGGGCGAAGACCCGGGCGCGGTTCAGGTCGTGGCCCTGGGGGACGGATCGGGAAGGGGGACTCGGTCGGTGGCGGTCGCCCCGTCCGTGCGGGCAGCTCCAAAGGACCCGGACGGGGTACCCATGACCCGGGCAGAGCCGGGCAGTGCCCGGCCTGCTTCCGGGATCAGTCGACGGTGGGCAGCTTCGGGCCGAGGACGTCGTCGGCGTCGACGATCGTGTACGCGTACCCCTGCTCGGCAAGGAAGCGCTGCCGGTGGGCGGCGTACTCGGTGTCGATGGTGTCCCGGGAGACCACCGTGTAGAAGTGTGCCTGACGACCGTCGGCCTTGGGCCGGAGCACCCGGCCGAGCCGCTGCGCCTCCTCCTGCCGGGAGCCGAAGGTGCCGGAGACCTGGATCGCCACCGCCGCCTCGGGCAGGTCGATGGAGAAGTTGCCGACCTTCGAGATGACCAGGGTCCGGATCTCGCCCGACCGGAAGGCGTCGAAGAGCCGTTCCCGCTCCTTGTTGGTCGTCGAGCCCTGCACGATCGGGGCGTCGAGGTACTCGCCGAGCTGGTGGAGCTGGTCGATGTACCCGCCGATCACCAGCACCTGGTCGTCCGGGTGCCGCTGCACGAGGGCACGCACCACCGGCAGCTTCGTCCGGGCGGTCGCCGCCATCCGGTAGCGCTCCTCGGACTCGGCGGTCGCGTACGTCAGCCGCTCGGCGTCGGTGAGGGTGACCCGTACCTCGGTGCACTGGGCCGGGGCGATCCAGCCCTGCGCCTCGATGTCCTTCCACGGCGCGTCGTACCGCTTCGGGCCGATCAGACTGAACACGTCGCCCTCCCGGCCGTCCTCCCGCACCAGCGTCGCGGTCAGGCCGAGCCGGCGGCGGGCCTGGAGGTCGGCGGTGAACCGGAAGATCGGCGCGGGCAGCAGGTGCACCTCGTCGTAGATGACCAAACCCCAGTCGCGGGCCCCGAAGAGGTCGAGGTGGGTGAACGCGCCGCCGCGCCGCGAGGTGAGTACCTGGTACGTGGCGATGGTGACCGGACGGATCTCCTTGCGCTCGCCGGAGTACTCGCCGATCTCGTCCTCGGTCAGCGAGGTGCGGGCGACCAGTTCACGCTTCCACTGCCGGCCGGCGACCGTGTTGGTGACCAGGATCAGCGTGGTGGCCTTCGCCTCGGCCATGGCCGCCGCCCCGACCAGGGTCTTGCCCGCGCCGCACGGCAACACCACCACGCCCGACCCGCCGGCCCAGAAGGTCTCCACCGCCTCCCGCTGGTACGAGCGCAGCGTCCACGGGCGGCCCCCGTCCTTGCCGGCCTCGGCCAGCTCGATCGGGTGCGCCTCGCCGTCGACGTACCCGGCCAGGTCCTCGGCGGGCCAGCCGAGCTTGAGCAGCGCCTGCTTGAGCCGGCCGCGCTCGGACGGGTGCACCGCGATCGTGTCGTCGTCCAGCTTCGGGCCGAGCATGCCGGCGAGCTTCTTGCTCTTGGCGACCTCGATCAGCACCACCCGGTCCAGCGCCCGTAGCACCAGGCCGTGCACCGGGTCGTTGGTGAGTTGGAGCCGGCCGTACCGGTCCATTGTCTCGGCCACGTCGACCAGCAGCGCGTGCGGCACCGGGTAACGGCTGTACTTGAGCAGGGAGTCGACCACGCCCTCGGCGTCGTGCCCGGCGGCGCGGGCGTTCCACAGCCCCAGCGGAGTGAGCCGGTAGGTGTGCACGTGCTCGGGGGAGCGCTCCAGCTCGGCGAAGGGCGCGATGGCCATCCGGCACGACTGGGCGTCCGGGTGGTCGATCTCCAGCAGCAGGGTCTTGTCCGACTGCACGATCAGTGGTCCACCGCTCACGCCGGGTCCTCCCGCTCTCACCAGGTCTTTCGTCCTCCGGAGGGCCTCCGGGGCGACCCTCCAGTCTTGCACGCGACCGGATCAGGCTGAAAAATCCACCACAGGGTGCAACCTTCGCGGCACTCACATACGTCTAGCGAAGGGACGGCCGCGCCCTGAGGAGGACACATGAACAGAGTTCGGTCCACCATCCGGGTCGCCGCCCTGGCAATGGTCACGCTGGTCGGTGCGGGCGCGTGCGCGCTCGACCCGCAGGCTGATCCGGCCGGCGACGACCTCGCCGCGGTCAGCGTGTCGGGACGGTTATCGGGGGAGCGCGCCTCGCCCGGATCCGACCAGCTGGCCGCCCTGACGACCGCCAGGAAGGCGACACTCGAGACCACCCACACCACCGTCCGGACCACCTCGAACACGACCACGGCCAGCAGCACCTGCCCGCAGGGCGAGTACCAGAAGGCCGTCGAGACGTACCTCGCCAAGCTGCGCACGTTCGGCAAGGTGATCGTGGACGGCAAGCAGTCCGCCACCGACTGCGCCGCGATCAAGAAGTTCCAGCAGCGGTACGACATCCGCCCGGTCGAGGGTCGTGCCGGACCCACCACGCACGACGTGTCGAAGCGGCTGGCCACCACGAACGTGAAGAGCTGCAAGGCCGGTTCCGGGGTCACGTTCTGCATCGACCTGACCCGGCAGACCACCTGGGCTGTCCGCGACGGCAAGGTGGTCATCCCGCCGACGGTGACCCGGACCGGGATGCGCGGCTACGCCACTCCGACCGGCACCTACAAGATCAATAAGCGGAACATCAAGGAGTGGTCCGACCCGTACGAGGTGTGGCTGCCGTACTGGCAACGCTTCGTGGGTGGCATCGGGTACCACCAGACCACCACCTACCTGCACGACAAGTCCATCGGCTCGCACGGCTGCATCAACCTGCTCCCGGCCGACGCCAAGCGGTTCTGGGACTGGGGCAAGATCGGCTACCGGGTGGTCGTGTTCGGCAAGCGGCCCGGCACCTGATCCGATCCGACCGCGTCCACCCTGTCACTTCGTCCCCTCAGGTGACAGGGTGGACGCAGGGGGCGGCGACGGGGAGGTCAGCAGATGACGGTCGACCGGGACACCACCGCCGAGAGCGAGCGGGACGCCGCGCCCGTGGCGGCGGGGGTGCCCTCAGCCGACGACACCCGACGCACGGACGAAGCCGCCGCGACGTCCACCGTGTCCACCGTGACCGTGGTGGCGTACGCGGTGGCCGGCGCGGCGGTCCTCGGCTGGTTCCTCTTCGGTTGGCTCGTGCTCCAGCAGGGGTTCGTCGACTCCCTGGGCGAGTCCGCCGGGGCGGCCTTCGCCCTGCTGCTGGTCGTCTCGATCGTCGGCACCGTCCGACGCGGCCGACGCCGCTGACGACCTACTCGTCCCGCACCGCCGCGGTGATCCGGTGCAGGGCGAAGGTGTGCAGCATCTCCGTCCGCTCGTCCTCCGCGCGCAGGTAGCCCGCCCCGATCGACACCGGGCGCACCAACCGGGACGCGGTCGCGCCGTGCGCGTCCACGTACCCCACCCAGACCAGGGCCTTGTCCCGGACCGCCTGTTGCAGCACCGCCAGCGCGTCCCGGTGACCCGGCACCGCGACCGGACCACCACCCTCCGGCGCCACGCCGCGCAGCACGGACGGAGCCCGTCGGGCCACCCGTGCCGCCGCCTCGCCCCGCCGGATCTGCTCCACGATGCCGAGCAGCCGGGGCGGAGTGAGCCGGGGCCCGGCCAGCAGCAGGTCGACCGAGCGGGTGGTCACCGGCACCCGGGCCGGGGCCCGACGGGCCTTCGGCCGGGCCAGCACCGCCGCCCCGGCCGCGTCCTCCGGCACCGGCGCGTAGCCCGCGTCCCGCAGCGCCCCCAGCAACCGGCCGATCTGGTACGGGGTGACCAGCACGGTCGGCGCGAGCCGGCGCATCGAGAGCCCCTCCAACCGCCGGTCGGCGAGCACCTCGACCAGCAGCGCCTCGTCGTCGCTGCGCAGGTACGCCCCGGCCGAACCGACCCGCAACCCACCGTGCCGGCGGGCCACGTCGTCCACCAGGTACGTCAGCCCCTGCGGCACCGGCGTGCGGGACCGGCGGCGGAACAGTCCGTGCAGGTCCTCGGCGGACCAGCCGGCGTCCAGCGCCCGGCGCACGCTCGCCGTGGTGATCCGGTGCACGCTCGCCCCGCCGGCCGACTCGTGCTCGGCGACCACGTCCAGTTCGGCGGCGAGCGCCGGTTCCGGCGGACCCGGCACCACCACGGTCAGGTCGGCCTGGACGAGAAAGTGGTCGACCGGCTCGGGAAGCAGCGCGTCCAGGGCCCGGACGGCGGTGGACTGCTCGTCGGGATCGGTCCGCACCCCCAGCGGGTCGTCGGCCCCCGTCCCCTGGGACTGCGTGTCGGCCAGCAGCAGTCGTCCGTACGAGGTGAGCGCCCCCAGCCCGGTCACGCCCAGCGTGGCGGCCTCCGCCAGCACCTCCCGATGCGCCGTCTCCCGTCCCCGGCTCCGCCGGGGCGCCCGCCAGTCGAGCAGCCCCAGCACCTCGTCGGGGGTGGGGGCGGTCGCCGGGGGCAGATCGGCGAGGATCCCGAGCACGGCCCGGCGGGCGGCCGGCGCGCCGGCCCGTTCCGCCTCGGCGGAGAGCGCACTGATCGGCCGGTCCCGGTCGTCGCGCTGCCCGACCAGCCCCACCTGCCGGGTCATCGCCAGCCACGCGCGGGCCAACTGCTCCCAGCGCCGGGCCAGGGAGACCGCCCGCCACACCTCGTACCCGCCGGTGGGCAGGACCTGCTGGTCGGCACCGTACCGGGTGGTGCTGGCCCCGGAAAGGTCCAGCTCACCGAGCAGCCCGGCCGCGTAAGCCGTCTCCAGCAGCAGCGCGGTGGTCGCCTCGTCCAGCCCCGTGCCCTTGGCCAGCCGGCGCAGGTCCCGCACCCCGAGCCCGCCGGTCCGCAGCACCGGCGCCGGGTCGGCGGCCAGCGCGTCCAGCAGCGCCTCGGTGTGGCGGACCACCTCCATGGTCTGCCCGACCCCGGCGTTGTCCACGACCTTCGGCTCACGGGGCGCGGCGGCCACCGTCGGCGGCTCGGTCCGCAGCGGGCCGAGCGGACCGGTCTCCCGCCGCAGCAGCAGGCCGACCTCGCGGGGCAGTTCCACCGCGCCGGCACCGCCGGACTCCGCCCCGGAGACCGGCACCAGCAGTTTGTGGTCGACCAGCCAGCGCACCGGGGAACCGGTCGGCGGGCCACCGTTCGTCGGGTCGGCCGGAACGACGTCCTGCGCCCCGGAGGCGAGTGCGCGCAGCGCGCCCGGGGGCACCGTGCCGACCGGCGGGCCGGCGGCGAGCCGGTCCAGGATCGCCCGCGCGGAAGGGGGAGCGGCCAGCAGCGTCCGCCGCAGCTTCGCCGGATCCGCGCAGAGCGTGGCCGTCGCCGGATCCAGCTCCGCCGCCGGCCGGCCCAGCCCCGCCGGGTGCGCGGACACCTCGTCCACACTCGCCACCACGTGCAGGTCGTGCTCCGGGCCGTACAGCAGGAAGAGCTCGCGCAGCCGCGACAGGGCGGTCCGGACGGCGGTCGGCGCGGGTGGACGCGGCCCGGCGGTGGCCATCGCGAGCACCGCCTCGACGGAGGTGCCTCCCCCGTCGGGCCCCCGGGTCAGCCGGGCTGCGTCGAGAATCTGGAGGGTGAACTGGTCCAGCCCGTCGAGCGCGCGGGCCACCGAGACCCGCGACTGTGCCCGGACGGCGAGGGCCGAGAGGTCGGCGGGCACCGGCACGACGAGGTCCGGCCGCCGGGCGAGCAGCGCGGCGAGCGCCTCGTCGCCGAGGGTGCGCAGGTGGTCCGCGAGTGAGGTGGTCATCGTCGTTCCACGCTAGCCGCCCGAGGGGCCGTCGCGCCCCTCGGACGTCCGGCCGGTACCCCGGGCGACGGTAGGTTCGCGGTATGCCCTCACTGACGGTCGGTTTCGACCTCGACATGACCCTGGTCGACTCGCGTCCCGGCATCGCCGCCGCGTTCCGGGCGCTTACTGCCCGGACCGGCGTGCACGTGGACGTGGACACCGTGGTCGGCCGGCTCGGGCCGCCGCTGCGCACCGAGATCGCCCACTGGTTCCCGCCGGACGAGGTCGAGAAGGCGGTGACCCTCTACCGCGAGCTCTACCCGGCGTACGCGATCACCCCGACGGTGCCGCTGCCCGGCGCGCTCGCCGCCCTCGACGCGATCCGCGCCCACGGTGGACGGGTCCTGGTGGTCACCTCGAAACACGGCCGCCTGGCCCGGCTGCACCTGGACCACCTCGGACTCGTGGTCGACGAGCTGGCCGGCGACCTGTTCGCCGAGGAGAAGGCGACCGCGCTGGTCGCCCACGGCGCGACCCACTACGTCGGCGACCACGTAGCGGACATGGTCGCCGCCCGGACCGCCGGGATTCCCGGGATCGGGGTGACGACCGGCCCCTGCACGGCCGAGGAGCTACGCGCGGCCGGAGCGCACACGGTGCTCGATGATCTCACCGGATTCCCGGCGGCGATGAGGCGGTGGATCCGGCTAGCCTGAGGGGAGTAGACGTCTCAAACGAAGCAGAGGTTCTCAGGTGCCGACGGGTCGAGTGAAGTGGTATGACGCGGCCAAGGGATACGGGTTCGTCACCAGTGACGAGGGTGGCGACGTGTTCCTGCCCAAGGGCGCGCTGCCGACAGGGGTCACCGATCTGAAGGGCGGTCAGCGCGTCGACTTCAGCGTCGTGGACAGCCGCCGGGGCGCGCAGGCGATGGGGGTCAAGCTGCTCGACGCCCCGCCGTCCGTGGCCGAGCTGCGCCGCCGGCCGGCGGAGGAGCTGCACGGCCTGGTCGAGGACATGATCAAGGTGCTGGAGGCCAAGGTCCAGCCGGACCTGCGGCGGGGCCGATTCCCCGACCGGAAGACCGCGCAGAAGATCGCTCAGCTCGTCCACGCGGTCGCGCGCGAGCTGGAGGTCTGAGGCACGAGCCCGGCGTCGGCGGCCCGGCTCAGCAGGGCCTCCACGGCGGCGAGACCGTCCGCGCCCAGGTCGGCGGTGAACTCGTTGACGTAGAGGCCGATGTGCCGGTCCACCACGTCGGGCTCCATCTCCTGGGCGTGGGCCAGCACGTAGTCCCGGGTCGCCGCCGGGTCGGCCCACGCCCGCTGCACGGAGGCGCGGATCCACCCGGTGGCGGCCTGTGGGTCCACCACGCCCCGCCGGGCCAGGATCGCCCCGAGCGGGATCGGCAGGCCGGTGTCGGCCTCCCACCACTCGCCGAGGTCGACCAGGGCGGTCAGCCCGTGCCGGGGGTACGTGAACCGGGCCTCGTGGATCACCAGGCCGGCGTCGTACCGGCCGGCGGCCACCCCCGGCATGATCTCGTGGAACGGCACCACCTCGATCCGCGCCGGCGGCCGGTCGGCCGACCAGAGCCGGAACAGCAGGTACGCCGTGGTCCGGTCACCCGGTACGGCGACCGTCGCGCCGGTGAGGTCACCCCCGCCCGTGCCACTGCTCCCGGCGCTGTCCGTGCCGGGGTTCCCGGGGCGGGCGAGCAGGAGGGGGCCGCAGCCCCGGCCGAGCGCCCCGCCGCAGGGCAGCAGGTGGTAGTCGTCCAGCAGCCACGGCAGCGCCCCGTAGCTCACCTTGACCAGGTCGAAGGCGCCCCGCTCGGCGGCGTTGTTGGTCACGTCCACGTCCGCGTAGGTCACCTCGACCGGCGGTGCGCCGGGGACCAGGCCGTGCACCAGCGCGTGGAACACGAAGGTGTCGTTGGGGCAGGGCGAGATCGCCAGCGAGAGGGCCACGTCCTCACGGTAGCCCGTTGACCTGCCGCTCCGACCGTGCCCCTTGGCCGGACGTCCGACCCTCCGGACCGGCTTCCCTGCGGGCCAGCTTCCCTGCGGGCCAGCTTCCCTGCGGTCCACGCGGCACGTTCCGTTCCGGACGGCCCTTCGGTCTGGGCGGCGTCACCCGTCCCGGTACGGCGGTGCCGTCCTCGGTCCGGACAGCAGGCTGCCGGTCCCGGCGACATCCTTCTTCTTGCCCTTTGGAGCTGCCCGCACCGACGGGGCACCCACCCCACCTGCCGGCGGACGACGTACCCGACCTGCTGACGTCGTGCGTCGCTCGTGCGGGTTGGACCTGGCCGCCGCGTTCGAGGACGCCGGATGGTGCCGTCGCGTGTCGCTCATGCGCGGGGTGGACGCACAGACGGGGCAGCTCCAAAGGACTCGCCGGGGTACTCCGTCCACCGCCCGGAGGGAGTTGTCCACAGGTTTGTCCACAGGCATTGGCGAGGCTGTTGAGAACGACGGCGACCTCTCGGACGATCGGGGTGTGACGGAGCACGCGGTGAGCCCGGACGGACTGCACGAGGAGCCGCCGACGGCCGGGAGCGAGGACGGAGCCGGGAGCGGGGACGGAGCCGGGGGCGGGGCTCAAGCCAGGAGCGGGGCGGAAGTCGAGGGCGAACGGAACGGGGCGGGTGTCGAGCTCGGGGCGGTGCTGCGCGCCCTGCGTCGCCGGGCCGATCTGAGCCAGCGCGAGCTGGCCGTGCGGGCCGGGGTGCCGAAGAGCACCGTGGCCCGGATCGAGTCGGGCGGAACGGCGGAACCTCGGTTCCGTACGGTCGAGCGGCTGGTCCACGCGGCCGGAGGTGAGGTGGCGGTCGGCGTCGCGGGTGGGGAACGGCCGGAGGCGGTGCCGGCGGTTCCGCACGACGGGTGGCGGGACGGCGCGGATCGTCGCTACCCCGCCCACCTCGACGTGCGGGAGGTCCGCACGCTGAGGGACTGGCCGGGTGCCTGGTGGGCGGACTGGTACAACCTGCCGCCGGGACGGTGGCCGTTGCCGGTGCCCCCGGCGACCTACGACCTCGACCGGCGTGGTCGTGACCGACGGCGTGAGATCGACCGGATTCTCCAGCGGCTTCGTTACCGGCGTGACGGTGCCGGCCTACCCGCCACCTCGTGGCGGCTCGTCGCCGAGCTGCCTGGCGGTGCGCTGGTGGGGGAGTTGCGAGCCCATGAGCGCAGCGTCGACCTGCTGTCGGCTCGTCCCGGCGACGGTGCGCGGGAGCTGGTGCTCGACGGGGTGCTGGTCGCGCCCGGCCTGCGCCGGGTGGGCATCGGCCGACGGCTGGTCTCCCTCCTCGCCGAGGGGATGGACCAGGCCGGCATCGGCATGGTCCACGCGATCGCCGAGGGCGGTGCGGTGGAATTCCTGCACGCCTGCGACTTCGAGCTGGGGTGGACCCGGCCGTGGCCGCTCATCCTCCGTCGGCCCGCAGGGCGTCGAGGGCCGTCGCCGCCGCACTCAGGGCGGTGAGTGCCTCCCGGAGCCGCCAGGCGCCCCGGTCCCGGGGGCCGATCGGGTTGGAGATCGTCCTTATCTCCACGAAGGGAAGCCCGGCCTGGGCGGCGGCGACCGCCACGCCGTGCCCCTCCATCGCCTCGGCCACCGCGTCCGGATGCCGGTCGGCGAGGGCCTGGGTGCTGGCAGCGGTGCCGGTCACGGTGCCGACGGTCAGCACCGTCCCGACCACCGCGTCCGGCAGGGCCGACCGCAGGGCGGCGAGCAGGTCCGGATCCGCCCCGACGGCGACCGCGCCGCCGAGCTGCTCGGCGGACATGCCCAGCTCGTCGATCGGGATGAACCCCTCCGGTGACTCCGCACCCAGGTCCGCCGCGAGGCTGCGATCGGCGAGCACCGTCTGGCCCACCGCCACCCGGTGGGCGAAGCCACCGGCCACGCCGGCGCTGACTACGGCGTCGTACGGGCGTCCGGCGGCCTCGGCCAGCGCCAGCAGGCGTGCGGTGGCCGCGCCCGCCACCGCCGGCCCGACCCCGACCGGGACGACCGTCGCCGTCGGGTCGGTCAGGCCGGCTCGGACCGCCTCCGCCTCCGCGGGGACCGCGGTCACCACGAGCAGACCCGTCACGCGACGGGCCCCTGGGAGTCCTGGCGGTCCTCGCCCTCCGCGCGGTCGACCGCCGGTGAGGGGCGGTAGATGTGGTAGCCCGGCGGTGCCAACCGCTCGTCCTCGGGCGCGGTGGGTGCCGGCGGACGGGCCGGGGGTGGGGTGGACGCGGGCGGTCGTGCTGATGCCGGAGCGGACGCGGGCGGTCGTGCCGGTGCCAGGGTGGGCGGGGACGGTGCCACCGTGCCACCCGACGCGGAGGTGGTGGGGGCCGGGCCGGGCGGCGCGGAGGCGGTGGAGGCCGGGCCGGTCGGCGGGGGTGCCGAGCCGGCCGGAACCGGCTCGGGGGTCGGTGCCGTCGGTCCGGGCGGATCGGCGGCGCCCGACGGTGCCGGGCCGGGGTCCGACGGGTCGGTGGGTGCGGGGTCGGCGAGTTCCTCGTCGCCGAGCGGTCGGCCGAGCAGACGTTCCCCGCGCAGCCGGTTGGTGACCAGCATGCCCCGGACGGCGGCGAGCGTGCCGGCGGCGGCGGCCACGCCGATGCCGATCCGCCCGTCGAAGGGGACCAGCCCGAGGCCGCCGCCGGCCACGAAGGCGAGCATCAGCACTGTCTCGGAGTGGGCGAAGGAGCTGGCCCGCAGCCGTTCCGGGATGCGTTCCTGGATCGACGCGTCCACGGCGAGCTTGGCGACACCGCTGGTCAGGGCGGCCACCAGACAGAGCGCGGCGACCATCCCCAGGGAGAACCGGATGGTGGCGAACACCGCCACCCCGGCCACGATGACCATGCCGCTGGACTGGATCAGCGCGGGGTGGTGGATGCGGAGTCGGGTGCCGACGGCGGTGGCCAGGAAGGTGCCCAGGGCCAGCGCCGCGCCGACCAGGCCGAGGGCGGCCTCGTCCCCGAGGTCCCGGCCGAGGAGCACGGTGGTCAGGTCCCCGGCCTTGATCGCGAAGGCGAGGAAGAGCAGCAGGAACCCGTACACGGCGCGGAGGGTGGCCGCGCCGATCAGCGTGGCCAGCACCAGCCGGCCCGCCGGGCGGCCCCGGCCCAGAGGCCGTTCACCGTCGCGGCCGAACGCCCGGCGCAACGGGCGGGGAACCCGTTCCGGCGGCTCGGAGTCGGCGCGGGGCGGCAGGCGCAGGGCGATCACCATGCCGGCCAGGAAGATGATCGAGGCGACCCGGAGCGGCCACTGCGGACCGAACCAGAACGCGGCCAGCCCGATCGGGGCGACCAGGCCGCCGGCGACCGTGCCGTAGACGCTGGCTCGCGCGCCGACCTGGGAGAGGCCGAGCCCTTCGGGGAGCAGCCGGGGCACGGCCGCGGACCGGGCGACCCCGTACGCGCGGGAGAGGGCGAGCACGCCGAACGCCGCCGGGTAGAGCCCGAAGCCGTGGATGTAGTCGGAGATCATCCAGGCCAGGAACGCCCGGCCCAGCATGGTGGCGGCCAGGGCGTAGCGCCGGCCGTGCCGGAAGTGGTCGAGCAGTGGACCGACCACCGGTGCCAGCATCGCGAACGGCACCATCGTCACCAGCAGGTAGATCGCTACCTTGCTGCGGGCCTCGCCGAGCGGGACGTTGAAGAAGATCGTCCCGGCCAGGCCGATGGCGATCAAGGTGTCCCCGGCGCACGAGACGGCGTGCAGGTCGAAGAGGCGGACCATGCCGACCTCGCCCCCGGCGCTGCGGGCCCGGGCCCGGCCGAACCGCCGCCCCATCCACCGGCCGCCGTTGACCGAACCCCGGAGAAACCTGCGAGTGGTACGGACGCCCGTGCCGACGGTCGTCCCGAGGACGGAGCGCCCGGAGCGGGAGAACATCGGCATGTGCACCATCCTCGCCCATCGTCCCGGCCGACGCCGCATCTGCCGAGGAAGACGTGTGTCGGGGAGTCCCTGTCGGTCCACGCCACGCATGGGGGACAATGGACAGGTGACCAGGCCCGCCTCCGCCCGTGCCCGTCTCGACCAGGTCTGCGCCGCCGCCGTCGAGGTGGCCCGCGACGGCATCATCGAGGTGGAGCCCTCGGATGTCGGCGACCACCTGAAGGTCGTCGCCGAGGGTGACCGGATCGTGACCCACTACTTCGAGTGCCGGCTCCCGGGCTACCGGGGCTGGCGTTGGGCGGTGACCGTCACTCGGGTCCCGCGCAGCCGTAACGTCACGATCTGCGAGACCGTCCTGCTGCCCGGCCCGGACGCGCTGCTCGCGCCGGGCTGGCTTCCCTGGCAGGAGCGGCTCCAGCCGGGCGACCTCGGCCCCGGCGACCTGCTGCCCACCCCGCCGGACGACGAGCGCCTGGCGCCGGGCTATCTGCTCTCCGACGACCCGGCGGTCGAGGAGACCGCCTGGGAGTTGGGGCTCGGCCGTTCCCGGGTCTTCTCCCGGGAGGGGCGGATGGACACCGCCCAGCGGTGGTACGACGGTGACCACGGTCCCGGTGCGGCGATCTCGGTGGCCGCTCCCGCCCCCGCGCGCTGCGGCTCGTGCGGGTTCTACCTCCCGTTGGCCGGGGCGCTGCGGCAGTCCTTCGGCGCCTGCGGCAACTTCTACGCCCCCGACGACGGTCGGGTGGTCAGCGCCGACCACGGGTGCGGCGCGCACTCGGAGGCCCTGGTCGAGGCGGCCGAGGCGGCGGTCGACGAACTGCCCACGATCTACGACGACAGCGCGGTCGAGGAGATGTCGGTGAGCCGGGCACCCGGCTCGGTCGAGGCAACCGAGCCGGCGGAGCCGTACGGGCACCCCTGAGCCAGCCCGAGCGACGCTGCCGGTCGGTGCCGGCTGTCCGTAGGCCCGCAGGTCAGCGGCGGGCGCGGCGGCGTCGCCGGTTCGCGTCGTGCCGCATCATCACGGCCAGACCGGGAAAGCCCCACAGGAAGCCGGCCAGGCAGGTCCAGAGCCAGTTCTCGTGACCGTTCGTGGTGAGCCAGTCGCGGAGGAAGACCAGGAGCGCCAGCCCGACGACGGCCCAGATCGCCAACCCGGCGAGGGCGAAGGGCACCATCGGCGGGTCGAGCGGCTCCGGCCGCGGTGGCTGTTGTCTGGGCACGTGGGAAGCGTACCTCGATCAACTTTTCCTTGTGGCCCCTGATCTGCGACGATGCGGCCCGACAGACGGAAGATCAGTTGCGAGGACCCGATGGACAACGCGCCGCCCGAGACCGGAACACCCTCTGGCTCCGCCCGCCCCCGTAGTGGCTTCGACCGGTTCTTCGAGATCTCCGCCCGTGGGTCGACGGTGGGTCGCGAGGTGCGCGGCGGTCTCGCCACCTTCTTCACGATGGCCTACATCGTGGTGCTGAACCCGTTGATCATCGGCGGTGCGGTCGACGGCGAGGGCGAGCGGCTGGCGATTCCCGCCCTGGCGGCGGCGACCGCGCTGGTCGCCGGGGTGATGACCCTCCTGATGGGTGTGGTGGGCCGCTTCCCGTTGGCGCTCGCCGCCGGGCTCGGTGTGAACGCGCTGGTCGCGTACGAGATCGCGCCGCAGATGACCTGGGCGGACGCGATGGGCCTGGTGGTGATCGAGGGTGTGATCATCGCCGTGCTGGTGCTCACCGGGCTGCGGACTGCGGTGTTCCGCTCCGTACCGACCCAGATGAAGACCGCGATCGGGGTCGGCATCGGCCTCTTCCTGACCATCATCGGACTGGTGGACGCCGGGTTCGTCCGCCGGGTGCCGGACGAGGCGAACACCACCGTCCCGGTCGGGCTGGGCATCGGCGGCAAGCTGGTGAGCTGGCCGATGCTGGTCTTCGTGCTCGGCCTGCTGGTCACCCTGGTGCTGGTGGTACGCAAGGTCCGGGGCGCGATCCTGATCGGCATCCTCGCCTCGACGGTGCTGGCGATCATCGTCGAGGCGGTGGCGAACGTCGGCCCGTCCGTGGTGAACGGCGAACCCAACCCGAAGGGCTGGGCGCTCAACGTGCCGGAGCTGCCGAAGACCGTGGTGGACGTGCCGGACCTCTCCCTGCTCGGCAACTTCAACGTGCTGGATTCGTGGAGCCGGGCCGGTTGGCTGGTCGTGCTGATGTTCGTCTTCACCCTGCTGATCACGGACTTCTTCGACACGATGGGGACGATGGTCGCGGTCGGCCAGGAGGGCGACATGCTCGACGAGCGGGGCACCCCGCCCCGGGCCAAGGAGATCCTGCTGGTCGACTCGATCGCGGCGGCGGCCGGCGGTGCGGCGAGCACCTCCAGCAACACCTCGTACATCGAGAGCGCCGCGGGGGTCGCGGAGGGTGCCCGGACCGGCGCGGCCAACCTGGTCACCGGCGGCCTGTTCCTGCTGGCGATGTTCCTCGCGCCGCTGGTGGTGATCGTGCCGTTCGAGGCGGCCTCGACGGCGCTGGTGGTGGTCGGCTTCCTGATGATGACCGCGGTGCGGACCATCGACTGGACCGACTACGAGATCGCCATTCCGGCGTTCCTCACCATCGTGCTGATGCCCTTCACCTACTCGATCTCGAACGGGATCGGCGCGGGCCTGATCACCTACGTGGTGGTGAAGCTGGCGAAGGGGAAGGCCCGCGAGGTCCACCCGCTGCTGTACGGGGTGGCCGCCCTCTTCGTGGTGTACTTCCTACGCGGGCCGCTCGAAGCCGCCCTCCTGTGACGCCAATCCGGCCCGGGACAGCTCCGGGTGTTTCGGGCCGGATGGGACAAAACGCCTGGTGAGCCTACTCATATCGGATGTCGTTAGCTTGGCTTATTAGCTAGGCTAACCAACGTGACGGAGCGGACGGTGACGACGAGACGCGTGGCACCGACGCAACTGGCGCAACAACTGCGTGATGCGCTCACCCGACTCAACCGGCGGGTCCGCCAGGCCCGGCCGGTGGGTGACCTCACGGTGACTCAGCTCTCCGCCCTGACCAGCCTCCGGCTGGCGGGCGCGCTGACCCCTCGGGAACTGGCCGACGTCGAACGGGTGCAACCGCCGACGATGACCAGGATCGTCGCGAAGTTGGAGGAGCGTGGCCTCATTCGCCGCACCCCCCACCCGACCGACGGCCGACAGGTCATCCTGGCGGCCACCGAAGGGGGGCAGGCCGTGCTCGACCAGTTCGAGCGGGCCCGCGACGAGTGGCTGGCCAGCCGGCTGGCCGATCTCACCGAAGAGGAACGCGACACCCTGCGGCACGCCGCCGAGATCCTGCAGCGGCTCGCCCGCGGCTGAACGCCACCGGGTCCGCACCGTCCGCCCTGGATGACGCGTACCCGAGGAGGCGCACCGAGCGTGCGGACGAAGCTGAGCACGATGTTCCAGTCCCTGCAGATCCGTAACTACCGGCTTTTCGCGTCCGGACAGTTGATCAAGTTGATCGGCGTCTGGATGATGTTCATCGCCCAGGACTGGCTCGTCCTCGACCTCTCCGGCGACTCCGCCACCGCGCTCGGCATCGTCACCGCGCTCCAGTTCGCCCCGGTCCTGCTCCTCACCCTCCTCTCCGGCCGCCTCGCCGACCGCTACGACAAGCGCCTGCTCCTCTTCGTCGCCAACGCGTTCTGGAGCGTGCTCGCGCTCGGAATGAGCATGCTGGTCCTCACCGGCCTGGTGCAGCTCTGGCACGTCTACGTCTTCGCCGCCCTGCTCGGCGTCGCCAACGCGGTGGAGGTCCCGGTCCGGCAGGCGTTCGTCTCCGAACTGGTCGGCACGCCGCTGCTGCCGAACGCGCTCGCCCTCTCGGCGGCCACCTTCAACAGCGCCCGGATCATCGGCCCCGCCGTCGCCGGTGTGGCCATCGCCGTCATCGACGTCGGTCCGGTCTTCCTGGTCAGCGCGCTCAGTTCGCTCGCTCCGCTGGCCAACGTGGTCCGGATGAACCCCGCCGAGCTGCACCGGGAGGAACTGCGCCCGGTGAAGGAGCGCGACTCGGCCAAGGTGGTCGACGGGCTGCGCTACGTCGCCAAGCGCCCCGACCTGCTGCTGCCCATGGCACTGATGTCGGTCATCGGGATGTGCCTGTTCAACTTCCAGCTCACCCTCGCCGCCCTGGCCAAGACCGTCTTCAACACCGGTGCGGCCTCGTTCGGCCTCTTCACCACCACGCTCGCGGTGGGTTCGCTCGCCGGTGCGCTGGCCGGCAGCGGACGGCGCAGCCGCCCGTCGGTGTGGGTGGTCCTCGGCGCGGCGGTCGCCTGCTCGGTGTTCGGCGTCCTGGTCGGGCTCGCCCCCGGGTACTGGCTGGTCGTCGCCCTGCTCCTGCCGACCGGGTTCTTCGTGCTCTACTTCGCCCAGGCCGCCAACCAGCGGGTGCAGCTCGGCACCGACGCCGCCTTCCGGGGCCGGGTGATGGCGCTCTGGGTGCTGGTGTTCCTCGGCACCAACCCGGTCGGCGCGCCGCTCATCGGCTGGGTCGCCGAGACGTACGGCGCGGGCGTGAGCATCTGGGCGGGCGGCCTGATCTCGCTCACCGCCGCCCTGATTGCCCTGACCTGGCAGCTGCGCCGCTCCAAGGCCCGGATCCGGCTGCGGATCCGCCCGATGCCCCGGCTCTACGTCGTTTCGCCCCCGACCGTCGACCTGTCCGGTCGGGCGGCGTGTGGGACGCGCGTGCCCGCCGAGGCCGGTGTCCGCTGAAACGTCCCCCACCGGATACCGGCATTCTGCTGGCACCCAGGGATGTGGAGGATTAGCGTCGATGCGTGGAAGCCGGTCGGGCGATGCTGCTGGTCCTGGCGATCCTGCTCGTGGCGTGTGTGCCGGCCGCGGTTGCCCTGGTGTGCTGCGGCGACGATCGCCTCGACCGGATCGCCGGTGCCTGGTCGCGTCGGCGGGCCGGTCGACGCGACCGGCGGACGATCGCCCGCCTCGACCGGGCCGTCGAGGCTGACGCCCTGACCCGTGACATCGACCTCACCGAGTTCGACCGGCCGGACCGCCAGCCGCTGGAACAGATCGCCGCCGACCTGTGGCGGCTCCGCGCGTACCGGCTGGGGCACGGGGGACGTCCGATCGTCTGGCCGCTGCTGCTGATCAAGGCGTACGACGACCGGCTCCGACTGGCCTGCCGGTGTCTCGGCCTCCCCGAGCACCTGGCCGAGCTGGAGGGGGTCGACCGGGAGATCGAGCGGGTCCGCGTCGAGGGAGCGCTGCACGCCGCCGGGCTGCCACTGCCGGCGGTCACCGCCCACCACCGCCAACGACACCGGTGACCCGACACCGGCGTCGATGAGGCTCTTCGTCGCGGTCCACCCGCCGCCGGAGGCCATGACGGATCTCGCCGCGCAGGTCGCCCGGCTGCGGATCGGCCAGGCCGCCGCAGCCGGCACCAACGTACGGCTGGCCGACCCGGTGGACGCGCACGTGACCGTCGCCTTCCTCGGCGAGGTCGCCGACGATCGTCTGCCCACCGTCCGGGACGCGCTGGGCCGGGCCGCCGGCCCGTGCCGGGGACCGGAACCGCCCCGGCTCCGGCTCGGCGGCGGCGGTCGGTTCGGGTACGGCCGGCGCACCGTGCTCTGGGTGGACGTGCTCGGCGAGGTGGAGCGGCTGGGGGTGCTCGCCGGGCGGATCCGGGACGAGCTGCGGGTTGCCGGGCTGCCGTACGACGACCGGCCGTTCCGGCCCCACCTCACCATCGCCCGCCCCGGCGACCGGATCGACGTCGAGGAGGACCGAACCACGCTGGACGGGTACCTCGGCCCGAGCTGGCCGGCGACCGAGGCGGTCCTGGTCCGCAGTCACCTCGGCCCGGTCCGCCGGTACGAGCACCTTGCCGCCTGGCCGCTGTGACCCGGCCGGCGACGTGGACACCGCCGCCCCCGCGCCGCTGAATGCCCGCGCCGCTGGATGCCCGCGCCGCTGGAAGCACCGTCCCGCTGGATGCCCACGTCGCCGGCCGGCCCGGGGCCGTGGCTACCAGGCCCACGCCTCCGGGGCGGGACCGCCGCTGCCGATCGGCGGAAAGAGTTCGTCGAGCCGTTCCCCGGTCGCCTCGTCCAGGCGGACCGCCAGGGCACCGAGGGACCGGTCGAGCTGCTCGACGGTACGCGGACCGATGATCGGCGCGGTCACCCCCGGCCGGGAGAGCAGCCAGCCCAGCGCCACGTCGGCCGGGTCGTGGCCGAGGTCCGCGCAGAGCTGCTCGTACGCCTCGATGGTCTCGCGGTGGGCGGCCAGCGCGTCGCCGGAACGGCCGGTGGCGCCGCGCGCCGCCCCGCCGGCGGCCATCTTGGCCAGCACCCCGGCGAGCAGCCCGCCGTGCAGCGGCGACCAGGGGATGATGCCCAGGCCGAGGTGCTGGGCGGCCGGGATCACCTCCAACTCGGCGTGCCGGGTCATCAGGTTGTAGATGCACTGCTCGGAGACGAGCCCGAGGAAATTGCGCCGTCCGGCGGCGGCCTGCGCGACGGCCAGGTGCCAACCCGCGAAGTTCGACGAGCCGACGTAGATCACCTTGCCCTGGGCGACCAGGGTCTCCATCGCCTGCCAGATCTCCTCCCACGGCGTGCTCCGGGAGATGTGGTGCATCTGGTACAGGTCGATGGTGTCGGTCTGGAGCCGGCGCAGCGAGTCCTCGCAGGCCCGGACGATGTGTCGGGCGGAGAGCCCCTGGTCGTTCGGCCAGTCGCCCATCTTGCCGTAGACCTTGGTGGCCAGCACGACCTTCTCCCGGCGACCGCCGCCCTGGGCGAACCAGCGCCCGATGATCTGCTCGGTGACACCCTCACCGGTCTGCCAGCCGTAGACGTTGGCGGTGTCGAAGAAGTTCAGGCCGTGCTCCAGGGCGCGGTCCATGATCGCGAAGCTGTCGGGTTCGCTGGTCTGCGGTCCGAAGTTCATGGTGCCGAGGCAGAGCCGGCTGACCGAGAGGCCGGTCCGGCCGAGGTTCGTGTACTCCATGGGCTCACCCTGCCACGGCCCGGCCGACCGCACCGGCTGGCCGGCTGCGGTCGGACCGCGCGGTGGATCTGTGCGGACGTGACCGGACCGCTGTGACCGGTCGGGTCAGGAGGACTCGCGGGCCGCCGGACCGGATCCGAACAGGACGTCGTCCCAGCTCGGCAGCCGCTTGCGCGGCTTGCCGGCAGCCTCGGCGGGTGCCTCGGCGGCGGGCGCGCCGGTGCGGCGGGGTCGGAGCACCGCCAGCGACGGCACGGCCGGCACCTCCTTCGGCGCGTCCGAGTCGTCGTCGAACGCCGAACCCTGACCACCGCCGAGCAGTGCCGCCGCACCCCCGCTGATCGCCCGCTGGCGGGGCGTCTCCTGGTCGCCGAGGGCGGCCGGGGTGCGCGGTTCGAGACCCCGGCCGGAGGTCGAGCCGAGTGGCCGGTCCAGCGAGGCGAGCAGGGCGTCCCGGCCGGCGCGGATCGGGTCGCGACCGCTCCGGGTGCGCTCGACGGGGGCCGGCAGGCCGTGGCCGCCCCGGCTCGGCTCGCCACGCGACGGGCCGGGCAGCGCGTGGCCCCGCTCCGGTGCCGGCTCCTGGCCGAGGATCGGGGTGGGCCGCTCGGCGCACAGGTACTGCGCCATGTCGTCGTGCGGCGTGACGTTCTGCCGGGTCTTGTCGAGATCCCAGACCGCCTGGGCGGTGGCCTTGCCGGAGGGCCAGGTGGCGATGATCCGCCAGGTGCCGTCGTCGCGGCGGTACGCGTCCCAGGAGATCTTCTCGGTGTCGATGCCGTGCTGGGCCAGCCGGCCGTTGACCACCTCGGCGAGCGGGGTGGGCTTCTCGGCGCCCTTGAGTCGGGTGCGCCGGGCGTGCTGGGCGAGCATGGCCCGCTCCTGGAGCACCGGGCCGGCGTACCGGAGGACCCGGTCGACTGGGACACCGGCGACCCGGGCGACGTCCTCGGCGGACTCACCGGAGCGGATCCGGGCCTGGATGTCCCGTGGGGAGAGCGAGGGGATCGGGTCGGGGGCCCGTTCGGTCGCGACGGCCAGCGGCGGCGCACCGGGCTCGGCGTGCAGCACGTTGGTGACGCGCTCGTCGATGGGCAGGGCGAGCAGTCGCCCCACCTCGTCGGCGAGCACCAGGGCCTGGCCGTCCTCGGAGAGGGCGACGAAGCGTACTGGGCGCATGACGTTGCCTCCGTCCCGCTTCGCTGGCCGCACGCCAGGGTCAGCCACCCGGGCGTCTGGTCAACACGGTACGCCCATCCGGTGCGGGGTGGGGGATGCCACGCCCGCATGTCGCGGCTGAGCAGGTCAGGGATCACGGTCGCAGGGGACGCCGCCGGTCGGCGACGCCCCCTCACCATAGCGGCTAGAGCCGCTCCACGACGTAGTCGATCGAGGCGGTCAGCGCCTCCACGTCGGCCGGCTCCACCGCCGGGAAGAGCGCCACCCGGAGCTGGTTACGGCCGAGCTTGCGGTACGGCTCGGTGTCCACGATGCCGTTCGCCCGCAGCGCCTTGGCGATCGCCGAGGCGTCCACCCCGTCGGCGAAGTCGATGGTGGCGACCACGTTGGAGCGCAGCGCCGGGTCGGTGACGAACGGGGTCGCGGCGGCGGAGCGCTCCGCCCAGCCGTACACCGTCCCGGCGCTCTCGGCGGTGCGCTTGGCGGCCCAGGAGAGCCCGCCCTGCGCGTTCATCCAGTCGGTCTGCTCGGCGGCCAGGAAGATGGTGGCCAGCGCCGGGGTGTTGTAGGTCTGCTCCAGCCGCGAGTTGTCGATCGCGGTGACCAGGTCGAGGAAGGCCGGGACGTACCGGCCCGAGCCCTTGATCTCGGTGGCCCGCTCCAGCGCGGCCGGCGACATCAGCGCGATCCAGAGGCCGCCGTCGGAGCCGAAGCACTTCTGCGGGGCGAAGTAGTAGACGTCGGTCTCACCGACGTTGACGTCCAGACCGCCGGCCCCGGAGGTGGCGTCGACCAGCAGCAGCGAGCCCGGGTCGGCGCCGTCCACCCGGGCGATCGGCACCGCCACACCGGTCGAGGTCTCGTTCTGCGGGGTGGCGTAGACGTCGACCCCGGCCTCGGCGACCAGCGAGGGCGCGCTGCCCGGCTCGGACTTGCGGACGGTCGGCTCACCGAGGAACGGCGCGTCCTTGACCGACTTGGCGAACTTCGCCCCGAACTCACCGAAGCTGGCGAACTGCGCCCGGTCGCGGACCAGGCCGAAGGCGGCGACCTCCCAGAACGCGGTGGTGCCGCCGTTGCCGATCACGACCTCGTACCCCTCGGGGAGGGAGAAGAACTCGGCGAGACCACGGCGCAGCCGGGCGACCTGGTCCCGGACGGTCTTCTGCCGGTGCGAGGTGCCGAGGTAGCTGGTCGCGACGTCGGCGAGCGCGGAGACGGCCGCCGGACGGACCTTGGACGGCCCGCAGCCGAACCGGCCGTCGGCGGGCTTGATCTCGTCGGGAATCCGGATGGTCGAAACATCAGCCACGGTGATCAGGCTTCCTTCTGTGGGCCACTTGACCGGGTGCGAGCGGTGATCCGGCGACGCTGCCGAGGCACCTATCCTCCCATCCGCGCCCCCGGCCGGACGCCGCCGACGTCCGCCCGGTGATGAGGCGCTGCCCACATCCCGGGGTGGCTTGCCGCCGTCCACCGCCCCCGTCGATCCCGAACTTCGGGCACCTGCCAAATGCCGCAAAACTGGCTAATTGGGCGCCACAGCTCCATGATCGACGGAGTCAGCCGGGGGTCTGCCGCCGAACGGGGGTGCGGAACTCAGACGCCGTGCGGGATGGCCTGCCAGC
This sequence comes from Micromonospora sp. NPDC050187, assembly GCF_044459745.1. Classification (NCBI taxonomy): domain Bacteria; kingdom Bacillati; phylum Actinomycetota; class Actinomycetes; order Micromonosporales; family Micromonosporaceae; genus Micromonospora; species Micromonospora sp. NPDC050187. The sequence continues at coordinate 361,694 of NZ_JBITJH010000005.1, forward strand.
CGTCGACGTCCTGCGGCTTGCGGGGGCCGTGGCCGACGTAGCGGGCGGACGGGCGGACCAGCCGGCTGAGCTTCTTCTGCTCGAGGATGTGCGCGCTCCAGCCACCCATCCGGGCGCAGGTGAACATCGAGGTGAACATGTGCGCCGGCACCTCGGCGAAATCGAGCACCACGGCCGACCAGAACTCGACGTTGGTGGCGAGGACCCGGTCCGGGCGACGGGCCCGGAGTTCGGCCAGGGCGGCCTTCTCCAGCGCCTCGGCCACCTCGAAGCGGGGGGCGCCCAGTTCGCGGGCGGTGCGGCGGAGCACCCGGGCGCGCGGGTCCTCGGCCCGGTAGACCCGGTGGCCGAAGCCCATCAGCCGCTCGCCCCGGTCGAGCACGCCCTTGACGTACCCCTCGGCGTCGCCGCTGCGCTCCACCGCCTCCAGCATGGTCAGCACCCGGGAGGGGGCACCGCCGTGCAGCGGGCCGGAGAGCGCGCCGATGCCGGAGGAGATGCAGGCGGCGGCGTCCGCTCCGGTGGAGGCGACGATCCGGGTGGTGAAGGTGGAGGCGTTCATGCCGTGCTCGGCGGCCGAGATGAAGTACGCGTCGACGGCCTTGACGTGCCGCGGGTCGGGCTCGCCCCGCCAGCGCTTCATGAACCGCTCGACGATGGTGGAGGCCTTGTCGATCTCCTTCTGCGGCACCGCCGGCAGACCGAGACCCCGGGCCGACTGGGCGACGAAGGAGAGCGCGGTGACGGAGACCCGGGCCAGGTCCTCGCGGGCCTGCTCGTCGGAGATGTCGAGGAGCTGGTCTAGCCCCCAGTACGGGGCGAGCATCGCCACGGCGGACTGCACGTCGACCCGGATGTCGCCGGAGTGCACCGGCACCGGGAACGGCTCGGCCGGCGGCAGGCCAGGGCCGAACCGCCCGTCGACCAGCAGCGCCCAGACGTTGCCGAAGGAGACCTGGCCGATGAGGTCCTCGATGTCGACCCCGCGGTAGCGCAGCGACCCACCCTCGCGGTCCGGCTCGGCGATCTCGGTCTCGAAGGCTACGACGCCCTCCAGGCCCGGTTTGAAGTCGGCCATGTCGTCTCCTTGGATCTGCTCGGTGCGCCCGCCTGGGCTCATCGGCCGGTCGGCCGGGCGCCGTAGGCGACCCTCAGGGATGCGTTCGGAACATCTTGCCTGGTGGACAACCGGGTTTGCGACCCGCAACCACTGTGCTACAGGCGACATCCGGCGGGGCGGCCAACCGCAACATCGTGGTGACCCGGGGCACAACCTGCTGGTCAGCGGCGTGTGGCACGGTATCGGCAGGTGAAGAGGAGGGGAACGTGACGGGAGACACAGTGGTCCCGGGCGTCGGGCCGGCCGGGAATGCCGAGCAGAAAGGGCTTTCCCGAGCGGATCTGGCCGCCGACTGGTGCACCCAGTTCGACCGCTGGTTCCGCGACGTGGTCGCCGCCGCGCTGCCCGAGCCGACCGCGATGGTCGTCGGCACCGCCGACGCGGCCGGCCGCCCGAGCGGGCGGACCGTCCTGCTCAAGCGGTACGACCCCGAGGGCTTCGTCTTCTTCACCAACCACACCTCCCGCAAGGGTGCCGAGGCGCTCGCCAACCCGTACGCCAGCCTGGTCTTCCCGTGGTTCGCCGTGGGTCGGCAGGTGACCGTCACCGGACGCGTGGGGCCGGTGGACCGGGCCGAGACGGAGGCGTACTTCGCCAGCCGACCGCGCGGCTCCCAGCTCGGCGCCTGGGCCAGCCCGCAGTCCCAGGTGATCCCCGACCGGCACTACCTGGTGGAGCGCCAGCGGGAGGTGGCCGATCGGTTCGCCGGCACCGACCCGATCCCGCCCCCGCCGCATTGGGGCGGGCTGCGGGTCGCCCCGGACGTGGTGGAGTTCTGGCAGGGACGGGTCAACCGGCTGCACGACCGGTTCCGTTACCGCCGTACCGGGCAGGGTGACTGGATCGTCGAACGGCTCGCGCCGTGACCGGGGTGAAGGACGCGACCGGGATGAAGGACGCGGCCGGGGTGAAGGACGCGGCCGGGGTGGCGGGGGAGCGGTCGGGCACCGCCCGTCGCTGGGCGATCGACCTGCGCCCGCTGCGGGTGCCCACGTACCGGCGGCTCTGGACCGGCAACAGCGTGGCGATGTTCGGCTTCCAGTTCACCGCCGTCGCGGTCCCGGTCGAGATGTACGCGCTGACCCGCGACTCGTTCTGGGTCGGGCTGATCGGGGTGGCCGCCTTCCTGCCGTTGCTGGTCTTCGGGCTCTGGGGCGGGGTGATCGCGGACCGCCGGGACCGCCGTCAGGTGCTGCTGGTGGGTTCCGTGCTGCTCTGGTTGTCCACGCTCGGGCTGTTGGTGCAGGCGCTGCTCGGGGCACGCAGCCCGGTGCTGCTGCTGGTCCTGGTGGCGGTGCAGTCGATCGCGTTCGCCATCAGCTCGCCGGCGCGCAGCGCGATGCTGCCCCGGCTGGTGCCGCTGGACCTGGTGCCGGCGGCCAGCACGCTGAACTACACCACCAACACCGCGGCCACGGTGGCCGGGCCGATGGTCGCCGGGCTGATCTTCGGCATCTGGGGCACCGACACCGGCCTGCCGATCGCGTACGCGGCGGACGCCCTGCTGCTCACCGCGCTGATCTGGGCCGCCCGGGGGCTGCCGGCGCTGCCGCCCGAACCGGACCCGGACGGCGCTCCGCGTCGACGGGGGCTGGCCAGCGTCGTAGACGGCTTCCGCTACCTGGTCACCACCCGGGTGCTGCTGCTGTCGTTCGCCATCGACCTGATCGCGATGATCCTCGCCATGCCCCGGGCGCTCTTCCCGGAGGTCGCCGAGGAGCGCTTCGGCGGCGGCGCGGCGGTCGGCTGGCTGTTCAGCGCGATCGCGTTCGGCGCGCTGCTCGGCGGGTTGACCTCCGGCTGGATCGGCCGGCTCCGCCGGCAGGGGTTGGCGCTGATCGCGGCGGTGGTCGGCTGGGGCGTGGCGGTCGCCCTGGCCGGACTCGCCGGACATCTCTGGCTGGCCGTCGGGCTGCTCGCCGTGGCCGGTGCCGCCGACCTGGTCAGCGCGGTGCTGCGACAGTCGATGCTGCTGGTGCACGCGCCGGACCGGATGCGCGGTCGACTCCAGGGGGTGAACACCGTGGTCGTCGCCGGTGGGCCCCGGCTGGGCGACCTGCGGGCCGGGTCGATGGCCGCCGGCCTCGGCAGCGGGGTGGCCTGGGTCGGCGGCGGTCTGGCCGCGGCGGCGCTGGCCGTGCTGCTCGCGGTCGCCTTCCCCGCCCTGGCCCGCTACCGGACCACCCCGGCCACCGCGACCCGACAGCCCTGAGCCGACCGGCGCGGCAGCGACCGTACGGGCCTCGGGCACGGCAGCGGCCGTGAGGCCGGCGGGCGTGGCGGTGGTCCAGGCACTAGGGTCGCCGGCATGCAGACCACCGAGCCCACTCCGCCCTCCGGAGCACAGTGGACCATCGCCGCCGCCGGCCACGAGGCCGTCATCGTGGAGGTGGGGGGTGGACTGCGGGCGTACCGTCGCGACGGCGTCGACTACGTCGACGGCTACGGCGCCGACGAGATCTGCCCCGGGTGCGCCGGGCAGGTGCTCGCCCCGTGGCCGAACCGGATCCGGGACGGTGCGTACACCTTCGACGGGCGGTCGTACGCGCTGCCGCTGACCGAACCGAGCCGGCACGTCGCCATTCACGGCCTGGTGAACTGGGTACCGTGGCGGCTGGTCGAGCAGGCCGAGGACGCGGTCACCGTCGGCTACGACCTGCCGCCGCAACCGGGCTACCCGTGGGCGCTGCGACTGCGCACCCGGTGGAGCGTGGGGACGGACGGGCTGCGCGCGGAACACGAGGCCACCAACCTCGCCTCCGAGCCGGCCCCGTTCGGCTTTGCCGTGCACCCGTACCTGCGACTGCCCGGCGTGCCCGTCGACGACCTGCTGATGCGGGTGCCCGGACGCAACCGGCTGGTGGTGGACGACCGGCTGCTGCCGGTCGGGGCGGCCCCGGTGGCCGGCACCAAGTACGACTGGACGGTGTCCCGCCCGATCGGCGACGCGGTGCTGGACACCACCTTCGGCGCGGTGGTCCGGGACGCCGACGGCGGCTCGACGGTCACCCTCGCCGCTCCGGACGGCTCGGACGCGGTGCGCCTCTGGGCGGGCGCGGAGTTCGGCTGGTGGCAGGTCTTCACCGGCGACGCCCTCACCGGCGAGCGGCACCGCCGGTCGGTGGCGGTGGAGCCGATGACCTGCCCGCCGGACGCGTTCCGCTCCGGCCGGGACCTGGTCACGCTGGCCCCCGGCCAGACCTGGCGGGGCACCTGGGGCGTCCGGCCGGGAGCCTGAGCCCCAGCCAGCGCGGCCCGGAGCCCGAGTGACAGTCGGAGAGGCCCGGAGCCTTGGCGACAGACGGAGAGGGAGGCGCGGCATGGAGTTCGCGGAGGTCGTCCGGCGGCGACGGATGGTGCGCAACTACGACCCGGACCGCCCCGTCCCGCCGGAGGTGGTCGACCGGTTGCTCGGCCACGCGGTCCGTGCGCCGTCGGCCGGTTTCGCCCAGGGCTGGGGGTTCCTGGTGCTGGAGGACCCGGCCGACCGGGAGCGGTTCTGGGCCGCGGCCACCCCGGAGCGGGGCGGCCGGGACCGCTGGCTGACCGGGATGCGGCGGGCTCCGCTGGTCGTGGTGCCGCACGCCAACCGCTCCGCCTACCTCGACCGGTACGCCGAGTCGGACAAGGGCTGGACGGACCGCGCCGAGGAGCGCTGGCCGGTGCCGTACTGGTACGTCGACACCGGGTTCGCCTCGTTGCTGATGCTGCTCACCGCCGTGGACGAGGGACTGGGGGCGTGCTTCTTCGGCATCCCGCCGGAGCGCACCGCTGCGTACCGGACGGCGTTCGACGTCCCGGCGGAGTTCACGCCGGTCGGTGCGATCACCATCGGTTACCGGGCACCCGACCACCGGTCACCGTCGTTGCGTCGGGGGCGTCGACCGGTCGACGAGGTGGTGCACCGGGGACGTTGGGGGCGATCGGCCCCCACCCGGGACACGGGGAGCGCGGCCGAGTAGCGAAGCTGACAAGAGGGAGCAAAATGTGAAGTGACGGGGGCCGCTAGGCTGACAAGGTCATCGAATACCGCTGGGTCGCGGTGTCACGCCGCGGCCCTCGGCTGGCGGGTGCCGGTCGGCTCGGCAAAGGGGAGGGGAGCGTGCCGTCGTGATCTTCAGAGCGGTTCGGGACGGGCGTCCCTACCCGGAGCACCACCTCACCCTCAAGCAGTGGGCCGAGATCCCACCGCGCCCGCTCCGCCTCGACCAGCTGATCACCACCAAGCGGGAGCTGGCGCTGGACAAGCTCCTCGCCGAGGACTCCACCTTCTACGGTGACCTCTTCCCGCACGTGGTCCAGTGGAACGGCGGGCTCTACCTGGAGGACGGGCTGCACCGGGCGCTGCGCGCCGCCCTCCAGCAGCGCAACCAGATCCATGCCCGGGTGCTCGTGCTGAGCGGCCACACCGAGTGACCCGGCGGTGTCGCGTCGACGCCTGAGGGATCGTTAGGGTGGCGGCATGAGTGCACCCACCCTCGACCTGCTCGACCTGGACTCGTCGCTCGGCGAAGAGGAACGGCAGATCCGCGCCGTGGTGCGCCGGCTCGTCGACGACCGGGTGCGCCCGTACGTCGCCGACTGGTACGAGCGGGGCGAGGTGCCGGCCCGCGAGCTGGCCCGGGAGTTCGGCCGGCTCGGCCTGCTCGGCATGCACCTGACCGGATACGGCTGCGCCGGCTCCTCGGCCGTCGCGTACGGCCTGGCCTGCCTGGAACTGGAGGCCGGCGACTCGGGCGTGCGGTCGCTGGTCTCGGTGCAGGGCTCGCTGGCCATGTACGCGATCTGGCGGTACGGCAGCGAGGAGCAGAAGCAGCGCTGGCTGCCCGGCATGGCGGCCGGTGAGCTGATCGGCTGCTTCGGACTGACCGAGCCGGACCACGGCTCCGACCCGGCGTCGATGGCGACCCGGGCCCGCCGGGACGGCGACGACTGGCTGCTCACCGGCGGCAAAATGTGGATCACCAACGCGCCGGTCGCCGACGTCGCGGTGATCTGGGCGCGGGCCGAGGAGGGGGTGCGCGGGTTCGCCGTACCGCTGGACACGCCCGGGGTGACCACCCGCGAGATCCGCCGCAAGATGTCGCTGCGCGCGTCGGTGACCGGGGAGATCTCGCTCGACGACGTCCGGCTGCCGGCGGACGCGCTGCTGCCGGAGGCGGTCGGGCTGAAGGCCCCGCTGGGCTGCCTCACCGAGGCCCGGCACGGCATCGTCTGGGGCGCGCTCGGCGCGGCGCGGGAGTGCCTGGAGACGACCCTGCGGTACGCGACCACGCGCACCCAGTTCGGCCGGCCGATCGCCGGGTTCCAGCTGACCCAGGCCAAGCTGGCCGACATGGCGGTGGAGTGGCAGAAGGGCTACCTGCTCGCCCTGCACCTCGGTCGGCTGGCCGACGCGGGCAACCTCCGTCCGGAGCAGGTCAGCGTCGGCAAGCTCAACAACGTCCGGGAGGCGCTGGCCATCGCCCGCCAGTGCCGGACGATCCTCGGCGCGAACGGCGTCTCCGGGGAGTATCCGGTGATGCGGCACGGCGACAACCTGGAGAGCGTGCTCACCTACGAGGGCACCTCGGAGATCCACCAGCTGGTCATCGGCCAGAAGCTGACCGGCGTCTCCGCCTTCACCTAGGCCGACGACCAGCTGATCCCCCGTGCCGGGCCGACCTACCCGGCCGTCCGGTCCTCCCCGGCGAGCAGGGCGTCGATCTGCCCCATGGCTCTGCGGGAGCCCTCCTCCATGCCCATGGCGGCCAGTTCCTCCAACTGTTCGGCGCTGCGGAACGTGGAGACCGTCGTCATGCGGGTGCGGTCGCCGACCTGCTCCAGGGTCATCACCCCGTGCGAGCGGTCCGCAGGGTCGACCGGCTCGCCGTCCTCGCCGGCGAAGCCGTCGTCGAACTCCAGCCGGTGCGGCTCGTCGATGGCGGTGATGGTCCACCAGCCGCGCGACTTCTCCCCCTCCGGCCCGGTCATGTGGTAGCGGGCGGCGCCGCCCGGCACGAACTCGTACCGGTCGAAGGTGGCCGGCCACTCGGGCGGGCCCCACCAGCGCTCCAGTTGGCGCGGGTCGGCCCAGAGCTGCCACACCCGCTCCACGCGGGCGTCGAACTCGGCGACGATCGTGAGGGTCATCGCCTCGGGGTCCTTGTGCGAACTGATGACAGGCATCTGTCGACCTACCTCTTCACTCCTGGGTCAGGATCTGGTCCATGCGTTGCACGCGGTGCCGCCACAGCTCCTCGTACGCGTCGAGGAGTTGGCCCACCCGGCGCACCATCGTCAGATCACCGTGCACGATCTGCTCCCTGCCGCTGCGTTGCTTCGTGACGAGAGACGCCCGTTCGAGGACGGCCACGTGTTTCTGCACCGCCGCGAAGCTCATGGTGTAGTGCTGCGCGAGCGCGGTCACGGACTGCCCGCCGCGGATCACCCGGGCGAGGATGTCGCGGCGGGTGGCGTCGGCCAGGGCGTGGAAGACGCGGTCGGCCTCCGTCTGACTCAACTCACCTACAACCATGTGGTTGTACGTTAGTGGCCCCGGGCGCCGGGCGCAAGCACGGGCCCGCCCGGGGCGAATCCGAGCACCGCTCGACGCGCGCGCGTCGTACCGGGGACGTACCGTCATTCCCAGGCAGCAATGTCACGACCGAGGACGGTGAGGGCGATGTCCCGCAACGGCGATGTCAACCAGCCCACGCGCGAGTTCCCGGAATACCCGACCGACAGCGCGTCGACCGACCCGGCACCGGCTGACCGGCCGGTCGCCGGGACCGACGAGCCCGCCGACGCCGGTCGCCGTGGACCGGCCCGTGGGCTGCTCCTGGTGCTCGGGGCCGCCGCGCTGGTCGTGGTGGTCCTGCTCGGCACCCAGGTGGCCGGCCTCTGGCCGAGTTGGCGTAACCCGTTCGCCGAGGAGACCACCGACCGCAGCCAGCCGCCGCTGCTGAAGTCGATCCGGGACCTCAGCCGGTACGTGGCCGCGGAGGGCAACTTCCAGGTCGTCGTCGACCTGGAGACCGACCGGAAGTACGTCCCGGACTTCCTGCTCAACGAGCGCACCCTCTTCGTCGGGGCGGGCCGGGTCGAGGCGTACGTCGACTTCTCGAAGATCGCCGAGGGGGCGGTGGTGGAGTCCGCCGACGGGAAGTCCGTCGAGATCACCCTCCCCGCGCCGCAGTTGAGCGACACCAACCTCGACATCGAGAAGAGCTACGTCTTCGCCGAGAAGCGCGGCCTGCTCAACCGGCTCGGGGACGTCTTCGCCGACGATCCGAACCGACAGCGGGAGGTCTACCGGCTGGCCGAGGAGCGGATCACCGCCGCCGCCCGGGACAGCGAACTCGCGGCCCGCGCCGAGGCGAACACCCGCAAGATGCTGGAGGGGCTGCTCCGCTCACTCGGCTACCAGGCGGTCACCGTCACCTACGCCGCCCCCTGACCCCTCGACGCCGCAACGTGGCGACGCCCGCCCCGGGAAGCCGGGGCGGGCGTCGTGGTCGTCGGGTCGCGCCACGTCGAGCGTGGCGGCAGGGATCAGTAGCGGACGGCGTACCGGTCCTCGTTGGGCATCAGGACCCAGAGCACCAGGTAGACGATGACCTGGGTGCCGGGCAGCAGCAGGGACAGCAGGAACAGCAGTCGGATGAACCCGGGAGACCTGCCGAACCGCTGGGCCAGGCCGGCACAGACACCGGCGAGCATGCGCCCCTCACGGGGCCGGACCAGTTTGCGACTCATCGTCGTCTACTCCCACTCTGCGGCGCTTTGGCCGCCTCTGCAATCCACGGTAGGCGGGGCGCGCCACCGCGCCCTCGGCCCGCAGGTGGATCGGCAACCGGCGTACCCGTAGGTGCTTACCCGCGCCGGAGGCGGGTGACCCCTCCCGGACGGCGGCGATCGGCGCGGGTGTGGTGGCGACCGATCGGGGAAACCGTGACCAGGGCGGGTACGCTCGCCGGCGGCCCCGCCGACGTCGCCGGGGCCGAGGGGAGGGGTGCGAATCATGATCAGCGTCTTCGATCTCTTCAGTGTCGGCATCGGGCCGTCCAGTTCGCACACCGTGGGGCCGATGCGCGCCGCGCGCACCTTCGTCGAGGGGCTCAAGGCCGATGGGTTGCTCGCCGGCACCGCCCGGGTGCGGGCCGAGCTGTTCGGGTCGCTCGGCGCGACCGGGCACGGGCACGGCAGCGACCGGGCGGTGCTGCTCGGCCTGGCCGGCGAGGCACCGGAGACGGTCGACACCGACGGCGTCGGCCCCCTGGTGGACCGGGTCCGGGCCGACCGGCGGCTGCGCCTGCTCGACGTGCACGAGATCGACTTCGACCCGGACCGGGACCTGATGCTGCACCGGCGGCGGTCGCTGCCGTACCACCCGAACGGGATGACCTTCACCGGGTACGACGCCGACGGGGCCGAGCTGCGCACCCGCACGTACTACTCGGTCGGTGGGGGGTTCGTGGTGGACGAGGCGGCGGCCGGCGCGGACCGGATCCGGCCGGACACCACCCCGGTCCGGTATCCGTTCGCCACCGGTGCCGAGCTGCTGGCGGTCACCACCGCCACCGGGCTGTCGATCAGCGACGTGATGCTCGCCAACGAGCGGTCCTGGCGGAGCGAGGCGGAGGTCCGCGCCGGCCTGCTGGAGATCTGGCGGGTGATGCGGGAGTGCGTCGACCAGGGCTGTGCGCGCGACGGTGTGCTCCCGGGCGGGTTGAAGGTCCGGCGGCGCGCGGCCGAGCTGCGCCGGGGCCTGGAGGCGGACGCCGGCAGCGCGGACCCGCTGCGGGTGATGGACTGGGTGACGCTGTTCGCTCTCGCCGTGAACGAGGAGAACGCGGCCGGCGGCCGGGTGGTCACCGCCCCCACCAACGGGGCGGCCGGGATCATCCCGGCGGTGCTGCACTACTACACCCGCTTCGTGCCGGGTGCCGACGACGAGGGCGTGGTCCGCTTCCTCCTGGCGGCCGGGGCGATCGGGGTGCTCTTCAAGGAGAACGCCTCGATCTCCGGTGCCGAGGTCGGCTGCCAGGGCGAGGTCGGTTCGGCCTGCTCGATGGCGGCGGCCGGGTTGGCCGAGGCGCTGGGCGGCACCCCGGCACAGGTGGAGAACGCCGCCGAGATCGGCATGGAGCACAATCTCGGCCTCACCTGTGACCCGGTCGGGGGTCTGGTGCAGATCCCCTGCATCGAGCGGAACGCGGTGGCTAGCATCAAGGCGATCACGGCAGCCCGGCTCGCGCTGCGGGGCGACGGGGTGCACGCGGTCTCCCTGGACAAGGTGATCAAGACGATGCGGGAGACCGGCGCCGACATGAAGGTCAAGTACAAGGAGACGGCACGCGGGGGTCTCGCGGTCAACGTGATCGAGTGCTGAGCCCGGGGGCCGGGCGACCCGTGTAGCGGCATCCCGGCGAACCGGTCGCCGGAGTGCGGGCCGGGGCGGGAGGCGACGGTGGCGACCGGTGCCGCGACCCTGTGGTCGTACCGCAACGCGCTGCGTATCCTGGTCCGCCGCGACCTGGCGGTGAAGTACCAGCGGTCCGTGCTCGGCTACCTCTGGTCGCTGATCGAGCCGCTCGGCCTGGGCGCGGTCTACTACTTCGTCTTCGGGGTCCTGTACGCCCGGGACACCGGCCGGCACCTGGGCGAGGCGGCCGGGTCGTACCCGCTCTTCCTGGTCGCCGGGATCTTCGCCTGGCAGTGGACCGCTTCGGCGATCAGCGAGGCGGCCAACGCGCTGACCGGCCAGGCCCGGCTGATCACCGTGCTGAACGTGCCCCGGGAGGTCTTCCCGGTCGGCCGGGTCGCCGGCCGGTTCGCCGAGTACGTCGCCGGCCTGCCGATCCTGGTCGGCGTCGCCGCGGTCTACGCCCTGCGCGGCCGGATCGACCCGGGTGTCTCGCTGCTCGCCCTCCCGTTGGCCCTGCTGGTGCAGGCGGTCCTGCTGGTCGGGGTGGCGCTGCTGCTCTCCGCTCTCAACGTGCTGGTGCGCGACGTGGAACGGGTGATGCGTCTGGTGCTCCGGCTGCTCTTCTACGCCACGCCGATCATCTATCCGCTGAGCCTGGTCCGGGACTCTGCGGCCCCCGGGTGGTGCAAAGCGGTCTACGAGCTGAACCCGCTGGTCGGCATCGTGCAACTGCACCACGCGGTCTGGTATCCGGACGAGTTCCCGGACACCCGGCTGCTGGTCACCTCGGTCGCCGGCAGTCTGCTCGTGCTCGTCGCCGGCCGGCTGGCGTTCCGCCGCCTCGAACCGGCCGTGCTGAAGGAGTTGTAGGGCGTGCGGACCGGGAAGCGGCGGTCGTGACCGCCATGATCGAGGCGGACGGGCTGGGCATCCGGTTCGTCCGTAACCGACGACGGCGGTTGCGCCTGCGCGAGCTGGTCGTCCACCGGGGCGGCCGGACACCGGACGGCGGTCGGTTCTGGCCGCTGCGGGAGGTGTCGTTCACCGTCGCCGCCGGGGAGCGGGTCGGGGTGCTGGGGCGTAACGGCAGTGGCAAGAGCACCCTGCTGCGGCTGATCGCCGGGGTGCTGATCCCCGACGAGGGACGCATCCGGGTGCACGGTGCGGTCGCCCCGCTGCTGGAACTCTCCGCCGGCTTCGCGGGCGACCTGACCGGGCGGGAGAACCTGCACCTGGTCGGTGGCCTGCACGGTCTCTCTCCGGATTACCTCCGGCGGCACTTCGATGACATCATCTCCTTCGCTGGCGAACAGGTCGAGCGGGCCGTCGACACCCCGGTACGGCACTACTCATCCGGGATGAAGATCCGGCTCGGCTTCGCGATCGTCAGTCGGCTGCCGCACCCCGTGCTGCTGATGGACGAGGTGACGGCCGTCGGGGACGCGGAGTTCCGCGCGAAGTGCTACGCCACGATCGACCGACTGCTCGCGGAGGGGCGCACCTTGGTGCTGGTGTCACACAACGAGAAGGACCTGACCCGGTTCTGCCGTCGGGGTCTCTACCTCGACGGTGGCCGGTTGACCGTCGACGGGTCGCTGGACGAGGCGCTCGCCGCGTACCGCCGGTCGGTCACGCGGTGACGCTGGCGATCGTGCTCGCCGCCGGGGGACCGGCGGCGACGCTTCCCGACGACACCGTTCCCCACCTCGCCGCGCAGTGGCGGACCGCCGGGGCGGACGACGTGCGCGTCGCCGCCGACCTGCGCGAGCTGGCCGCGCTGGCCGAGCGCGCGACCGGGCCGGTGCTGGTCTCCGGAGCGGACCTGGTGGCCCACACCACCGTGCTGAAGCACCTGGCCACCAGCCCGGTCGCCGGTACGGCCGCGCTGGTGCTCGCCGACCCGCCGGCCGCCGGCCGCGCGACGGTCCGCGAGGAACGCGGCCAGGTCATCGCCGCCGCCCCGGCCGGGAGGCTGCCTGACGCCACCGGCAGCTTCGGCGGGGCGTTGCGCGTCGTCCCGGCCGACCTGCCCGCGCTGGTCGCCGCCGCCCGTACGGCCGCCGCCACGCCCGCCCCCGCCGGCATGCCCGCCGACCCGACCGGTTTCCCGTCCGACGCCACGCCGGTCGGCACCGATGTGGACCGGCTCTTCGCCGCGTTCACCGCCACCGGGGCGCTGACCTTCGCCCACCGGGTACGTCTGCTCGTCGCGCACCGGGTCGTGGACCCGGCCGGGCTGGCCGCCGCCCGTGCCGAGCTGGCCGGGGTAGACGAGGACGCGGCCGAGCTGCGGCTGTCGGTGAAGGAGCGGGACGACTTCTTCACCACGTACTTCGTCAGCAGCTGGTCGCCGTACGTGACGAAGGTCTGCGCCCGGCTCGGGCTGACGCCGACCGGGGTCACCATGATCTCGGTGCTCTTCGCCGTGATCGCGGCGGTGCTGTTCGGCGTCGGCGGGCGGCCCGCGTTGGTGGCCGGCGGCGTGCTGCTCTACCTCGGGTTCATGCTCGACTGCGTGGACGGGCAGCTCGCCCGGTACACCCGCGACTTCAGCCCGTGGGGTGGCTGGCTGGACACCATGGCCGACCGGGCCAAGGAGTACATCGTCTACGCCGGTCTCGGCTTCGGGATGACGCACGCCGGGCTGGGCGACGGTTGGGTCCTGGCGCTCGCCGCGATGACCCTCCAGACCGTCCGGCACCACACGGACGCCTGGTACGGGGTGCTGCACGACGCGGCGGCCCGCCGGCCGAAGGCCGTCAGCACGGGCGGCGGCATCGGCGACAAGCTGAACGCCGCGTCGAACCGGGTGCAGGCCGACACCGGCTCGGTGTCGTACTGGCTGAAACGGACCGTGGTCTTCCCGATCGGGGAACGCTGGGCGCTGATCGCGCTCACCGCCGCGCTCTTCGACACCCGGGTCGCCCTGATCGCCGTGCTGGTCTGGGGTGTCCTGGCGTTCGCGTACACCGGTGCGCTGCGTACCCTGCGGGCCCGGTTCATGCGGGTGCCGGCGCTCGGCACGGTCGACGCCGGTCTGCACCGCGACGACGGTCCGCTGCTGCGCCGGTTCGGCGGCCGGATCCCGGCGCAGCTCCCGCTCGCCGTGCTCGCCGTGCTCGCCGCGGCGGGCCTGCTCGGGGTGGCGCTGGCCGACGGCGACACCGCCCGCTGGGTCGCCCCGGTGGGGTTGCTGGTGCTGCTCGCCGCCGGACTGGCTGCCCGGGGCCGGGCCGAGGGTGCGCTGGACTGGCTGGTGCCGGCCGCGCTGCGGGCCGCCGAGTACGTCTTCGCGATCGCCGTCGGGGTGGCCGGCGACGTGCCGCTGCCGCTGGTCTTCGGGTACGTCTTTGTGCTCACCCTGCTCCACTACGACCTGGTGGCCCGGTTGGAGAAGCGGCAGCCCGCCCCGCCGCTGCACGACCTCACGCTGGGCTGGGAGGGGCGCTCGGTCCTGCTGGTCCTCGCGCTGATCGCCGGATTCGCGTGGGTGGGGATGGCTACACTCGGTACGTACCTTTTCGTGGTTTTCGTGATGAGTGTGGTCGCCGCCTGGGTGACCGTCCCGGCCCGCGCGGCGCGTACCGCCCCGGCGCGGTGAGGGGACGCCGCGCGGTGGGCTGACCGGGGGGCCCGGGATGGCGCTGATCAGCTTCGTCGTACCGGTCCACCGGGTCCAGGGCTACCTGCGCGAGTGCCTGGACTCCCTGCTCGGGCAGGCGTTCGACGACGTCGAGGTGATCGCCGTCGACGACTGCTCGCCGGACGCCAGCCCGGAGATCCTCACCGGCTACGCCGGCCGGGACCCCCGGGTCCGGCTGGTCCGGCTGGCCGGCAACGTCGGGCTCGGTCCGGCCCGCAACGTGGGGCTGGACCGGGCCACCGGCGAGTACGTCTGGTTCGTCGACGGCGATGACTGGCTCGCCCCCGGGTGCCTGCCGGTGGTCGCCGAACGGCTCCGCGCCAACCGGCCGGACGTGCTCCTGGTCGACCACGTCCGGGTGCACTGGAACGACAGCGTCACCCGTAGCGCGTTGCGGGACGTCCACCCGGAGCCGGTCGGGCCGGAGACGTTCCGGCTGCGGGACCGCCCCGAGGTGGTCGGGCTGCTGCACACCGCCTGGAACAAGCTGGTCCGGCGGGAGTTCCTGGTCTCCCTCGGGCTGCGGTTCGCGCCCGGCTGGTACGAGGACGTCTCGTTCAGCTACCCCGTGCTGCTGGCCGCCGGGCGGATCGGCCTGCTCGACCGGGTCTGCGTCAACTACCGGCAGCGGCGGGCCGGGGCGATCACCCGTACCCCGGGGGACCGGCACTTCGACGTCTTCGCCCAGTGGGAGCGGGTGTTCCGGTTCCTGGCCGACCACCCGGCTGCCGCCGGGGCGCAGGAGCTGCACCCGGTGCTGTTCGAGCGGATGGTCTGGCACTACCTGACGGTGCTCGGCAACGGGGAACGGATCGCCCCGGAGCTGCGGGCGGCGTTCTTCGAGCGGATCGTCGCCGACCACGCCCGGTGGCGGCCCCCGAACGGCTACCGCATGCCGGACGGGGTCGAGGGGCTCAAGCACCGGCTGGTGGCGGCCGGACGGTGGCGTACCTTCAGCGGGCTGCGCGGCGTCCACCAGGCGGGGGTGACGGCCCGGCGGACCGCGCGGGCGGCCCGACGGCGGGCTGCCCCGGTGCTGCGCGGCGCGGCGCGACTGACCCGGGACGCCGCGCTGCTCGCCGGCTACCGGGCGGAACTGCGCCGGCCGGTCGACCCGACGCTCGCCGTCTACGCCGCGTACTGGTACCGGGGGTACGCCTGCAACCCGGCCGCGATCGACGCCGCCGCCCACCGGCTGGCCCCGCACGTCCGCAGTGTGTGGATCGTCCGGCGGGACCGGGTCGACTCGTTGCCCCCCGGCCTGGAGTACGTGGTGGCCGGCACCGCCGCCTACTTCCGGGCGCTGGCCCGGTCCCGGTGGCTGGTCAACAACGTCAACTTCCCCGACCACGTGCGCAAGCGCCCCGGCACGGTGCACGTGCAGACGCACCACGGCACCCCGGTCAAGGTGATGGGGCTGGACCAGCGGCGGTACCCGCTCGGCGCGCCCGGGATGGACTTCGCCGCGCTGCTGCGCCGGATCGACCGGTGGGACCACAGCATCTCCTCGAACAGCTTCTCCACCCAGATGTGGGAGCGGGCGTACCCGGCGTCGTACACCACGCTGGAGGTGGGCTATCCGCGCAACGACCGGCTGGTGAACGCCACCGCCGACGAGATCGCCGACGTCCGGGTGGGGCTCGGTGTCGGGCCCGGGGAGCGGGTGGTGCTCTACGCGCCCACCCACCGGGAGCACCTGCCCGGCTACCGTCCCCCGTTCGACCCCCACCGGCTGCTCGACGCGCTCGGCCCCGCCGGGCGACTGCTGGTGCGCAGCCACTACTTCCACGACCGCGAGCCGGACGGCGCGCCCGCCTGGCCGTCCGGCGACCCCCGGGTGACCGATGTCAGCGGGTACGACCCGGTGGAGGACCTCTACCTGGCCGCCGACGTGCTGGTCACCGACTACTCCTCGGCGATGTTCGACTTCGCGGTGCTGGACCGGCCGATCGTGGTGTACGCGCCGGACCTGGCGGCGTACCGGCTGGCGCGGGGGGTCTACTTCGACGTGACCGAGGAACCGCCGGGCGCGGTGGCGACCACCTTCGCCGACCTGGTCGACGTGTTCCGCTCCGGGGCGGTCGACTCGGCCGCCGCCACCGGGGAACGGCAGCGGTTCCGGGCCCGGTTCTGTGTCTGGGACGACGGGCGGGCCGCCGAACGGGTGGTCCGCCGGGTCTTCCTCGGCGAGCCCGGCGGCGACGAGCCGGGTGACGTGGGATGACGCGGAAATCGGGGCGGAGGGAGGGACGGTCGGCTTAATAGGCCTGTCACGAGGCGAACATCACACGTTTACCCGATGTCCCGATTCCTTGATGCTGGTCACAGTCAATGCGGTGTCCGCGACGACCAGCGGGAGGTGACGGGTGGCCACCGTCGCGTTGAAGGATGTCGCCAAGGTGTTCCCGAACGGGACGCGCGCGGTGGACAACGTCAGTCTCGATGTGAACGACGGCGAGTTCATGGTGCTGCTCGGGCCGTCGGGCTGCGGGAAGTCGACGGTGTTGCGCATGATCGCCGGTCTGGAGGACCCGACCAGCGGCGCGGTGATGATCGACGGCGAGTACGCCAACGACCTGACCCCGCGTGACCGGGGGGTCGCCATGGTCTTCCAGGACTTCGCGCTCTACCCGCACATGACCGTGGAGGACAACATCGCCTTCCCGCTCAAGCTGACCGGGATGGAGTTGACCCCCCGGGAGGAGCGCGTTGCGAGCGTGGCCAGCGCGCTGGGTATCGGGGACGTGCTGGGTCGCCGGCCGAGCCAGCTCTCCGGCGGGCAGCGGCAGCGGGTCGCGATGGGCCGCGCGATCGTCCGTCGGCCCCGCCTCTTCCTGATGGACGAGCCGCTGTCCAACCTCGACAGCGGCCTGCGTGCCGAACTGCGGGCGGAGATCTCCGGGCTGACCCGGGAGCTCGGCGTCACCACCATCTACGTCACCCACGACCAGGCCGAGGCGCTGACCATGGCCGACCGGGTCGCCATCATGCGCCGGGGCGTGCTTCAGGACGTCGGCACCCCCACCCAGGTGTACGGCCGCCCGGCCACCCTCTACGTCGCCGCCTTCCTCGGCAGCCCCCGGATGAACCTGCTGGAGGCGTCGGTCTACGTCCACCTCGACCGGTACGTGGCGCTGAACCTCGGCGAGCAGTCGCTCTACCTGCCCTGGGACGACATCCGCAGCCGGGCGGTGGCGCACTACCACGGTGAGCGGATCGTGGTCGGGATGCGCGCCGAGGCGTTGACCCCGGTCGCGCCGGACGCCCCGGGCGACGTCCTCCAGGGGCGGATCCGCTTCCTGGAGCACCACGGGCACGAGTCGCTGGCCTTCCTCGACGTCGGTGCGACGGCGGTGGTGGTGGACGAGATGGGCCGTCGGGTCGACGTGGACGACACCGGCTCCGGCTCGCGCGGCCTGCGCCGGGGGCTCGGGCAGATGGTGCAGCGGCTCACCGGCCGGTCGGCGGAGCCGGTGCCGGAGCGGCCGGTCGTCCCCGACAACCGAGCGAGCGTGCTCGGCGAACCGGGCCGGCACCACCGTCGCCCGGCGGAGCTGTCCGTCCGGCTGGCCCCGTACCCGGCGGTGACCGCCGGTCAGCAGCTGGCGGTCTCGGTCCGGATGGACGCCGTGCACTTTTTCGACGACCGGGGCGACCGGATCGACGTGGGCTGGCGGTGAGCGGACGCCGGTGACGGCCGGGCGGCTGCCCCTTGCCCAGCAAGTTACCGGTCAGTAGCCTCTCTGGGTATGTCGATTGACTCGCGTCAGGTGGCTGCCGGTCTGCTGGCAGCGGTGCCGTTCGTCCGTACCCTCGACCTGGAGGTCGTCGAGGTCGCGTCCGAGGCCGACGGCGGTGTCCGGGCCGTGCTGCGACTGCCCGACACCACGGCGACCCACAACCACGTCGGCGGTCCGCACGCCGGGGCGATGTTCACCCTCGGCGAGAGCGCCTCCGGCGCGGTGGTGCTGGCTGCCTTCGGCCACCTGCTCGACCGGGCGACGCCGCTGGCCGTCCGGGCCGAGATCGGCTACCGCCGACTGGCGATGGGGCCGGTCACCGCGACCGCCCGCCTCGGCCGACCGGCCGCCGAGGTGGTCGCCGAACTGGAGGCCGGCCGCCGGCCGGAGTTCCCGGTGCCGATCGAGATCACCACCGCCGACGGCACCCCCACCACCACGATGACCGTGATCTGGACCCTGCGTCCCAACTGAGCGCTGTCGGCGGGTGGGAGCGGAATGAGGTTTGTGGGCACTTTCCACTGGTTAGATTCAGAGGGTGCTGGGCCTACCCGATCACGTGACCGCCTGTCTCTTCGATCTGGACGGCGTGCTGACCCAGACCGCCCGGGTGCACAACGCCGCATGGACCGAGGCCTTCGACGCGTTCCTGCGCGCGCGGGCCACCGCCACCGGCGAGCCGTACCGCCCCTTCGACCCGGGGGACGACTACAACCGCTACGTCGACGGCCGACCCCGGGCCGACGGGGTCCGCACCTTCCTCTCCTCCCGGGGGATCGCCCTGCCCGAGGGGGCCCCGGACGACCCGCCCGGGGCGGAGACCGTGCACGGGCTCGGCAACCGCAAGAACGTCGTCCTGCTGGAGCGGCTGCGCACCGGCGGCGTCGACGTCTATCCCGGCTCGGTGGCGTACCTGGAGGCGGTGGCCGCCACCGGGCTGCGCCGGGCGGTCGTCTCGGCCAGTGCCAACTGCCGTGAGGTGGTCGCCGCCGCCGGCCTGGAACACCTGCTGGAGGCCCGG
Source organism: Micromonospora sp. NPDC050187 (assembly GCF_044459745.1). Lineage (NCBI taxonomy): Bacteria > Bacillati > Actinomycetota > Actinomycetes > Micromonosporales > Micromonosporaceae > Micromonospora > Micromonospora sp. NPDC050187. The sequence continues at coordinate 380,627 of NZ_JBITJH010000005.1, forward strand.
GTGGACGGGCTGGTCGCCCGCGCCGAGGGGCTGCGTGGCAAGCCGCACCCGGACACCTTCCTGGCTGCGGCGCGGCAGCTCGGCGTCGTACCGGCCCAGGCGGTGGTCTTCGAGGACGCGCTGGCGGGGGTGTCCGCCGGCCGCGCGGGCGGGTTCGGCTACGTGATCGGCGTCGACCGGGTCGGGCAGGCCGACGAGCTGCGGGCCCAGGGCGCCGACATCGTCGTACGCGACCTCGGTGACCTGCTCGACGCGGGGATCCGCGGGTGATCCGGGAACGGGCCTATCCGGTCGAGCCGTGGCACGTACGGGAGGTGCTGCTCGACCTGGACGTGCTGGCCCAGTCCGAGTCGATCTTCGCCCTCTCCAACGGGCACATCGGGCTGCGCGGCAACCTTGACGAGGGCGAACCGCACGGCCTCCCCGGCACCTACCTGAACTCCTTCTACGAGCTGCGCCCGCTGCCGTACGCCGAGGCCGGGTTCGGCTTCCCGGAATCCGGGCAGACCATCGTCAACGTCACCAACGGCAAGCTGATCCGGCTGCTCGTCGACGACGAGCCGTTCGACGTCCGGTACGGCGAACTCCTCGACCACGAGCGGATCCTCGACCTGCGCGCCGGCACCCTGCACCGGTACGTGCACTGGCGCTCCCCGGCCGGGCGGGAGGTCAAGGTGCGCAGCACCCGGCTGGTCTCGTTCCGCCAGCGTTCGGCCGCCGCGATCAACTACGAGGTCGAGGCGGTCGACGGGCCGCTGCGGTTGATCGTCCAGTCCGAACTGGTGGCCAACGAGGCGCTGCCCGCGCAGAGCAGGGACCCCCGGGTGGCGGCGGTGCTGGAGTCGCCGCTGCTTGCCGAGGAGCAGCTCACCCGCCACAACGGCGGACTGCTGATCCACCGGACCAAGGTGAGCGGCCTGCGGGTGGCCGCCGCGATGGACCACGAGGTACGCGCCCCGGCCGACGTGACGATCGACACCGAGGGGTACGACGACTGGGTGCGCACCACCGTCGGCTGTGTGCTGGAGCCGGGGGAGAAGCTGAACGTGGAGAAGCTGCTCACGTACAGCTGGTCCAGCCAGCGGTCCCTGCCGGCGCTGCGTGACCAGGTCGGTGCGGCGCTCGCGGCGGCCAGGCTGGACGGCTGGGACGGGCTGCGCCGGGAGCAGCGGGAGTACCTGGACGAGTTCTGGGACGCCGCCGACGTGCGGGTCGAGGGCGACCCCGAGGTGCAGCAGGCGGTCCGGTTCGGGCTGTTCCACGTGTTGCAGTCCGGGGCCCGCGCCGAACGGCGACCGATCTCGGCCAAGGGGCTGACCGGCCCCGGGTACGACGGGCACGCGTTCTGGGACACCGAGATGTTCGTGCTCCCGGTGCTCACCTACACCCAGCCGACGGCCGTCCGGGACGCCCTGCACTGGCGGCACTCCACCCTCCGACAGGCCCGGGAACGGGCCCGGACCCTGAACCTGGACGGGGCGGCCTTCCCCTGGCGCACCATCGAGGGGCCAGAGTCGTCGGCGTACTGGCCGGCGGGGACGGCCGCCTTCCACATCGCCGCCGGTGTCGCCGACGCGCTGCGCCGCTACGTCCTGGTCACCGGGGACACCGAGGTGGAACAGTCGGTCGGGCTGGAACTGCTGGTCGAGACGGCCCGGTTGTGGCGCTCGCTCGGGCACCACGACCGGGACGGCCAGTTCCACATCGACGGCGTCACCGGCCCGGACGAGTACACCGCGGTCAAGAACGACAACGTCTACACCAACCTGATGGCCCAACGGAACCTGCTCGCCGCCGCCGACGTGGCGATGCGCTACCGCGACCAGGCGTTCCGGCACGGGGTCACCGAGGAGGAGGCGGCGGCCTGGCGGGACGCGGCCAACGCGATGCACATCCCGTACGACGACGAGATCGGGGTGCACGAGCAGGTCGAGGGCTTCACCCGGCTGGAGGAGTGGGAGTTCGAGCACACGCCGTCGGACAAGTACCCCCTGCTGCTGCACTACCCGTACTTCGACCTGTACCGCAAGCAGGTGGTCAAGCAGGCGGACCTGGTGCTGGCGATGCACTGGCGCGGGGACGCGTTCAGCCCGGAGGAGAAGCTGCGCAACTTCCTCTACTACGAGCGGCGCACCGTCCGGGACTCCTCCCTGTCGGCCTGCACGCAAGCCGTGCTGGCCGCCGAGGTGGGCCATCCCGAGCTGGCGCACAGCTACCTGCGCGAGGCCGCGCTGATGGACCTGCACGACCTCAACGAGAACACCCGCGACGGCGTGCACATGGCATCCCTGGCCGGGGCGTGGATCGCCCTGGTCGCCGGGTTCGGGGGGCTCCGCGACCACGACGAGGAGCTGTCGTTCTGCCCCCGGCTCTCCAGCCGGCTCAGCCGCCTGGAGTTCTCACTCCAGTGGCGGCAGCTCCGGCTGCGGGTGGACATCCGGGCGCACCAGACGACGTACTCGTTGCGGCACGGCGGACCGGACTCGGTGCTGGAGCTGCGGCACCACGGCGAGCCGATCCGGGTCACCTGCGACCAGCCGGTCACCATGCCGGTGCCCCCACCCCGCCCGTCCGGCCCACCCCCGATCCAGCCCCCCGGCCGAGCGCCGCTCCGCCAGGCCGACAAACTCCGCGAGTAACCCCCGCGCATCCCACCCCACACGGCCCCCACCCGCCGGCCCCCACCGCCCCGTCGATCATGGAGTTCGGGCACCGGACAAGCCGCACAAACACCACTAGTCAGGCGCCACGCCACAACTCCATGATCGACGGAGCGAGTCCGGGTGGAGGGTCGGTCAGAGGTGTCCGCCGGTGGTGGGGCGGCCCGCCGCGTCGTGCGGGGCCATCGCCCTCGGGTCGTCGGCGGTACGCGCCTGGGCCGCCTCGTCCGCCCAGTCCCGGCCGCGCTCCTCGTCGGTACGCCGCCGCTGCTCGTCGGCCTGCTGCTTGCGGGACTCCTGCCGCTGGCCCATGCCGGTCCTCCCCGTCTGATGGCGGCCGTGTGCCGGCCGTCTCGTGGCGGACGTCGCCCGCCGGTCGCCCACGGCTACCCGGGCCCGGCACCGGCAAACCCGCGCCACCGACCCGGCCGCCGCCCACCGCGGGCCCTCCGTCTCGTTGCGGGTCCCGGCGACGGTGGGAGTGCCGGCGACGGTGGGAGTGCCGGCGGCCGAGCCGGGTAACGCACGCGGAGCCGGCGCAGTGGCCGGCGGTTGCGGAGGTCGGACCATGGACGTACGCGCCACCGAGACGACGATTCCCGTCGCGAACGCACCCGCCCGGGGCACCGGCGTACCCTCGGGGGCCGCGCTCACCGCGGACCTGCTCGTGCCCGCCGAACCGGTCGGGGTGGTGCTGTTCGCGCACGGCAGCGGTTCCTCCCGGCGCAGTCCGCGCAACGTGGCGGTGGCGCACACGCTCAACGACCGGGCGCTCGCCACCGTCCTGGTGGACCTGCTGACCCCGGAGGAGGCGCGGGTGGACGAGCGGACCGCCGAACTCCGCTTCGACATCGAACTGCTCGCCGGCCGGCTGGCGGGGATCGTCGACTGGCTGGCCGCCGAGCCCGCGCTGGGGCGGCTGCCGATCGGCCTGTTCGGGGCGAGCACGGGGGCGGCCGGGGCGCTGGTCGCGGCGGCGGACCGGCCGGACCTCGTCCGAGCGGTGGTCTCCCGGGGCGGTCGCCCCGACCTGGCCGGTGCCGCCCTGTCCCGGGTACGCGCGCCGAGCCTGCTCCTGGTCGGTGGCCGGGACGAACAGGTGCTGGCGCTGAACGAGTCGGCCCTGTCCACGCTCGACGGGGTGGGCGAGCTGCGGGTGGTGCCCGGTGCGACGCACCTGTTCGAGGAGCCGGGCACCCTGGAGGAGGTCGCCGACCACGCCGGCGCCTGGTTCACCACCCACCTGCGCTGAGCCTCCCACCGGCCGATCCGGTGACCCGGCCGACCCGGCCCGAGGGTGCAGGCGGTGACCGGGATCGGGGTCCGGTCAGGCGGGCCCGGGTTCGGGTCCGGGTTCGGCGGTGTCGGGCAGGTGGAGAGCCTGTTGGCGGGCGGCTTGCTGGCGGTGCCGCTGGATGGTGTCGACCACGCGGTAGGTGACGGCGGTGATCGGCACCGACACGAAGGCCCCGGCGATACCGGCGACCAGTGTGCCGGCGGTCACCGCCACCAGGATCACCGCCGGGTGCAGCCGTACCTGGCGTTTCATGATCAGGGGTTCCAGCAGATTGCCCTCGGCCTGCTGGACGGCGATCACGGCGGCGAGCACCAGCAGCGCCGTGCCGGGACCGTTCGCGGCGAGCGCCACCAGGACGGCGACCGCGCCGGCCACGGTCGCCCCGATGATCGGGACGAACGCGCCGATGAAGGTGATCAGCGCCAGCGGGAAGGCCATCGGCACGCCCAACAGCACCAGGGCCAGCCCGATGCCGAGCGCGTCGATCAGGGCGATCATCATCGTCCCCCGGCTGTACGCCCCGAGGGTGCGCCAGCCGGCCCGTCCGGCGGCGGCGGCCACCGCCCGGTTCCGCTCGGAGACCCGCCGCACCACCCAGTGCCACATCGCCCGGCCGTCCTTGAGCAGGAAGAAGAGCAGGACGAGGGAGAGCAGCACCGACCCGGCCACCTCGGCGGCGGTGCGGGCCCCGGACACCGGATCCGGTGAGCTGCGGTCCATGCCGCTGCGGGCCTGCTCGGTCAGCCGCTCGAGCTGGGTCTCGCTGACCGGCAGCGTCGAGGTGACGAAGTCCCGGGTCCGTTGCACGCCCTGGTCGAGTTCGCCGGCCAGGTCCTTGAACTGGCCGGCGGTCAGGCTCCAGACCAGCGCGACGGTGCCGAACAGCACGCCGAGCAGCAGCAGCACGGTGAGCAGTGCGGCGAGGGTCCCGGGCAGCCGCAGCCGGCGCAGCAGCCGGGTCACCGGGTCGAGCAGTGCGGTGAGGAAGAGGGTCACGGCGAGCGCGATGGCCAGCGGGGCGAGCAGCACCGCGATCCGGCCGAGCAGGTAGAGGGCGGCGACCATCACCACCAGGCAGGCGCTCCACACGACCACCGACCGCACCAGCCAGGGCAACCGGTCCCAGGTCCCCCGCAGGCCGCCCGGCCCCGGCCGGTCCGGGGTGTGCCCCTCGTCGTCGACCACGTCGGCCCTCCTCGATCCCGACCGGAGGTACCCGTCCATCCCACCTGCGACACCCCGGCGCGGTGGGACGTGGCCGGCGGCCGGACCGGTGTGCTCCGTTTGCCCCTCAGGGCCGGGGGAAGGCTGAGAAGGACCGACAGCGAAAGGGGAGAACCGTGAGTGACTTCATGGACAAGGCCAAGGACTTCGCCGACAAGCACGACAAGCAGGTCGACCAGGGGCTGGAGAAGGGCGGCGACATGGTCGACCAGCGCACCGGCGGCCGGTACGACGAGCAGATCGACCGGGGCGTGGACCAGGCGCAGTCGCGTACCGGCGAGGGCGACCAGGCACGCTGACGGCTCCCGGGCCGCGCCGGGGGGCTCTGGTCAGGATCGACCACTCTCGCTACTATCCGCAGTCAGGCCATGACTCGACGTCGAGTCGTGTGTCGCGGACGTGCAGCCGCGCTCGCGCGGACGCCGACGAGAGGACGTCATCCGGTGACCGACACGATCGCGCACCCGTACCCGTTCAACCCACCTGACCGGCTCAACCTCGATCCCCGGTACGCCGAACTCCGCCGCGACGAGCCACTCGTCCGCGTCCAGTTGCCGTACGGCGAGCCGGCCTGGCTGGCGACCCGGCACGCCGACGTCCGCATGGTCCTCGGCGACCCCCGGTTCAGCCGGGCCGCCTCGGCCGGGCGGGACGAGCCGCGCAACGTGCCGGAGCAGCGGGAGTCCGGCATCCTGGGGATGGATCCGCCGGAGCACACGCGACTGCGGCGGGTGGTGGCGAAAGCGTTCACCGCCCGCCGCGTCGAGCAGCTCCGGCCGGGCACCCGCCGGGCCGCCGAGGAACTGGTCGACGGCATGGTCGCCGCCGGTGCCCCCGCCGACCTGGTCGCCCACCTGGCGACGCCGCTGCCGATCCGGGTCATCTGCGACCTGCTCGGCGTGCCGGTCACCGACCAGGACCGGTTCCACACCTGGTCCGAGGCGATCGTCTCGACCACCGCGCTCAGCCCGGAACGGGCCCGCGAGTACGTCGACAACCTGCTCGAGTACATGGCGGGGCTGGTCGAGCAGCGCCGGACTACCCCCACCGACGACCTGATCGGCGCGATGGTGCGCACCCGCGACTCCGACGGTGACCGGCTCAGCGAGGACGAGTTGGTCCGCCTCGCCGCCGGCCTGCTCGCGGCCGGGCACGAGACCACGGTGAACCAGATCCCCAACCTGGTCTACGTGCTGCTGACCAACCCGGAGCAGTGGGCGCGACTGTGCGCCGAGCCCGGCCTGGTGCCGAGCGCCGTCGAGGAGCTGATGCGGTTCGTCCCGCTGGGGGCGACCGCCGCCTTCCCCCGCTACGCCACCGAGGACGTCGAGGTCGGCGGGGTGCTGGTCCGGGCCGGCGAGCCGGTGGTCGTCTCGATCCACTCGGCCAACCGGGACGAGCGGGTCTTCACCGACGCGGACCGGATCGACCTGGCCCGCCCGGTCAACCCGCACGTCGCCTTCGGACACGGGGTGCACCACTGCGTCGGCGCGCAGTTGGCCCGGATGGAACTCCAGGTCGTCCTGGAGACCCTGGTCGAACGGACGCCCGGTCTGCGGCTCGCCGTGCCCGAACCGGAACTGACCTGGAAGACCGGCCTGCTGGTACGCGGCCTGACCAGTCTGCCGGTGAGCTGGTGAGCGAAAGGAGAGCCTGGTGACCTCGTCGTGGCGGGTGAGCGTCGACCCCACCCGGTGCATCGGATCCGGCATCTGCACGGGCGCGGCGCCGGACCACTTCGTCCTCGTCGACGGCCTGTCCTGCCCCCGGAAGGAGCTGATCGAGCCGGCGGACCCGGTGATCGACGCGGCCGAGTCCTGCCCGATGGAGGCCATCCGCGTCTCCGACGCGGCCAGCGACCGCCGGATCGCCCCGGAGCTGTGAACCCGGCCGCACCCGGTCGACGTGGTGCGGCACCTCCGTGGGCCGTGCCGCCCGTGGAGGTGCCGCGACGCAGGACCGGCGGCGTCGGTCAGCTGCCGCCCTCCGGCCGGTGTCCGGTCAGCGGTGCTGCTTCTCCCGCAGCTCCGCCATCGTCGTGGGACGGCCGCTGAGCGCGTCCCGCATCCGGTCGACCAGACCTGTGCCGGGGGCGAGCAGCTTGTTCGCGGGCGGGTGGTCCGGCGCGGCCGGGTGCGGCCGGGTCGGCGCGATCCGCTTCGTCGCCGTGACCTTCTCGGCGAGTTCCACCAGCTCCTCGTGCGCGCACGCGGCCCGCAGCCGGGGGAACAGGTCGGTCTCCTCCTCCTGCACGTGGTGCCGGATCGTGCTGGTCAGGTGGGCGAGGAGCTGGTCGAAGCGCGGGTCGGACGGGTCCACCGACTCCAGGTCCTTCATCGTCCGTTCGGCGTCGGCGTGCTCGGAGATCTCGTGATCGGCGACCTGGTCACCGTCCGGGAGCGCCTTCCGGGCGGCCGGATAGACGTACGCCTCCTCGGCGACGCTGTGCCGGACCAGTTCGGCGATCACCACGTCGACGAGCTGTCGACGGTGCTCCGGGGTGCCCTGCCGGCTCTCCAGCTCGACGAAGATCGCCTCGACCTCGCGGTGGTCAGTGGTCAGGACGTCGATGACGTCCCGGCCCGCAGTGGCCTGTGGGTTGGTCATGTCGCTGCCCCCTACCGGGAGTGGATCGTTGCGGATGCTCCCTTCCGTACCCCGCGTTCCGTCGACCAATCCGCGACGTTCCGTTAATCCGGTGCCGCGCCGGACACGACGCGGGGCCGGCCTCCCCGGCAGGGAGACCGGCCCCGGCGTTCCGGCGGTCAGGAGCGGTGGCCGGTCAGGAGCTGTAACCGCGCTCGGCGATCCAGTGGGCGAGGCGCTCGGTGGTCATCCAGTACTCGCCCACCGGGTCGGCCGGGTCGGCGATCCGGACGACGTCGCCGCCGTCGCGGTAGGCCACCACGGTCAGGTAGTGCCCACCGGGGTACGAGTGCGTGCGACCGTCGACGTCGACCGCGCTGCCCTTGATGTTCGCCACGACCGGGTCCCCGGCCTCCAGCGCGTCGACCACGTCCGCGCGCAGCCGCTCGACCTGCTCGCGGCTGGCCGCCGACTCCCGGATCTCGGTGGTCCGGTAGCCGCCGGTCAGCTCGTTGAGCACCCGGGTGACGTCCTCGGCCGAGTTGGTGCCGGCCTCGGTGGTGCCGAGCTTCCTGGCGAGGTCGTCCTGGCTGAGGTGCTTGCCGGCGGCGCTCAGGGCGATCCGGGTCGCGGCCGGCCCGCAGTAGTAGAAGTTGGGCTGGGCCTGGTATTCGATGCCGACCGCACGCTCACGGCGACGGTCGTCGCGGCGGTCGCGGTCGTCCCGGCGGTCGCGGTCGTCCCGGCGGTCCCGGTCGTCCCGGCCGTCACTCCGGCCCCGGTGGTCCCGGTCACCCTGGTCGGCGCGGGGTGACGAGGACGGGAACCTGTCGGCCTTCGGGGGCGTGGCGTGGGCGGCCACGGCCGGTCCGGCGACCGCGCCACCGGTGAGCAGCAGCCCGGCGACCGACAGCATGCTCTTGCGCAGCATCCAGTTCATGTCGAAGCTCCTTCGGGGGGTCGACGTCCGCGCCACGGGGTCGGCGCGCGGACACCTGCACCGAGTCAGGGTTTCGGCTGTCCAGGAGATCGCCCCTGCCGGGGCGTACCGGGGGTGTCAACGACCCGTCCCCGCCAGCCATTCCGCCCCCGCCCGACCGGGAGTTCGCGGCACCGGGGTCAGAGGGTCCCGAGGAGACGGGTGACGGTGATCTCGATGACCACCCGGGCGGGATTGGCCCGGGGCGGGCGGTACCGCTCGGCGTAGCGACGTTCGGCCTCAGCCACCGCCGGGGCGTCGGCACGGACCACGGCCCGGCCTTCGATGGTGAGCCAGCGCCGGCCGTCGACCTGGCACACCGCCACCGGTGCCCCCTCCGGACCGGCGGCGGCGACGTGATGGGCCTTGTGGGACGTCCCCGAGGTGATCACCCGGGCCAGACCGGCCGCTGGATCGAAGGTCACCCCCACCGGTACGACGTGCGGAGTGCCGTCCGGGCGCAGCGTGGTCAGCGTCGCGACGTGCCGTTCCCGGCAGAACGCGGCGACCCGTTCGTCGTGCGGGTCGAGCTGGTGTCCGCCCCCGGTCCGCTGGCGCATGTCGTCCCCCGTCTTCCGGTCACCGCGATCATGGCACGGTCGTCCCGGCGCGGGGCGGATGTCCGGTCCGGTGTCAGGCGACGGCGGCGCGTCCCTGCCGGAACTCCGGTCGACCCGGGCGGTTTTCGGCGACCGTCGGCTGCTCGGTGCCGGGCAGGGGGAGCACGTCGTCCGAGGTCTCGGGCTCCCGCCCGACGGCCGCGAACGCCTCGTCGCGCAGGCTGCGGGCGGACGCGGCGGCCAACTCCGCGTCGTGCCACGCTGTGCGCTCCCGTTCGGCGGCGGCCCCGTGTCGGGCGAGCAGGTGGTCCCGGACGGCCCGCCGCAGCACCAGTTCCTGCTCGACCGGGTGCAGCCGGGGGTCCCACCCGTTACGGTGCGCGAAGACGTCACTGAGCTGTTCCTCCGACAGCTCCCGACGCCAGTACGCGGCCAGCGCGGCCCGGTGCAGGTAACGCTCCCGGTCGGCGTATTCGGCCGGGGTCTGTGGAGTGTGCGGCAGGGGCAGGGCCGCGGCGGCGTCCAGGCGGCGCAGGGCCGCCTCGGCGTCCTCGTACGCCTGCCAGGCGGCTTCGACCGCCTCCTGGGCGGCGAGCCACTCGGCCCGCCGGCGCTCGGCGGTCACTGCGGCGCGCTCGGCGGCGACCGCCACCTCGTCGGCGTACCGGTCGAGGTCCTGTCGTTCCCGGGCCACCTCCAACTCGGTGGGGAGTACGGCCTGGCGGATGCGGTGGCCCGCGCGGAACCGGTCCGGGCGGGCGAGCAGGGTGGCGACGGCGGCCACGATGACGCCGAGGAGGGCCAGCCAGATGACGGCGGCCCGGGGTACGTCGAGCAGGACGGAGGAGAGGACGGTCTGCATCACCAGCACCTCGTGAGGGGAGGACGGGACAGGACTCAACGGGGTGCCCGGTCCGGGCGGGCACGGGGCGCGCGAGCGCGGCGGGACTCCCCGCCCACGGCGGACGTCGACCGGTCGGTCACGGGATCGTCCGGCCGGTCGGCCGTGGACGGTCGGTCAGGCCCGGGGCGGGCCGCGTCGGCCGACGCACCCCTGTCCGGGGTCGGCGGCCGGCGGCGGAAGCGGCGCGGTGACCGTGGTGGGGGTGTCCGGGTCGTCGGCGGGGCGGACCGGCGGCCCTCCGGCGTCGACGTGCTCGTCGACGGGGCGGGGCGGCACCGGTGCCACGACCGGCCGGGCGGCCGGGTGCGGGACGCTGGCGACCGGGGCCGGCCGGAGCTGGGGCAAGGCCGGTGACGACGCCTCGGCCGGGGCGGCGGCGGCCCCGCCGAAGGTCACCGTCAGGACCAGGGCGGTCAGCGCCAGGCGGGTGAGCACGCGCAGCGCGCGCAGCATCGTCGGCCCGATCGGGCGGACGAAGGCGGGTGGCTGCACGGTTCCAACCTAACGGCCGATCCGCCCGGTTGCCCGTCGGCGACCGTGGTGTGACCGGATCCACCGTTCGTCCCGGTCGCATCGCCGCTGGTCACGACCGCCACCAACGTCATCGCCGGACGGGCCGCCCGTCGACCGCCGTAACACCGAAGCCGGTCCCGCGTCGCGGCACATGCACTGTGGAGCGTCGAGGGTGGGCGGGCCGACGTCAGGAGGCGGGCGAGGGGGCGGCGACCGGGTCGGCGTCGCCCTGTTCGGTGAAGAGCGCGAGCAGGGCACCCACGTGCTGGTACGCCTCGGCGGGGTGCCGGAAGCGCCCGGCCGGGTTCACCGTGTACTCGTTGCGTCGACCGACCCGGGTGCGTTGGAGGTAGCCACCGGCCTCCAGGTCGGCCACGATCGCCTGCGCGGCCCGCTCGGTGACGCCCACCTCGTCGGCGACGTCCCGCAGCCGGGCGGTGGGGTTACGGGCGATGGCGAGCAGTACGTGTGCGTGGTTCGTGAGGAAGGTCCAGTTCCGTTGGCTCCCGTTCACACGCTGCGTCGTCGCCATGACCGTCATGTTATGGCCCTCCCTTCGCATTCGGCATTGCGCCCTCCGCTGTCAACACCTGAAATGCATATCACGTATCCCTTGACGTAGTTTGCGCTCCGTGTGACCGTGATGGCTGGCCGTGTCTCCCCCCGTCGGGCGGGCGGCCCCGGTCCGTAGGAGGGGTGGAGGAGCCATGGCCGTTCCTGGTGCACAGCAGTCTCCGACAAGTCCCGCGCAGGCGCTGGTCGAGCTGCAGTCGGGCAACCGGCGCTTCGTCACCGGCAACCCGCTGCACCCCAACCAGGACGCCGGGCACCGGGCCGCGGTGGCCGACGGGCAGCACCCCTTCGCGGTCGTGCTCGGCTGCTCCGACTCCCGGCTGGCCGCCGAGATCATCTTCGACCGGGGCCTCGGTGACCTCTTCGTGGTCCGGACCGCCGGGCACATCGTCGGCACCGAGGTGCTCGGCAGCGTCGAGTACGCGGTGAGCGTCCTGGAGACCCCGCTGGTGGTCGTGCTCGGCCACGACTCCTGCGGGGCGGTGCAGGCAGCCCGGGAGGCCGACGGCGCCGGGACGACGCCCCCCGGCTACCTGGGTGCGGTCGTGGGAGCGGTGGTGCCGAGCCTCCGCCAGGCCGCCCGGCAGGGCATCGACGACATCGACGGGATCGTCGACATCCACATCGACCACACCGTCGAGATGTTGCTGGAGCATTCGGTGACGCTCAACCGGGCGGTGCGGGAGGGGCGGTGCGCGGTGGTCGGCATGTCGTACCGGCTGGCCGCCGGTGAGGTGCGGGTGGTCCGCTCGGCGTCCGCCACCGAGGACGTCGCCCTCGCCGCCGGCCCGGTCGCCCCCTCGGCCCGCCACTGACCCGGCCGGTCCCCTCGGCCCGCCACTGACCCGGTCGGCTCCGGCCGGCCGCGCGAACGGGCCCCGCCTCCGGTCGAACGGATGCGGGGCCCGGGTCTTCGTGCGCGGGGTCAGAGCATGGACACGTGGACGTGGTCCGTGTGGTCGGAGGGCCCGCTGTACGAACTCCAGCCGGTCGCCGGGAACCAGATCTGCTTGTTCCAGATCACGTAGTAAATGCCCAGCCGGTCGGCGTTACGGACCAGGAACGCGGTGAGGTTGTTCCCGTACATCCGCTCCTTGTTGGTGTCCCACCGGCTGAACCCCGACTTCTGGAGCGACCAGTCGCAGGCCCGCCCCTTGGGGTGCTCGTACGGCCCACCCGGTCGGTAGCACCCGACGAACATGTCGAAGCCGGCCCGCTTGACCTCCTTGTACATGTGCAGGGTGCGCGGGGTGATGCAGCCGCCGGTGGTCGGGTCGTCCTCGGTGCAGCCCAGCGGACGCCAGTTGCCGTTGCTGTCCCGCCCGGGGCCGATCCGGGCGACCGGGGAGGTGGCGTCCACCAGGCCACCGGTCAACCCGACGCCGCCGACCAGGGCGAGCGACTTCTCCGCCTCGCGTTTGCGCTTCTTCAGGATGTCGGCCTGCTTCTGCTGCTCCAGCACCTCGGCGTCGAGCGCCTTCTTGGCTCGTTCCGCCTGGTCCTTGGCGGCGGCCACCGCGGCGACCTTCTTGCTGTTGACCATGTTCATCTCGTCCAGCGCGCTGGCCCGCTTGACGAACGAGTCGGGTGTGTTGCTCTCCAGCAACATGGAGGCGGGGCCGACCCGGCCGGTCATGTAGGACCGCACGGCGATCGTGGCCACCTGCGGCGTGAGCGCCTTCAGCTCGTTCTGGGCCCGCCGGACCTCCAGGGCGAGGGTGAGCTGACGCTTCTGCGAGGCGTTGAGTTTCGCCTGGGCCTGGGTGTAGCTCCGGTTCGCCTCCTCGATCACCTCGTTGAGGAGCTTCGGCTGCTCTCCGTCGTGCCCAGACGGGCTCGACGGCTCCGCCAGCGCCGGCGCGGGCCCGGCGGCCACGGCGAAGGCGGCGAGCACGGCCACGACAGGCTTCAGCCAGCGGCGTAGGGGTGCCGTCACAGTCTTCCCTTCCGTCGACCGCCGACCGGGTTAGCTGACGGGTTCGGGGCGGAAGTGGCCCCTACCGCTGACGCGGATGCACCCCATGAACCTGGTTCCCCGATTCGCCGGTGGGCGATTAGGCGGTGGCCCCGCTGGCGCCGGTGCGCGCCTTCGGCGGTAACCGGCAGCGAGGTTACCTGACAGTGGGCGTGGGGTTCTACGCCCGGATCCCGACCAAAAGCGTTATTTCCCTATTGCTTTCGGTCACTCCTGTCACATTTGTCAAGATCGTAGCAGCTGGTGGTCACGCTGCGCAGTGTCACCAGGGCGGATCCGTGTTCCCCGGGCGGCCCGGTCCGTGGCCGGAATCGGTGACCCCGGTGGCGGCACGGGGACCGCTGAGGGCGGCCAGGGCCTCGTCCCGCTCCCCGGCGGGCCGGGGCAGGCGGCGGCTCGGCGTGCCACCCCGTCCGGCGGTGGTCACCAGGGCGGCCAGGCCGGTGGTGATCGGTACGGCGGCGATCAGCCCGAGCGTGGCGACGATGCTGCGGACGATCTCCTGGGCGAGGAACTCGCTGCTCACGATCTCGCTGATCCCGCGCGTGTCGGCGGTCAGCAACAGCAGCAGGGGCAGCGACGCCCCCGCGTACGCCAGCACGATCGTGTTGACCGTCGAGGCGATGTGCGCCCGGCCGACCCGGGTGGCCGCCCGGTAGAGCTGGAGCCGGGTGAGGTCGGGATTGGCGTGGGCCAGCTCGGTGACCGTGGCGGCCTGGGTGACCGTGACGTCGTCCAGGACGCCCAGGGAGCCGATGATGATGCCGGCCAGGAGCAACCCGTGCAGGTCGACGTCGGCCTGGAACATCGACAGCGTGGTGGCGTCCTCGGAGCCGTACCCGGTCAGGTGGGTGAACGCGGTCGCCAGGCTGCCGAGCAGGCCGGTGAGCACCAGGCTGGCCAGGGTGCCGAGGACCGCGACGGAGGTCTGCGCGGTGACCCCGTGGGTGAGATACAACACCACGAACATGATGAGCGCGGCGCCGGTGACCGCCACCGGCAGCGGAGCCTGCCCGGCGCTGATGCCGGGCAGCACGAAAACGAGCAGGATGGCGAAGCTGGCCGCCAGCCCGCCGAGCGCGGCCAGGCCGCGCCACCGGCCGAACGCGACGATGGCGGCGGCGAACGCCAGGGCCAGCCAGATCAACGGCTTCCCCCGCTGGTGGGCGGCGATGCTGTAGCTGCTGACCGTCGGATCGGCCGGGTCGGTCAGCACCACCAGGACGATCTCGTCGCCGACCTCCACCGAGGGTGAGCCCGGCCCGGCGGGCAGCGCCGTCTCGACCTGCTGTCCGGCGTCCGGCCCGGTGTCGACGCTCACCGTGGCGGTGCCGCACGGCCCCTCCACCGTGCCCTCCGGGGCCTCCGGCGTGGGTGGGCAGGGCTCGGTGACCACCCGCGTCACCGTGCCGTGGTAGCGGGCCGCGTCCTCGCCGCCGCCCACCGACGGGGCGTCGCGGGGCCAGAGCACCAGCGCCGCGACCAGGGTCACCAGGAAGAGCGGGACCACGGTCGCGATCAGGACACGCCGTACCCGCGGCGGCGCAGCGGCAATGGGGCGGCTGTGGTCGTGGCCCATGCTTCTCCCAACGGTCCTGGCGTGGCGGGTGCCCTGGCCGGACCATTCTGCCGGCTCCGAAGTCGCAGCTCGCAGCCTGTTCGGCGGTCCGGCCCGGTTCCGCGCGGCTCGGTAGGGAGTTCGTCGGCACGCTGTGGAGCTGCCCCGTCCATGCGCCCACCGGTCACCGGCACCTCCCGTCGTGCCCGATCGGCAGCACACACCGCCGTCCGTCGCCCAGCCGCGCGTCACACCAGATCCGGGTACGCCGCGACTGGTCGTCCTCAGCGCTGAGCGTGGCCTCCCCGAAGTCCAGTTCCGGCACGTGCCCGAGGGAGTCGCGCAGCGCCACCACGAGGGCGACGGCGTACCCCCGGTCGGGCAGCGTCAGCGGCAGGTGCAGGACCCAACGGCTCAACGTCACCACCGCCCGTGCCGAGGGCCGGAGTCCGCCGGCCGGCGCTGGGCGTACTCGGACTGCCAGCAGCGCAGCGCCTGACGAATCCGGTCGCCGTCGGCCTCCACGACCCGGATGTGCCGGTGCAGCCGCTCCACCTCCCCGGCGACCCGGTCGAGATGGGAGCGGACCTGATCCGGTGCGAGTCCGCGCCAGCACCGGTCGAATTCCGCGCTCCGGATCTGGTGCGGCCCGAGCCGCTTGCCGGTCAGGTAGATCACGGCCGTCGACCTCTCCCTGCCGGGTCCGCCGCGTTCGCGGGAAACTGCGCCGCGAGCGCGGCGACGGTCTCCCGCAGGGCGGCGGCGGTCAGTTCGAGCTGCCCGGCGGCCCGTGCCCATTCCCCGGTCGCCGCCTCGACGGTCGGGCCGTCCTCCCCGGCGGCCCGGAGCTGTTCCCCGGCCACCCTGATCCGGTGCGGGAACCGGTCGATCCGGTCCGCCGCCGCGCGGAGCCGGACGACGACCGCCTCCACCGTGGCGGCCACGTCGAGGCCGGGTGCGCCTCGTCCGCAAGCCGTTCGCAGGCGCGCGACGCCCAGGCCGAGCAGCCGCTCCGCCTCGTCAGCCAGGTCCAGCGCGTGATCGGCGCCCCGCTGCGCCGCGCGCAGAGCGGGATTTGCGGCGCCGACCCGCACCCGTTCCAGCAGGACGACGGCCGCGCCGACCGCGACGTACGCCTCCCGCAACTCGTCGGCGACCCCGGACACCGCCCAGGCGGCACTGGCCGCCGGCACGTTTCTGACCTGCGGGTACGCGGGCGGCACCGGCGCGACGGCCGGCTCGACCGGCACCGACAGGTACCGGTCCGGGCAGGGCCAGGCGCAGCCGCAGCTACAGCGCCGCCAGGCCGTACGCCAGTCGCGGCGGTGACGCGGAGCGAGCGGGACGGAATGGTGTCGGGGCACGGGACCTCCCTCTTTCGGCATTTCGGCGATGTCGTGGTGACCGTGGGTGTACAGCCTGCCCGCCTCGCCCTAGGATTCCGAACACTCCGCTTCGTCATGACGACCGTGGGTGACCGTCTCGGGCTGGGTGGGGTACTGCGACGTGGACCGAGGAGAGTGGGGGAACGTGTGGGAATCTCGCCGTCCGAGTTCCTGTTGCGCGAGCTGCGTCGGCGGCGGGTGGCCGCCGGACTGACCCAGGACGCGTTGGGTGAGCGGGTGCACTACTCGAACACGCACGTCAGCGCGATCGAGACCGGCGTCAAGCCGCCCAAGCCGGAGTACCTCAAGGCCGTGGACGAAGCCCTGGAAACCGGCGGGATCCTGCTCAGCCTCTGGGAAGACCTGGTGCGTGACGCGAGCGCTCCGGTGTGGTTCCGCAACTGGATCGAGATCGAACGCCAGGCACTGTCCCTACGGTGGTACGAGATGACTACCGTGCCGGGACTGCTTCAGACGGAGGCGTACGCCCGTGCGCTGTTCGCATGCGGTGGCCTCCTGAGTTCTGATGAGGTCGAGCGTCGGACGGCGGCCCGCATCATGCGGCAGGAGGTTCTCACGAGCGAGTCGCCACCGCAGTTTGTGGCCGTTATCGATGAGAACATGCTGCAACGAGAGGTGGGTGATGCCGCGATCATGCATGGGCAGTTGTGTCGGATGCTGGAGGTGTCCACCCAGCTTCCGCACGTACGAATCCACGTCGTGCCGTCATCTACCGGGGCGTACGCTGGTATGGGCGGCCCGTTCGTGTTGGCCTCCCTCGAAGGAGGGGACGAATACGCCTATCTGGACAGTCAGCTTCAGGGGCGGGTGGTCGACGAGCCGTCCAGCCTGATCTGGGTGCAGCAGGCGTGGGAGTCCGTCCGGGGCGAGGCGTTGCCTCACAGGTAATCGGTCGAGTTGATCGAGAGGGTGGCTGAAAAATGGAACTGAGCGGCGCTGTCTGGCGCAAGAGCACGCGCAGCGGCCAGAACGGTGGTGCCTGCGTCGAGGTGGCGGACAATCTGGCGGGGGTGGTTCTCGTGCGGGACACGAAGGACCGGTCGGGCGGCACGCTCGCCTTCACCCCCGAGTCCTGGCGCGCGTTCGTCGCCGAGGTCGGTTGTCAGCGATAACAACACTTGCAACGGATCGGGCGTTCGACCCTGGGATGGGGCGGACGCCCTTTCGGTGTCTGACTCCTGACGATCTCGAAGAGGCGCTTCGAATCTTGGACAGTTACCGTCTTATTTGAACGGTAACTGTCCAAGATTTGGCTCTTGAGTTGGGTGTCGGCCGCTCTGGCTCGATGTCACTCCGAGTCGGTCACCCTGCCGCCGGGCCGGCAGCGTGCCTCACGTGAGGTGCAGGGTCTCCGAGATCCGCCGCATCTCCCGGAGAGCGTGGCCCTCTATCCGGCGGACTGCGCGAACAACACCAGCCGAGCGCATGGCCGGTTCGGCTCGCCTTTCGGAGCGAGGCTGGATCGCCACCTTTTCACCGACAGGCGAGCGCCATATTCCGATATCGCGTCCTCGTGTCCGTACCGTGCTGACTGCGACGGTCGCCGTGCCGGGGTCGCCGCGCGGAGCAGGTCCGCTGCATGGTCGAGACGGGGTGTCCAGGGAGCCGGGGCGGCGCCGTTTCGTCAAAACGGAGTCGATCATGCCTGTTCGCGGCCGTGAAGGCCTCCGGTGGTCAGCCGCGTTTCATCAGGCGGCCGACCGCCGCCATCATCTCGGTCGCCATCTCGTCGGCGCGGCCCTCGGCGGCACCCTCGTGCATGCAGTGCCGGGCGTGGCCGTCGAGCAGGCCGAGGGCGACCTTGTCCAGGGCGGCCTGGATGGCGGAGATCTGGGTGAGCACGTCGATGCAGTACCGGTCCTCGTCGACCATCTTCTCGATGCCCCGGACCTGCCCCTCGACCCGGCGGAGCCGCGCGAGCAACTGGTCCTTGGTGGCCGTGTATCCCCGGATCGGTGTGGGTGTGCTCATGACACCGAGGATAGCTTACCCCTGGGGGGTATGCTACGGTGCAGTCGAGGGGATACCCCAGGTGGGTATCCATCGTCGAGAGGAGTTTCGATGGCCACCAAGACGTACCAGGTCCAGGGCATGACCTGCGGACACTGCGTCAGCGCCGTCAGCAGCGAACTCGGGTCGGTCGCCGGTGTCACCGACGTCCAGGTCGACCTGGCGTCGGGTCAGGTCACCGTCACCAGCGACGCCCCGCTGGAGACCGAGACGGTCCGCGCGGCGGTCGACGAGGCTGGATTCGAGCTCGTCGGATCATGAACACAGCGACGAAGCTGAGCGGGTTCGCCCTCGGCCTCGTGGCGGTTGTCGGTGCGGCGTACGGGGTCGGGCTAATGACCGGCCCCGTCGCTCCCGCCGAGAGCGGCCACCCGACCACCGGGCACGCGTCCGGCGGCCCCGAGGGCGGCGGACACGAGGACGGCGCGGGCGACCACCTCCCCGGTGGACTGCTGGTCTCCGACCAGGGCTACACGCTGACCCCCGTGTCCACGCCGGTCGGCGAGTTCGCCTTCCGGGTCACCGGCCCCGACGGGCACGCGGTCACCGCCTTCGACGTGGAGCACGACAAACGGATGCACCTGATCGTCGCCCGGCGGGACCTCGCCGGGTTCCGGCACGTGCACCCGACGATGGACCCGGACGGCACGTGGCGGATCGCCTCCCCGCTGGCCGAGCCGGGGAGTTGGCGGGCGTTCGCCGACTTCACCCCGACCGGGGCGAAACCGCTCACCCTCGGTGTCGACGTCGCGGTCCCCGGCGCGTTCACGCCGCGTACGCTGCCCGCGCCGGCGGCCACCGCCACCGTCGACGGGTACACCGTCACCCTCACCGGTGAGCTGCGACCCGGCAGGACCAACGAGCTGACCCTGACCGTGCGCCGGGACGGCGTACCGGTCACCGATCTCCAGCCCTACCTCGGCGCGTACGGGCACCTGGTGGCGCTGCGTCAGGGCGACCTGGCGTACCTGCACGTGCACCCGGACGGTGCCCCCGGTGACGGGCGGACCCGCCCCGGCCCGGAGGTGCGCTTCCGCGCCGAGGTGCCGTTCGCCGGGACGTACCGCCTCTTCCTGGATTTCCAGCACGGCGGCACGGTCCGCACCGCCGAGTTCACGGTCGTGGTCGGCGCATCCGACCACGCCCACGACTGACCGGAGGTACCGATGTCCACCGCTGGGCCACTGCGGGTGGCAACCCACCGGATCGAACTGGCGATCGGCGGCATGACCTGCGCCTCCTGCGCCTCCCGGATCGAGAAGAAGCTCAACCGACTGGACGGCGTCACCGCCACGGTCAACTACGCCACCGAGAAGGCGTCCGTCTCGTACGACGACACCGTCACGCCGCAGGACCTGATCGCCACGGTCCAGAAGACCGGCTACACCGCCGCGTTGCCCGCTCCGCCCACGCCGGCCGCCGGCCCGGAGGGAACCACCGAAGCGGTGGACGAGCTGCGCGGGCTGCGTACCCGGCTGTGGGTGTCGGCCGTGCTGACGGTGCCGGTGATCCTACTGGCGATGGTGCCGGCCTGGCAGTTCACCTACTGGCAGTGGCTCTCGCTGACCCTGGCCGCCCCGGTGGTGGTCTACGGCGGGCTGCCCTTCCACCGGGCCGCCCTGGTCAACCTGCGTCACGGCGCGGCGACCATGGACACGCTGATCTCGCTCGGTACCCTCGCCTCGTTCGGCTGGTCGCTCTGGGCGCTCTTCCTCGGCGACGCGGGCACGCCGGGGATGACCCACCCGTTCACCTTCGACATCGCGCGCAGCGACGGAGCCGGCAACATCTACCTGGAGACGGCGGCCGGGGTGACCATGTTCATCCTCGCCGGCCGCTACTTCGAGGCCCGCGCGAAGCGCACCGCCGGGGCCGCCCTGCGTGCCCTGCTCGAATTCGGCGCGAAGGACGTCGCCGTGCTGCGGGACGGCGCGGAGGTCCGGATCCCGGTCGACCAGCTCGCGGTGGGGGACCGGTTCGTCGTCCGACCCGGCGAGAAGGTCGCCACCGACGGGGTGGTGGCCGAGGGCACCTCGGCGGTCGACGCCAGCATGCTCACCGGCGAGTCGGTGCCGGTCGAGGTGGGACCGGGCGACGCCGTGGTCGGGGCGACCGTCAACGCGGGCGGCCGGCTGGTGGTCACCGCCACCCGGGTCGGTGGTGACACCCAGCTCGCCCAGATGGCGAAGCTGGTGGAACAGGCCCAGACCGGCAAGGCCGCCGTGCAGCGGCTGGCCGACCGGATCTCCGGGGTGTTCGTCCCGATCGTGATCGCGCTCGCGGCCGGCACCCTCGGCTACTGGCTGGGCCGCGACGCCGGCCTGACCGCCGCGTTCACCGCCGCCGTGGCGGTGCTGATCATCGCCTGCCCGTGCGCGCTCGGCCTGGCCACCCCGACCGCCCTGCTGGTCGGCACCGGTCGGGGCGCGCAGCTCGGCATCCTGATCAAGGGACCGGAGGTGCTGGAGTCGACCCGGCGGGTGGACACCGTCGTGCTGGACAAGACCGGCACCGTCACCACCGGGAGGATGACCCTGGTCGACACGCTCCCGGCCGACGGGCAGGACGCCGACGAGCTGCTGCGGCTGGCCGGCGCGCTGGAGGCGGCCAGCGAGCACCCGATCGCCCGGGCGGTGGCCGCCGGGGCCGCCCGTGCCGGCGCGCTGCCTCCGGTGACGGGGTTCGCCAACGTCGAGGGGCTCGGCGTCACCGGCACGGTCGACGGCCGGGAACTGGTGGTCGGCCGGGTACGGCTGCTGCGCGAGCGCGGTCTCGACGTACCCGAGGGGGTCGAACGGGCGGTGCGTGACGCGGAGGCCAAGGGGCGGACGGCGGTGCTGGCCGGGTGGGACGGCCGGGCGCGCGGCGTCCTGGTCGTCGCCGACGTGGTCAAGCCGACCAGCCGGGCCGCGATCACCCGGCTCCGCGAGATCGGCCTGACGCCGGTGCTGCTGACCGGCGACAACACCGCCGCCGCCCGCACGGTCGCCGCCGAGGTGGGCGTGGACGAGGTGATCGCCGAGGTGCTGCCGGCGGAGAAGGTCGACGTGGTCAAGCGGCTCCAGGCCGAGGGGAAGGTCGTGGCGATGGTCGGCGACGGCGTCAACGACGCCGCCGCGCTCGCCCAGGCCGACCTGGGACTGGCCATGGGCGCCGGCACGGACGCCGCGATCGAGGCGTCCGACCTGACCCTGGTCCGCGATGACCTCGTGGCGGCGGTGGACGCGATCCGCCTCGCCCGCCGGACGCTGCGGATCATCAAGAGCAACCTCTTCTGGGCCTTCGCCTACAACGTGGCGGCGCTGCCACTGGCCGCCGCCGGGATGCTCAACCCGATGATCGCCGGAGCGGCGATGGCCTTCTCCTCGGTCTTCGTGGTCGCGAACAGCCTCCGCCTGCGCGGCTTCCGTCCGGTGGCGTGAAGCGGCCTGCCGGACCGCCGGTGAGGCAGCCTGCCGGATCCGCCGGTGGGGCGGCTCGGTGACGGGGGTTGGGCCGTAGCCGTGGGGGTAGGAGTAACGGGGTAGGACGACGAGGTTCCACCCGTGATCCCGGAGGTGCCGCATGGGTATCGATGACAAGATCAATAACGCGTCCGAGCAGGCGACCGGCAAGGTCAAGGAAGGCGTCGGCCGGGCCACCGACGACGAGCGCCTGGAGGCCGAGGGTCGTCAGGACCAGGCCAGCGGCCATCTCAAGCAGGCCGGCGAGAAGATCAAGGACATGTTCCGCAGCTGAGGTCCGCGTTCCGCGTCGGGTCGGCCCCTCGGCCGGCCCGACGCGCGCGTACGGGAGGAAAAGTGACCGTCACCCTCGGCGACCTCGGTGCGTGGCTGCTCAAGGGCAACGCGGACACCACCGACCTCGCCGACCGGTTCGCCCATGATCCACGGGTACGTGCCTGGTGCGTCCGCCCCGGCTACCGGGCCCGGCTGATGGCGGCCGGGCAGCCGGTCGTCCTCTGGGCCAGCGGGAGCCGGGGGCGTCTGCCGTACGGCGTCTGGGGTGTCGGCCGGCTCACCGGCCCGTCGGTGCCACACGGCGACGGGCCGTGGACGGTGCCGCTCGACCTGACCGTGCTCGCCCCCGACCACCGGGTGCGCCGCGAGACCCTGCGCGCCGACGCCCGCCTCGCGACGGCGGAGGTCCTCCGTCAACCGCAGGCAGCCAACCCGTCCTACCTGACCGTGGCCCAGTTCGCCGCGCTCCGCGACCACCTGCCGCTGTTGCCATGAGCGGGGGCGGGCACCGGCCGCCGGGCAGTCAGCCGGGTGTTTGCGCCGCGCGCAGCAGCCGAAGCTGACCGATCTCGGCGACGTTCTTCATCAGTTCGGCGTTCACCCAGCCCAGCGTGTGCGCGACGGTGTGCGCCGGGTCGTCCTGCCACGGGAAGGTCGCGGGGCGGCCGAGATCGGCGTCGGTGAGCCGGTCGAGCGCGGCCAGCCACTGGGTACGCAGGTCGCGCAGCCAGACCACGGTCGGTTCCCCGGGACCGGGCCAGCGGACGTCGGTGCGCTCGCGCGGAGGTCGTCCCCCAAGGTGGTCCAGGGTCACGCTCCACCACCAGCCGAGGTGCCAGGTGAGCCAGCCGATCGTGGGCACCGGGACCGGATCCGGCTCGGTGTCGGCCCAGTCCGGCACCCAGCCGCCGTCGGGGCCGGTCCGCATCGTCCAACAGAGTGTGGCGGGCTCCCAGCGGAAGTCCTCCGGTTCGAGTCGTTCGAGGTGGTACTCGAACAGGGACCAGGTCAGGTCGAACTGCCATCGTGCGAGCGTGTGGGAAGGTACCGGCATCCGGGCACGATGCCACCGCGTCGCCTGCGGGTCGACCGAATATGGCTCGCCGTCACGCCGGAGGCCGCTGGCTGCGGTACCCCTTGCCGGTCGCCGGCGCGCGCCGCGAAGAAATTCCGGCTACCACCGCCATCCCCAGCAACAGGGCTGGAAGGATGAACCAAAGTCCGATGCCGAGCCCGAGTATGAGGCCCCAGACCAGCATCACCAGCGCTCCGACCGCCGTCGTGATTCCCACAGCACGGCCGGTCAGGTCCGCGATCAGGGGACATGCGGCTGCCGCCACGGGCACACCCAGCAAATAGCCGGCGGAAGCACCACTGTCCGCGACCGTGAACGGCAACAGCGCAATGGCGATCCCTGCGGTGGCGGCGAACGCAAGCAGTCTCAACACGCGACCGACGGCACCGGGTGCGGCACGGTTTCTGCCCAAGTGCACGAACGCTGCGGCGGTGATGAACAGCGCAAGAATCACGCCTACTATCGTGGCTACAGTCACTTCGGTGGCTCCTCTGTCGCGACAATGTCAGCGAGCCGCGTCTCGTACACGCGGACCGGCCAATTCTTCCGCAACGAGTGAGCGAGCCGGCGCAGGTGTTCCTCCCGACGGTACGTAGCCATTGCCGACTTCACCTTGTAGGCCAGCGCTGCGTCCCAGTCCATCTGCTTGAACGAGATGCGCTCGACACGGACCACCCACCATCGGTTGTTCTCCGGGTCCGCGGACAACCCGACTCCTCCGGCTGCGCCAACTGCGAAGGCCGCACGCGAGACCATCGGATCGGCGCCTTCGCCATGATCGTCAACTGTGGCCGTGCCACTGTCCGTCGCACCGCCCTCGCGAACCAGGCTCTGGAACGTCGGCTGATTGGTATCAGCCGCACGCGCCAGAGCCATCCTGGCCTTGGCGGGGTCAGAGAACTCCCCCCAGGCCACGTCGGCCTGTGCCACGTTCCCGAACAATCTGCGGTGCTCCTGGTACCAGGCGCGCGCCTCCCCGTCTGCGATGCTTTCAGCGGTGAGGCCAGCAGCATTGTTCTGCTCCTGCGTGATGAGTGTGGCGATCTGTTCGGCCCTGGTTGACCCGTCGATGCCACGGCGGGCGGCTTCGCGCCCCAGCAGCTCGTCCCGGACCGCCAACTCCAGTGCCTCCGGCCACGGACCGGAGTAGCCGCCTGCCACCAACACCGCCGGCAGGGGACTGTCCGGAATCAGCGCCCGAACCTGCTCGACGGTGACTGGCTCGCCTGCCACGGTGGCCAGAACGTTTGGCGACGGGTCCACGGACTGGTCCGTGGACCCGCAGCCGGTCGCCACCAAAGTGAGCGTGACGAACGAAACGGTGAGGAGAAGTCGCTTCATCGTACGAGAGGACCGGACTCTAACCGCACTGGTTCGTCGACCACAGGAAGTCGTCATCAGCTTCCCAGTACTCGTCGCCGCACTCGCTGTCCCACGGGTCGGTCGATCCACCATGGACCCGACCGCAGCGATCGTGGTCAGCGCAGTCATAGGTGTAGCCGGTGATGATGAAACAACCGCCACCGCACTTACCCATGCAGTCGTACGAGGCCGGACCGACATAGACGGTTTCACCCATGATGCAGTGGTCGGCCGCATCGTGGATCACCCACTCGTTGAAATTGCATCGGGTGTACCAGATGCCGTCTTCGTTGCTTTCCTGGCAAGCCGCGACCACCGCTTTCCGTTCCGCGCTGTTCGCCACGGTGGCGAAGGTGCCCTCCTGGAGGCACGACTCCACCGCGACAGCACTCTCCGGAAGCTTCCGCTCACCGCGTCGTTCCGCCGGGCGGGGCACATCCTGGGTCCCGATCCTGGTGCCAGGGGGCGCCTCAGCGAGAAGCATGGCGAGACGGATGGTCAGGTCCCGGTGCAACGGGATCGGCGCTTTCGTGGCGCTGGCCGGTTCGACCCACTCAGACTCGAGGGCGTTGGCGAAGGCGTCGAGCGCCAGATTTTCATCCGGTTGCAGGGAAGCGCCCCCGCCGGACCACTGGGCGGAGCCCTTCGCGATGTCCTTGCTGGCCGTGAACTTCTTACCGCCAACGGAGAGCGTCACCTCGGTCGACGCGGCACTCCTGGCGGCAGCCGCGAACTCGATCAGCGTGGCCGAGCGGGCGAACGTGCCGATGTCCTCATTGGCCGACGACGCGGTGATGCGGAAGTCGTTGCTGGCCACAGGCTGCGCCAACGGCGCCGCGGAAGCTGCTGGCGTGGCCGGTGGCGCAACCAGGACGAGCGCGGCGCCTACAACCAAGATCTTGAAGAGACGAAGAGGTGAGGAGATCCTGCCTTCCATGCATTCCCCCATCGAAGTCCCATGGGGCACGCATCAATAGTGATCGCTCCTGCCGTTGTCGGACGAAGCGACCGCCGCGATGGCACCCGTGTTGCCATTGGCGATAACGATCGCCGTTGAGATGGACGGCTGTCAATGCCCGGCAGAGAAGATCTTGTGGCAGTGGTGTCAGATCCGGAGGGCCGAAGATGTTCGGGCCGGCGGGTCCTGAAGCGCGTCGAGTGGCGAGCCGCAGCCGTCGAGGAAACCGAGCTGGACGTCGGCCGGGCGTGACGGTCGGGCCGGCTGGCGGGGAATGGTGGTGGGGGCGGGTCGGTTGTATCCCCCGTGCGGCCGTGACCCGCTGTTGGTGAGCGTGCGGGTGGGTCGGGTGGCCCCGGGA